>JABITU010000295.1 GCA_018668195.1 Tateyamaria sp. | reverse complement strand
AATCCTTGAAAAAGATACCGCCAACGGCTTCTTGTTGCTCGAAGACCTTGGTGATGACCTGTTTGCACGCGTCGTGGCCGCCGATCCAACGCTCGAAGAATTCCTTTACAAGGCTGCGATCGACGTATTGTTACACCTGCACAACGCCCCACCGTCAAACGTCGTCCCATACGATAGCTATGCCATGACCCAAATGGCTTCTCTTTCATTTGACTGGTACCAAAAGGGGGCTCTTGGGCACTGTGACGAAACAGCCAAGTCCGCTTTTCAGTCTGAACTTCATGCCGCACTAGCGCCGCTAGACGACCGCATCGACGTGCTTATCCAACGAGACTACCACGCAGAAAACCTAATTTGGTTGCCCAAGCGACATGGTGTGGCCCGCGTGGGCCTGCTGGATTATCAGGACGCAATGGCCGGGCATAGAGCCTATGATCTTATGTCGATCCTGCAAGATGCACGGCGCTTTGTTTCGCCTGAAATCGCACGCTCCATGATGGCATATTATATTGAAAAGTCCGGGGTGGAAAACACGCAATTCAGAGCAGATTATGCTTTGCTCGGCTTGCAGCGCAACCTGCGCATACTGGGCGGTTTTTCGCGCCTTTCACTGGCCTATGGCAAGCCACAATACATCGACCTGATTCCACGAGTCTGGAAGCACATTCAAGCCAATCTACAACATCCAGATCTTCAAGACATTGCTTCTCTAATTGCCAAAAGTATGCCCTTTCCATCGCCTGAAATTCTTCGAAAGATCAATGATCAATGCGCCACAATCCCTATCCCGTAATGCTTTTCGCGGCCGGGTTCGGAACGCGCATGGGAGCAATGACCCTCAACCGGCCCAAACCACTTATTCCTGTCGCTGGCCGCGCCTTGATTGACCATGCGCTTGACCTAGCAATCTTGGCTGGCAGCCAGACCATGGTGGCCAACTTGCATTACAAATCCGACATGCTGGCCCAGCATCTGAGACATAGTCCCGTTGACACGATTATCGAAGCGCCCGAAATTCTTGACACCGGTGGGGGACTAAAAAACGCACTTGGCATTCTTGATCATAGCCCAGTGATAACGATGAATACCGATGCTATCTGGATAGGGGAAAACCCAATCGACTTACTAATAAATAATTGGAATCCAGATAAAATGGATGCGTTGTTGGTAAGTATTCCACGAAGCAGCGCGCACGGGCATATGGGAAACGGGGACTTCCACCTGGCACAAGATGGCCAACTGCTGCGCGGCGGAGATCTGATCTATGGTGGCGTCCAAATCATAAAGACCAACCTGTTACACGATGTAAGACAAGCCTGTTTTTCACTAAATGTTGTCTGGAACAAGATGGCCGCAGCAAACCGTTTGTTCGGCCTTGAGTATCCGGGGCAATGGTGTGACGTCGGCCATCCTGAAGGCATCAATATTGCAGAAAAAACGATTGCCAATGCCAATGTTTGAAACAAGCCCACACCCACGCTTATTTGGGTGCCCACCCGGTGTAGATTTTCCCGCCGCAGTGCTCCGAGGGCTGGAAGATCGCCTGAAAAACAGCCCCCCTGAAGCTTGGGCCAAAGTCACTTTGTTGGTCAATACACAGCGGATGGCCCGCCGGCTGCGCGATCTTTTTGACACTGGTCCAGCTCGTATTCTGCCAAAAGTTCGCCTTGTGACCGAGCTTGATGGGCTTTTGCCCGGCGCGCCGCTTGCCCCATCACCATCAGCGCTGCGCCGCCGTCTTGAACTGGTCTCGCTGATTGCGGGTTTGATGAAGTCACAGGCAGACCTTGCTGCGGAAACGGCCGCCTTTGACTTGGCGGACAGCCTCGCTGGATTGTTCGATGAAATGCAAGGCGAAGGCGTCACGCCAGACGATATCGCCCAAATCGACGTTACCGATCAATCTGGACATTGGGCACGGGCTCAAAAATTCATTTCTATTGCTCAGGCATATATCGACACGATTGATAGCGCCCCGGACCCAGAGGCAAGGCGCAGAGCCACAGTTTTAAAACTGGCCACACATTGGGCCATTGCTCCGCCGCGTGATCCTATATTGATCTTTGGATCCACAGGATCGCGCGGCACAACTCAATTGTTGATGCAAGCAGTGGCCCATCTGCCGCAAGGGGCCATTATCCTACCGGGTTTCGACTTTCACATGCCAGCCGAAGTATGGGCCACAATGGGTGATGCGATGAGTGGTGAGGATCATCCCCAATACCGGTTCATGAACCTGACCGACCGGTTTGGGATGGCGCCAACAAATGTAGAGCCGTGGACCAGTGATCTGCCACCCTCCGATGCACGCAATCAATTAATTTCTCTAGCATTACGGCCCGCACCCGTTACAGATGCGTGGCGACGTGAAGGACCAAAGCTGAGCGGCCTTGATACGGCGACCGCAGGCATCACCCTTGTCGAGGCTAACACGCCAAGAGCCGAAGCAATTACAATTGCCATGCGGTTACGCGCAGCGGCCGAAACAGGTCAGCGCGCGGCACTGATTACACCTGACCGAATGTTGACCCGACAGGTAACCGCAGCACTTGATCGTTGGAACATTCTGCCTGATGATAGCGCAGGCGAGCCGCTGCACCTTTCTCCACCAGGCCGGTTCCTGCGGCACACAGCAGCATTGTTCGAACGTCCGCTAGATGCCGAAGCGCTTTTGACGCTGCTAAAACATCCGCTGACCCGTTCAGGCGATAACCGCAATACCCACGCTCTTTACACACAATGGCTAGAGCTGCGGATACGCAAGATCGGCCTACCGTATCCTGACCGCAATAGCTTGATCAGTTGCGCAGGACACATGGCCAAGGATAATCCCACAAACGTAGAGGCGTGGGCGATATGGGTGGCCGATCTTGTCTGTGATCAAAACAGCCAGATGCGCTTGCCGCTGCGCGACTGGGTCGAACGACACCTCGCTTTAAGTGAGTCGCTGGCATCAGGGCCAGATCCCTCGCGGCCTGGAACGCTTTGGGAGAAAAGCTCTGGCGAAGCCGCATACACCGCCATGGAGGAATTGCGCGATGAGGCGCAGCACGGTGGTGTGATGTCTGCATCTGATTACATAGCTCTGGTTGGTCAGCTGCTTGCACAGGGTGAAGTCCGCGAACCGCGCGCGTCCCACGGAGGAATCATGATTTGGGGCACGCTCGAAGCGCGGGTACAGGGGGCTGATCTTGTGATCCTGGCGGGGTTGAATGAAGGTACTTGGCCGGAAACGCCTGCCCCTGATCCGTGGCTTAATCGGCAAATGCGCCTGCGTGTCGGGCTTCTCTTGCCGGAACGGCGCATTGGGCTGTCCGCTCATGATTTTCAACAGGCGGTTGCGGCGCGTGAAGTCTGGTTGACCCGATCGATCCGTTCTGATGACGCGGAAACTGTTCCATCGCGCTGGGTCAACCGGATATCCAATCTGCTTTCCGGTCTAAAGACCAAAGGCGGACCAGAGGCATGGGACGAAATGAGAAAACGCGGCGATCATTGGCTGGGGCTAGCCCGACAGCTTGACATGAAACCTGAAGTGGAAAGGGCGCATCGCCCAGCCCCCTGCCCTCCGGTTGCTGCGCGCCCTCGACAATTCACTGTCACAGAAATCGAAACGCTAATACGTGATCCTTATGCGATTTATGCCAAACATTGTCTGCGCTTGCTACCGCTCAGACCGCTTGTGCAAACACCTGACGCTCTGTTGCGCGGGATCCTATCACATGATGTGATGGAAGCCTTTGTAAAGGAAACCTTAGCTGACAGCGCCGCGCTGACCACTCAGCACCTAATGAACCACGCAAAGCGTATTCTTGATAAGGATGTGCCTTGGCCGGCCGCACGTACGCTCTGGCTGGCTCGGTTTGGGCGTGTGGCAGACTGGATCGTGCAAAGTGAGCTGAAACGGCAAAACATTGCGACGCCATTTGCCTTCGAGGAAGTCGCACAAGGAATCTTGGTGCTGCCCAGCGTTGCCACAACACTCAAAGGTCGTGCAGATAGAATTGACGTTGATGATGCCGGCCATGCCATCGTGTATGATTACAAGACCGGACCGCCACCGACGGGGAAACAGCAAAAACACTTTAACAAACAATTGCTGCTCGAGGCAGCAATGATCGAAGAAGGCGCATTTCACGCTGTGGGGCCACGTGCTGTACGTGCTGCTACATTCATCGGAATCGGGTCGACGCCCGAAGAGAAAAACGCACCACTCGAAGAAGAGCCGCCGCAGCAAGTTATTGCGCAACTTGTCAGTTTGTTTGCCTCGTATCTGAAAGAAGACCAAGGATACCCCTCTCGCCGCGCAATGGACCTTGATACCGCAGAGCGCGACTATGATCAGCTGGCGCGCGTTGGCGAATGGGACAGCTCGGATGATCCTGTGCGCGAGGTCCTCAAATGACTGATGTCGATCAAGCGACTCAACGTCAGCATCTGGCGGCGCACCCAGATGCATCAACCTGGCTGTCGGCAAATGCAGGTTCGGGCAAAACGCGCGTTTTGACTGATCGCGTTGCTCGGTTGCTGCTGAACGAAGTCGAATCGCAACACATATTGTGCCTGACTTACACCAAGGCAGCCGCCTCTGAGATGCAAAACCGTCTGTTCAAACGGCTAGGCGCATGGGCCATGCTTGACGATGAGCCGCTCGCAACTGCATTGGCCGAGCTTGGTCTAGACCGCAAGCCCACAATGATTGATCTTCGCAATGCCCGCACGCTCTTTGCGCGCGCTATCGAAACACCCGGTGGATTAAAAATTCAAACTATTCATTCCTTCTGTGCGTCTCTATTGCGGCGTTTTCCACTCGAAGCAGGCGTCAGCCCTCAATTTACAGAAATCGAAGATCGAGCCGCTGAACTTTTACGCGCCGAGCTGGTAGACACGTTGGCAGACGGGCCCAATGCCACTCTCCTGACTGATCTGGCACAAGTATATACCGGCGGTGACATCCTCAAGTTTACCCACCAGATTGTTAGCAAAGGTGGGCTACGAAAACTCGGCCTGTCCGAAGCCTTATCATTGTTCGATGCCGATCCAACAATAAGCCGTGAAAAGATCGTCAGCGCTACTTTCCTCAAGAATGATGCAGATTTGCTGCGCGATGTAATGTCCGCGCTGACCAAAGGTAGCGCTAATGACACCAAGGCCGCCGATGATCTTGGGTCTGTCATTAATTTAGACTTTGATGCCATTCCATCCATGGCCAAGGTGTTCGTTTTCAAAAGTGGCGATAGTACTGGGCAGCCAAAAATTGGGCGCTTCCCAACCAAAGCCACGCAGAAAAGAATTGGTCACTTAATGCCGCGTCTCGACGGCCTAATGCAGCGTGTTGCAGATGCAACAGAGGCACAGAAAGCTCTGGTGGCGGCGGAAAGAACTGTAACACTTCATGCCTTTGGACGCGCGTTTGCAGATCTATATGCAGCAGCCAAACAGCGGCGCGGCTGGCTAGACTTTGACGACCAGATTCAAAAAGCACGCGATTTACTCAGCGATAGCCGGGTTGCAGACTGGGTCTTGTTCAGATTGGACGGTGGCATAGGGCACATCCTTGTAGACGAGGCGCAAGACACTAGCCCGGCGCAATGGGACGTTATTCGCAAGCTAAGCGAAGAGTTTGCAAGCGGGGAAGGGTCGAGGCCAGAGGCCACGCGCACCATCTTTGTTGTTGGGGACAAAAAACAATCAATTTACTCCTTCCAAGGCGCAGACCCTCGTGAATTTGACCGAATGCAGGCGGAATATCAGTCCAAACTGAAAAGCGCGAACCAAACGCTCAACGAATTAACATTGGACTATTCATTCCGATCTTCTCCAGCGATCTTGCGCCTTGTTGACAGTGTCTTTGAAGACCAAGACGAAGCCGGGTTTTCCAAGGTAGAACATCTTGCGTTTCACGCTGATTTGCCCGGCCGGGTCGATTTATGGCCGCTGGTCCCCAAGCCGGAAAGGGAAGAAGATTCAGAGTGGTTTGTTCCGCTTGATCGCCGCAACGCAGTGCATGAAGATCGAATTCTGGCCGATGCCATTGCACAAAAGATGCGCTTGATGCTGGACGACAAAACGCTCATTCCTGATGGCAACGCAATGCGCCCAGTGGAGCCGCGTGATTTCTTGATTCTTGTCCAACGACGGTCTGGTATTTTTCCCGAAATCATTCGCGCCTGTAAGAAAGCTGAACTGCCGATTGCGGGGGCTGACCGCCTTAAAGTTGGCGCAGAAACAGCTGTGCGCGATCTCGGTGCGCTGCTGGCATTTCTAGCAACACCAGATGACAGCCTGTCGCTTGCCACCGCCCTAAAGTCACCTTTATTTGGCTGGTCAGAGCAGGAGTTATTTACTCTGGCGCATCACCGAGACACTGAACATCTATGGCCCAGTTTGCGTGAAAAGGAGACTGAATACCCCGATACAGTCTCGATTCTCAAAGATCTACGGGGGAAAATCGACTTTATGCGACCCTATGACCTGATTGAGCGCATGCTTACTCGACACAGTGGTCGCAAAAATCTTTTGGCCCGCTTGGGAGCTGAGGCAAAGGACGGTATCAATGCATTGCTGTCACAAGCGCTGTCCTATGAGCGCTCAGCTATCCCAAGCCTGACTGGCTTCCTGACATGGATGGAGACAGACGACCTAGAAGTGAAGCGCCAGATCGACAGCGCTTCCAACCAGATCAGGGTGATGACGGTCCATGGCGCCAAGGGGCTAGAAGCGCCTATCGTAATCCTTCCTGAATGCGGTCAACGCACTCTTTCCATTAAAGATGATATTATCACGATAAAAAATACGCCCGTTTGGCGCATGCCAAGCGATGCGCAACCCGTCAATATGGTTGCACGGCTAAGCGCCATGAAAGAGGAACAAAAACAAGAAAGTCTACGCCTGCTTTATGTTGCGCTGACACGAGCAGAAAAATGGCTGATCGTTGCAGCCTCTGGCAAACTCGACAGCAAAGGTGACGATTGGCATCAACGTATCCAAAGGGGCATGTCTGATGGTGGATCAACTGCATTGGAAACACCCATTGGCCCGGGTCTTCGCCTGGAATATGGCAACTGGACGATTGAAGCCAAAGGTGACAAAGCTAGAAACACTCCGAGCGAAACAGCTCTCCCTCAACTTTACCAACACAGTGCGCCGGCCAGACAACCACCACTGTCGATCGTATCGCCATCTAAACTTGGCGGCGCCAAAGCGTTGCCTGGTGAAGGAATGGAAGAAGAAACCGCCAAGTCCTACGGAACTCTGGTCCATCAGTTTTTAGAAGTCTTGCCAAGCGTGAAAAAAGGCGAATGGTCTGAAACGATCAAACGACTTTCTGAAGTCACTCGATTGACAGATGCCCTCAAGGCTGAAGCCGCGGCAGAGGCTTGTAGGGTGCTACAACAGACCGACATTGCACATTTGTTCGATAGCGCAACCTTGGCAGAGGTTCCAATTACAGCCGATCTTGGCGTCCATCGAATTCATGGGAATATCGATCGCCTGATCGTCTCAGACACAACCGTCGACATCGTCGACTTTAAAACCAATCGCACGGTACCCAGCCTTGCCATAAATTGTCCCGAAGGCGTACTGCGTCAACTTGGCGCTTATGCCCACGCAATCGCACAGATTTATCCAAACCACCTGATCAAGACACATGTGCTTTGGACAAAATCCGGGCACCTGATGCATCTGCCACACGACATTGTGAGTGAAGCAATTGCGCGAACGCCATATCTTGACGATTGGCAGTCAGGTTCATAAGTTCCACCCTTGAGTTTGATCCCTGTCAGGAGAGACAAAAATGGCGACCGTGCCTGTTACCGACGCAACCTTTGACGCAGAAGTCAAAAATTCAGAAGTTCCTGTTGTAGTGGATTTCTGGGCCGAATGGTGTGGCCCGTGCAAACAGATTGGCCCTGCACTTGAAGAACTGTCAGATGAGATGGTTGGCAAGGTTAAAATTGTCAAAGTGAACGTTGATGAAAACCCCAACTCACCTGCCCAAATGGGTGTACGCGGCATCCCAGCGCTGTTTTTGTTCAATAACGGTGAAGTTGTCTCAAACCGCTCGGGTGCTGCCCCCAAGGCCACACTCAAAAGCTGGATAGAAGACTCGATTTAACAAGTACGGCGTCAGTATAGCAAATAAAGCGGCCCCAATACGGGGTCGCTGTCTTAAAACACTCCGAATCCGGCTCTCACCAACCTTACAATCCCTCCGTACCTGTGCTCCTGTCGCCAACTGCGCTGCTGAGGGTCCGAAGGTATAGATACCCAATCATTCAGTATTTGTGTAAACGGCAAAAATGCAACGCCCGGATCATTCTGTGACACCAAATCATATCCACCAAAAAACGCTCTGATCGTGACGCTGGACAATAACTGCCCCGGCACCAAATCTTCGTCTGATTGAAAAAGTTCAGCGTAATCCATCAGGATTCGTGCGATATCAAATCCGACGGGCGCTGTAGACAATAGCTCAAAATCCAAGCCTGTTTCGCCGTCTGATCCAAGCATTATGTTGCGCAAATTGAAATCACCGTGCTTTGTCGCTGATATCGTTTCTTGATCAGTCGCTGTTTTGGCTTTGCCACGCACCATACGACAACAAGCCATAAAATTCGTCGGGTCAGCAACTGATACTTTCCCGGCCTCGACCTTATCCGCCATGCGCTCGCAATGCGTTATCATGAAGTGCGGTTGGTATATCCGTTTTTCAGTATCGCAGCTTTCATGGAACGCGGCCAACCATGCTCCGGCTCGCTTCAAAAGAGGCGCAGGCGCACGGGCTAACCTAAGATAGTCGTCCAAGGTTTTCCCGAGAGCCTCTTGCATAACAAGTAGATCGCCACTGTCGCTTGAATACAGAATTTCAGGGGCATGCGCTTTTGGATAGGGCCTAAGGCGGGAATATGCGTCTGTTTGCGCCGCAACAATCCGGTTTAGGTTGCTGTCAGATTGGTGAGCAAATGTACGCTTCAAGATCAGAAATCTTGGTCCCCGCAATCGAAGAACAACATGGCTTCGTGTAGGTTCGTTCTTGTGCCATAGCAGTTTTGCACGAAAAATAACCGGGTCAAAGCCAAGATCAGGCGCAATCCTAGCCCATTCGCCCAGCGCCTGTTTCATTCGCGGATCTTTGTGCCCCAGTACCATGGTCAGAATAGATCATATCGCCACGCCGGATTGAAGCCAGCCCGCGAACGTCCCATATAGGTTTTAATCAAATGGAGCCACCAAATGTCACATTCCGAATTTCCCGGCTGGCACGGGACCACGATCATTGGTGTCAAAAAAGATGGCCAGGTCGTCATCGCGGGCGACGGACAAGTATCCCTTGGACAAACCGTCATAAAAGGCACGGCGCGCAAGGTCCGCAAATTGTCACCGGGCGGCTTTGATGTGGTTGCCGGGTTCGCCGGATCAACGGCGGATGCCTTTACCTTGTTGGAGCGACTAGAAGCCAAACTGGAAGCAACGCCTGGCCAATTGGCCCGCGCCAGTGTCGAACTTGCCAAAGACTGGCGAACAGATAAATATTTGCAAAAGCTTGAAGCGATGCTGATCGTGACCGACGGCAGCAATCTGTTTGTCATCACAGGCGCAGGTGATGTTCTGGAACCAGAACATAACGTCGCAGCCATAGGATCAGGCGGCAACTATGCCCTGGCGGCGGCGCGCGGCTTAATGGAAACCAATCTCGGCGCCGAAGAGATCGCTCGCAAATCAATGGCGATTGCCGCAGACATTTGTGTTTATACCAATGGTAACTTAACGGTTGAGGTAATCTCACTATGAGCATCGACGAAAAAGACATGCGCGCCGCGGTGTCTGCTGGTATTCTAAACGAGGCTCAGGCCGCATCAGTGCTGGCACTGGCGCAGGAACGCCAAAGTCATCGCCAAGGAACCTTGGCAAAAGAAGAGCCCTTTGAGCTTTTTAAGGGCTTTAACGAGATTTTCATCGTGGTTGGGCTGGTCGTTTTATATGGCGGTTGGCTTGGAATTACAGGCTTCCAATTTGCGATTT
>JABITU010000294.1 GCA_018668195.1 Tateyamaria sp. | reverse complement strand
CAATGTAGTTGTCCGGGTGACCCAGATAGTTTGGCATGAAGCCAACAACAGCAAAGAATACAACCAAGATCACAGCCAGCGCGAACAAGTCTTTGATCACAAAGTATGGCCAAAATGGCAGCGTGTCTTTTTCAGCTTCTTCTTTTGAACCACGACGAACCTCAACACCCGTTGGGTTGTTGTTGCCAGTAGTGTGGAACGCCCAGATGTGAAGAATGACAAGGCCAGCAATCACAAAAGGCAGCAAGTAGTGCAAGCTGAAGAAACGGTTCAATGTTGCGTTATCGACGGCTGGACCGCCCAATAACAACGTTTGAATGCTTTCACCGATGAACGGGATTGCGCCAAACAAACCAGTAATAACAGTTGCACCCCAGAATGACATTTGGCCCCAAGGCAGAACGTAACCCATGAAGCCGGTCGCCATCATCAAAAGGTAGATCAACATACCAATAATCCACGTAACTTCACGCGGTGCTTTGTATGAGCCGTAATAGAGTCCACGAAAAATGTGGGCATATACAGCAACAAAGAACAGCGACGCGCCGTTAGCGTGCATGTAGCGCAGCATGTAGCCGCCATTCACATCACGCATAATGTGCTCAACAGAAGCGAACGCATTGTCGACGTGTGGCGTATAGTGCATCGCCAAAACGATACCCGTTACGATCTGCAGAACCAGACAGAACGTTAGAACGATACCCCAGATCCACATCCAATTCAGGTTCTTCGGTGTTGGTGCAGTCAATGTTGCATACATCAAACCAACGATAGGCAAACGGCTATGTAGCCACTTTTCGCCTTTGGTCTTTGGTTCGTAATGGTCGTGAGGAATTCCACCCATTGCGTCTCTCCCTTAACCTAGTTTGATCGTGGAATCGTCCACGAAGACAGCCGGTGGAACCGGCAAGTTTGTCGGTGCTGGGCCCTTACGGATACGGCCAGCGGTGTCATAGTGAGAACCGTGGCATGGGCAGAACCAACCGCCGAAGTCTCCAGCATCGCCCAAAGGCACACAGCCAAGGTGCGTACACACGCCCATCATTACCAACCATTCACCGTCCTCGGACAATGAGCGGTTTGCGTCAGAAGCGTCTACTTCACCCAAATTTTCGTTTCGCGCGATCGGATCAGCCAAGTCGGCCAAATCTACTGAGCGTGCTTCTGCAATCTCTTCTTCCGTGCGACGACGAATGAACACAGGCTTGCCCAACCATTTAACGGTAAGCTGCGTGCCGGGTTCAATATCCCCAACAGGGACAAAGATTGACGCGAGCGCACGCACGTCTGCGGATGGATTCATCTGATTGACTAGCGGCCATACGGCTGCACCTGCGGCTACGGCACCTGTACCTGCTGTGGCATAGTACAGGAAATCCCGGCGGGTGCCTGCGTGTTCATCTGAGTGTGACACGTGGGTTTCTCCAATTTTTCCGGCCCTCTTGGGACCAATAGACACATTGGGCGCGTCTCAGACGCACCCTTGCTGGCCGCTATGTAACGAGGGAGTGAGGGTGCGTCTAGGCACATCAGTGACGCATCTGGTCGCAGTTGCACATTCTGGTGCAGAAATGACCTTGAAAATAAGTATTTCATTAACTCGGCTGAAGGGATTTGGCCGAAATGAAATTTTTCATGCAACCATACTACCGAATCAACATTTGCGATCTACCCAGCTGGTGGCGCAGTCATTCGCATCGACTCGCGGCCATTAAAGTCTTCATACCAAGCCGCCAAAGCATCGTTTCCTTCGCGCCAACCACGCGCATCATGGCGAAAGTCCAGATAGGCCAGTGCACATGCAACTGAAACTTGTCCCATATCCAACGGTCCGCTCAAATGGCTCATCCAACGTGTATTGATGGCGCTGCAGCCACCAATGACTTTGGACCATTGCGCATCCGTCCAGCCATCCCACCGCTTTTCTTTAGGTCGAACACGGCCCTCATAGGTTATCGAAACTGCTGCATCCAAAATCCCATCGGCAGTTGCCTCGAGCGTTAAGGCTTCCCACTTCCTTGCGCCAGATGGATAGAGCTTATCCCCTGCCCTTGCGTCTAAGAATGCGCAAATAACACGGCTGTCGTAGAGTGTGGCTCCATCGTTGCGTTCCAACGCAGGAATTTTAGCAAGTGGATTTTTAACTAACAACCCATCCATCGGAGTGGTTGGAGTCGTCGTCACAGGAACAATTTCTACGTCACTGAGTTGACCCGTTTCAACGAGCAGGACCATGACTTTTCGAACAAATGGCGACATCGGGCTATGATAAAGTTTCATGTGTAGCTCCAAAATTGTGGTTCTAGGGATCAAAGCTCCTGCCAAAAAGGCCAGAAAGCTAAAGAATGTTTATTTTAAATCGCTGTTATTTAACGCCACGCATGAGCGCGGCCAGAACACCCAACTCTGTGCCCAACCCATATGCCGCGACACCATCTGCCGCACGCATCCGCACGGGGTCAGGTTTATTTTGGCTTAGTTTCCACGTCCCATCCACGGCTGTAATTGCCATTCGGCACGGTACAATTTGGCGCATCATTTTGTCCAAAACATCAGGATTCATTTTTCCTGCAAGCCAAGGTTCCTTCCAGCGCAATTGCTCTTCAAAGAACGATGTCTGGCTGTCTAACAACTCACGCATTTCTTCTTGGGGTCGCAGCTCCAAAATACCCGTTAGGTGGACGGCAACGTAGTTCCATGTGGGCACTTGATCATCGACTTCATACCAATCTGGAGAAATGTAGCTATCCCCGCCTGAAATAACGATCTTTGCCTTCAGCGGTTTTGTCAGCATACGCGCAATTGGGTTGGAGCGTACCAAATGCAGATCAAGTGTTTTGCCTGCCTCTGACAAGACAAACGGAATATGCGAGATTTCGGGCCCGTCTTCGCCGCTCACTGCCAGCACGCCAAAGGCGCGTTCGCGTGCAAAATCTAGATTACGCGGCGCATCAGCCGTGTGATAAACTTGATTTGGGTGCATCTGTTGATCCTTAGTCATCCACTTTTGATATTGCAGAGCCGTACAAACATTGGCAACAGTGCAGATATTCTCAGGGCGGGGCGAGATTCCCCACCGGCGGTATGTGGATATGAGCCACGAGCCCGCGAGCGCCTCGATAATCGAGGGTCAAGCAGATCTGGTGAGAAACCAGAGCCGACGGTCATAGTCCGGATGAAAGAGAATGTGCATGTAACGTCCCAATCTTGGGGCGAAGCACTGCATGTAATCGCCTTGGGTGCTGTGTCGAACCAAAAGGAGATTACTATGACACCCACCCGATATGCCTTTGTAAAAGCGCAGTGGCACGCTGACATTGTTGATCGTGCTTTGGACGGTTTTTCCAAGATCATTCCAATGGAACAGATTGATGTAATCGATGTGCCCGGCGCATTCGAAATGCCGTTGATTGCGCGTGACCTTGCACAGACCGGCAAATACGCCGCTGTAATCTGCGCAGCTTTCGTTGTCGATGGCGGCATTTACCGCCATGATTTCGTCGCCTCGACCGTGGTTGATGGGTTGATGCGTGCCAGCCTAGACACGGGCGTGCCTGTTCTTTCTGTCTCGCTCACGCCACATCACTATCAAGAGACAGACCATCACAATGCTATTTACCGTGATCACTTTGTGACCAAAGGGCATGAGGCGGCTCAGGCAGCCCTTAGCATCGGCAAAGCACGCGCGGCGATCTAACCAAGATACGCCTTCAGCGCAGGCGGCGGATTGTCGAGTAATCCAGCCGTCGCCTGCGGACCATGCGCCACACCGTCCGCGACAAAGATCACGCTATCCGAAATGCGCCGCGCATCTTCGGGGGCATGCGTCACCATCATGACACCCGCCTTGGTTTCCGCAGCCACTTCAGCCACCAAATCCAACATCTCTGCCCGCAACGCTGGGCCAAGGGCTGCAAAAGGTTCGTCCAAAATCATCCATGATTTGGATTGCACCAAAGCCCGCGCCAATGCTGCGCGGCTTTGTTGACCACCTGACAATTCACTGGGTTTACGCGTTCCGAAATCGGTCAATCCAACGCGCGCCAATGCATCATTCACTCGCCCAGCCTCTTCGCCTGTCAAACGCAGTGTAGGGCGAATGCCTAGCCCCACGTTTTGCATAATCGTCAGGTGAGGAAATAGATTGTTGTCCTGAAATAGCATCGCCATATCCCGTGCATCAGGTTGCGCCTGCGTGATATCGCGCCCATGCAGCATGACTTGTCCGGTGCTTATATCGATGAAGCCACAAATCGCGCCAACCAGCGTCGATTTTCCCGCCCCCGAGGGCCCCACCACTGCAACGTTCTGCCCAACGTCCACGTCAAAATGCGCCCTCAATTCAAAGGCACCTTGGGTAATTTTGATCTTATTCAGCGATAGCATTGCGACGCCCCCAATAATCCATGATCCAGAACAGGCCAAAGGCCAGCGCCAGCAATATCAACGCAGCACCCGCTGCCGCATCAGTCCGATAGCTGCCCATCAGCCGATACATCTGAAGCGGCAATGTCGAGCGATCAGGATCACCGAACAATGCGATCACCCCCAAATCCCCCACCGACAGGGCTGCCGTCAAACCCGCGGCAAACCCAATCTGCAGCCGCGAGCGCGGCAACAAAACACAGCGCCAAAAGGCTATCCCGGAAATGCCCAGCGCACCACTTAACCTATCATAAGTCTGCGCAGTTTGGCGGATTGACGGCACCAAGATGCGCAAGGCGAAGGGCAAAGCCATCATCGCGTTGACCGATATCGTTACGACCAATGCCCAATCGGTTGGGTTGGCGTATGGATAAATCAAAATGAACCAACCCGTACCGATCATCAGAGGTGACACCGACAAGCCCAGCAAGCCAATCGCCTCAACACTTGCGCGTCTAGACGTGGCAATCCACCCCGCCATTGGTAGGGCCACAACCAACAAAACCAACACCGAAACCAGCGCAACCCAAAGCGAAGTCCACGCAGATGTCCAAACGATCAGCGGCACTTCCAAAAGCCCGCGCAACCCAGACGTCAAAATCGCCACCAGCGGCAGAATCAGGAAACTTGCCGCAAAGGCAATGCACATACCGTCCAACGCACGGGCCCCCTTGCCTTGCGCGTCCCAACGTTTCTGCATTCGGTCCATGCCCCCGCCAAAGGTGACAGCAGGCACCAGCCAAAATGCCAGCACCGCAGCACCACCAGCAACAAATAGTTGTGCCAAAGATAAAAGTGTGGCCCGACCTAGATTGAAATCAAAACGAAACGCTTGATAGATCGCCAGCTCAATCGTCGTGGCCCGTGGTCCACCGCCAAGGGTCAACGCAACGGCAAAGCTAGTCAGGCAAATCACAAAAATCAGCGCAAAGGCCCCCGGCAATATCCGCATCAACAACGGCAATTCGATTAGGCGGAACACCATGCGCGGCCCCATGCCTAATTGCGCCGAAAGGCGAAACCGTTCCGCTGGCACGCCTTGCCAACCTTGTACCAACAGCCGTATCGCAAGGGGGAGGTTAAAAAACACATGGGCCAGCACAACGCCCTGCAACCCGTAAATCGAAATCTTGGCGATCCCAATCATCTCAAGCATGTCGTTCAACACGCCCGATCGGCCAAATATGGCCAGCAGTCCTAGCATTGCGACAATAACAGGTAAAATAAATGGGGCACCCAACAGGGTGATCAGGAATGTTCGGCCCCAAAACTTGCGCCGTGCAAGAGCACGGGCGACGTGCACAGCCAATGCACAGGACAGCAACGCTGAAAGGGCAGATTGGACAATAGTAAACTGGATCGCTTGCCATTCAGCAGGGCCAAGCCCACCGATGGTCTTGACCCGCAAGCCAATCCCGACAAACGCCAGCAGAACCGCCACGACCACAAATGTGGCCGCAGAGATCCCTGCAACGCGGCTTATTGGCTTAGCGTTGCGCGCCATGTCTCGATAGCTTTTTCCTGTACGGCTGTGGACTCTTCCTCAGAATAGAACACCACCTTCTCTGGCAGCGGTAATTGCGCCCAACCTTCAGGCCATTGTTCGGCTGGCAATGCAGATGGAAGCGACCAGTTGGCTGTCGGGATAACCGTTTGGAAGGTTTCACTCATGACATAGGACATGAATTCATCTGCCAATTCAGGCACATCTGTGCCTGCGATTTTGGCAACTGTCTCAACCATGAAATAGTGACCTTCTGGGAAGATCGCTGCTTTCTTGGTAAAGTCGTCTTCGGCAAACATGTGGTAGGCTGGCGATGTGGTGTAGCTAAGAACCATATCCGCTTCGCCGTCCGTGAACAGACCGTAGCTGGAAGACCAGTCTTTGGTCACGGTCAGGATTTTCGGGGCAAATTGCGCCCAAACATCAGCTGACTTGTCGCCATAAATCGCATCAACCCAAAGAACCAAAGCCAAACCAGATAAAGATGTGCGCGGGTCTTGGATAACGATCTGTACGTCATCCGGCATTGCCAACAGGGCATCAAAGCTGGCTGGAGGCTTTGCCATTGTCGTTTCGTTGTAGATGAAAGCCGTGTGACCATAGTTGAACGGCAGGAACGTGTCGTCCGTCCATTCGATCGGTAAGGTCAACGCACTTTTGTCTTGGCCGTGCGGGGCAAACAGGCCCGTGGCGCGCGCCTTGGCAGTGACGTCAGACGTCAGCCCAATTACAACATCAGCCTTGGTGCGCTCGCCCTCTAGGAGAAGACGTGGCACCAAATCACCAGTTGAGAATTGCAGATCACATCCGCAAATCTCTTCAAAACCTTTTTCTATAACAGGGCCTGGGCCCCATTCTGAGGTAAAATAGTCACCTGCGTAAACAGTTAGTATGGGCGTCTCGGCAAAAGCCGAGGTTGCAGTCAATACGCCCGCTGCAAATGTAAGATACTTCATGGCATCCTCCTTTTGCGACGATAGGGAAAAGGGGGCTATGTGCCGTTACCTTCCCTCCGCCGGTGTTAGCCGGTTCAGGTTCAATGGGTCCGCGCAGTGGCATCTCAGCTATTCAAAGCACCCCAAGGTGAGCCCTGAATAGAAGGTCGCCATCATTGTCGCAAGGCAAAACCACTTGAGGGGACAAGCCGTCACAGTTAGAACCCACCCAAAGGATGTCGTGCTCACTAAGCACGCAGGGGAAAACGTTTATGTCTTACAATACCTTCGGCCACATGTTCCGAGTCACAACTTGGGGCGAAAGCCACGGCCAAGCAATAGGTGCAACAATTGATGGCTGCCCACCAAACGTCCCAGTTACACCTGAGATGCTTCAAGTGTGGCTCGACATGCGCAAGCCCGGCACCGGCAAAAACGTGACTCAACGCAAAGAGGCCGATGAAGTTAAAATCCTCTCTGGCGTATTTGAAGGTAAGACAACCGGCACCCCAATCCAATTGTTAATAGAAAACACTGATCAGCGTTCCAAAGACTATGGCGACATCGTTGAGAAATTCCGCCCCGGTCACGCCGACATTTCCTATTGGATGAAATACGGTACTCGAGATTATCGCGGTGGTGGCCGTTCCTCCGCCCGGGAAACCGCCAGCCGCGTTGCCGCAGGTGGAATCGCACGCGAAGCGATTAAAT
>JABITU010000293.1 GCA_018668195.1 Tateyamaria sp. | reverse complement strand
TGCGGCTGAGCGGAAAGTTGTTTTATGCAGAGGTCTCTGACATCGCGGATTTCAATCAGTAATTCGGTGAGCCTAGGTTTTTGTATAACGCTTTAGACGCGGTCGAACCTTTTGTGTTTCAACGTATGTTCATCAAGGCGTTTTCAAACATGCCGCGCGCGCGGCCCCAGACGTCGGCTGTCAGCTCGTCAAGCTGCAAAAGCGATGGCAAGAGCTGCTCGGCATAGTCTTCTGACGATTCCACGGGCAGCATTGATGGCAGGTTGTCGATCGCTGTTACATCAAGTGGTGGCGCATCATGTACGCGCCGTGCGGGTGCATCCCAAGTCGTGGTGCGATCATAAACCTTTATCGGAGAGAAATCGCTGTCAGGATCGCATGCGATGTCGCCGATAACTGAAAGCCTACGCGCCTTGAAGGGCGTGTCAGCGGGAATAAAGACCGGCGTTCCGGGGCGTGCAAGAATGCAGTTGAAGAACAAATCATGAGCAAGAATTTCTGGAAATGGGCCGCCGTGTTTGGTTTCTGCCATGTCCCAACGCGTTGTCGGTACGCCCATGGCGGTACATAGGTCCGCTGCTCCTGTGCCAACGCGACCCAAGGCGCCGATGATCAACGCTGTCGGGCGGTGGCTGCCGGTCGCGACCAAATCAGATTGCAAATCAATCAGCAAATGAGTTGAGCTTGGGTACGTGCCCACAGGTCCGGCAATTTGCTGTTTTTGCTGAGTGGCCCAGCATTTTAGCGCGACTGCGGCACCGGCATAGCCGGCCCAATAGCCAAAAGCGGCGACGCGCCGCCCGACCTTGTCGACGAGGTATTCCAGATCGTAAAGGGTGCCGCCCCCTGCCTTGAACCGTTTAAGCAGGATCTGGCCTGAGGGCTGCCCCTTGAAGGCGTGGCCGAACATGATGTGCCGGTGTGCCAGTGCAGTGCCATCGTCTGGTAGCTCCTTGAGGCCAAAAATGATGGCGTCATCCGGTGCAGCGGGCCAACTGTTTTCAGGAGCGATCGATGCACCGGCCTGTGCATAGCGGTCGATGGGGATGCAACGGTTGCCACTGTGCTCGACGGTCAGCTCAATACCTGCGGCGATCAGGCGGGCGGCACCTTCGGGCGTGAGGCCCACGCGGTCTTCGTTTGGGCGTTGTTCGGTCCTTACCCACAGATGCGTCATCCCAGCATTCCTTGGGCGCGCACGTATTTTACAGATTCGCGCGCCTCCATGGCATCCATCAGATTTTGAACTTTCGGATAGTCTACGGGGTCGACACCGTCGCCCTTGAGCCAGGTACAGACCTGAAACAAATAGGCGTCAGCAATGCAGAACGTATCGCCAAGCACAAAAGGCCCAGTGATACAGTTGGTATCGATATAGGCGGCAGAGGTTGCCATCGTTTCCGGAACTTTAGCCACCATGTCGGCGTGACTTTCCGCGCGGTCCGCCCACCGAGACCCACGAACTTTGTGCGCATGATTTACATGCATCGTAGACGCGAGAAAATACATGACACTTCGCGCATGGGAGGCAGCAATCGGCTCTGACGGCATTAGGCTGGGCACAAGTGTAGCGATATATTCAAGGATTGCACCCGTTTCTGTAAGTTTCATTCCCTCGGTTTGTAAGGTGGGCACACGGCACTTGGGATTTATCTGTGCATAGGCTTCGCTTTGTTGTTCGCCCGTCGAAAAATCGATATGCTGACATTCATAGTCGAGGCCGGATTCCTCGAGGGCAATCGCAACTGCAATCGAAATGGTTTTAGGGGTATAGTAAAGCTTCATTAGGGCCTCAGACATGGGTTTGAGCGTAGTGCCGATCGGGCGCTTCGAGGTGCGGAATGGCGTTGAACATGACCGGCGCCCAGATGCCGCCGATCGGATACAGGCGGTGGATGGACGTGTTCATGATTGCCAGCGCCACATTTGCCATAGCCTGAATGCCAAGGCCCATGTGCTGGCGCATGGCCATCGAAATCAGTCCGCCAGATGTCACCACAAGTGCAGGTCCCTGTTCGGCCACGATCTCGGTCAAAGCGTCCTGCACGCGGGTTTCAAAGGCCTGAAATGTCTCGGGCGCACCTTCAAGAATCCCATCCTGCCAGGCCGCGAAAACACGAGGCAAATGTGCTGTAAAATGTGCGTTATCGGTAGGCATTGGAATGCCGTGCTCTGCCTCAAGGGCACCGGCCAGCGTGAAATATTCCAACTCGTTCAACCGGGCGTCCTGGATGGCGGTCAGGCCCGTTTCCATTGCCGTACTGGTCTCGATGTGACGGCGCAACGTACCAGTATACAGATGTGTGTGATGTTGGTGCGTGTGGCGCAGGTGTTGGCCCAGCCAAGCAGCCTGTTGATGCCCCAAAGGGCTGAGGCGGTCATAGCTTGCCTCGTCCTTGGCGTCTGAGTTGGCCTGACCGTGGCGGATGAGAGTGATATGGGACATGTGTGCTTTCAGCTGATGATGTAAGTGTTCTAGGCGAGGCGTGGGTTGGTGGGAAGTAGTAGCGCCTTTGGTCGGGATCTTTTTAGGAAGCGAATGGCAGATCAGCGCAGTTATTAGCGATGGATTCGCCCAACAAAGGCGGGGATAAGAACTGTCAGAAACAGCAGTCGCGCCACGTGGCATGCCGCCACAAATCCGGGATCGGCACCTATAGTCAGTCCCATTGCAATCATCGTTTCAAGCCCGCCGGGGGCAAAGGCGACAAGCACATGGGCGGGTTCGAACTCAAGGGCCCAAGCTACTGCGAGCGCGGCCAGTAAAGCGGTTGATGTTGTCAGAGCTGTAGCGGTTAGCCCTGCTGTCAGTGACTGGATAAGTGCCCGGCGTGTTATCCCGTTGAAACGTGCTCCGATCAGTGTGCCCACGGTCATCAGCCCCAGAAAGGTAAGCCAGGGATGCATGACGCCCGGTGTCAGCCCGGTGCCGTGGCCAATACTCGAGGCGACCATGCCTCCGATCAACAAAGCAGCGGGCAGGCCAAAGCGATCAAGGATGAAGCCGGCGACAAGCCCGAGCGCCAGTAGGATACCCAAATGATGCCAGGCCAAATCTGGCCCTTGCAGCATGATTTGCTGCGGCAGGTCGTAGCCCATGAAAAGCGCGAACACCGGCACTGTTAGTGTCAAGGCAAGTAGCCGAACGGATTGGATCACAACGATGCGGGTGGTGTCGAGATCTAGCGCCGAAGACAGGCTGACAACAAAGCTGAGATGACCGGGCGCTGCGGCAAGATAGGCACTGCGCCGCACCATGCCAAAGCCCCGTTCCAAAACCCGACTGCAAAGCCAAAGTGTTGCCCAAAGCATTACCCCCAACACGACAAAGACAAGTGGCCATCGCAACATGGATTGTGTCGCACTGGTGTCGACACCGCTGCCTATGCTGACGCCAATCAAGAGAAATGTTAGGTTGCGCACGGTGTCATCGATGCCGGTCCGCACGCCCAGTAATGCAGCGATTGAAACCAAGGCCGCAGGCCCAGTCAAAACCGCGATAGGTGCGCCAAGAATATCCGCTATCCAAGCGCCGATTCCACCGATGATTAGAGTTTGGCCAGTGACAACAAGGCTGGAGCGGGTGGGAAGGCTAAGCATAAAGCATGGCTAACGTGCCTCGGGCGGTGCTGCAATGACGCAAATCGGAAACGCTGGTGGCGTAAAATCGGGACTTGGTGTCGGGATTGGGAGTCCCTTCATCTCACAAGCCGCGATAAACAGGCATTTGACTAGGGAGACGTGCGCAATGACGGGCAATATCACCTTTACACTGGATGGCGCCGAGGTTGAGGCAGCTTTTGGTCTTACGATTTGGGAGGTTGCGCACGGCCGTGGTTTAGTTATTCCACATTTGTGTCATAAGCCTGCGCCGGGGTACCGGCCTGATGGCAATTGCCGGGCATGCATGGTTGAGATTGAGGGCGAGCGTACGCTGGCGGCGTCGTGCATTCGTGAGCCTGTCGAGGGGATGGTTGTCACAACGAACAGCGCGCGCGCCGAGAATGCGCGCAAGATGGTGGTTGAGATGTTGCTTGCGGATCAACCCGAACAGGCACAGGCGCATGACAAATCGAGCCATCTTTGGGACATGGCCGCCCTGAACGGGATCGATCAAAGCCGTTTCCCAAAGCTGGAAGAGGGCCGCATTCCACTGCTTGATGACAGCCACGTTGCCATGTCGGTGAACCTTGATGCCTGTATCCAGTGTGGTCTGTGCGTACGGGCCTGCCGCGAGGTTCAGGTCAATGACGTGATCGGCATGGCGGGGCGGGGGCATAACGCTTATCCAACCTTTGATATGGCCGATCCGATGGGCGACAGCACCTGCGTGGCTTGCGGCGAATGCGTGCAGGCCTGCCCCACCGGTGCGCTGATGCCCGCAACGGTCGTTGATGACAATCAGGTGGGCGACAGTGCCGATTTTGACAGCGCGATTGAAAGTATTTGCCCTTTTTGCGGCGTGGGCTGCCAGGTTTCTCTCAAGGTCAAGGACGGCAAGGTTAAATATGTCGAAGGCATCAACGGCCCTGCCAATGAGGGGCGCCTGTGCGTCAAGGGGCGCTTTGGATTTGACTATATCCACCATGACCACCGCCTGACCCGGCCACTGATCCGCCGTGAAGATGCGCCAGCCAAGGGGCTGAACGTTGATCCGGGCAACTGGCAGACCCACTTTCGCGAAGCAAGCTGGGACGAGGCGCTGGATTTTGCGGCGGGCCGGCTCAGGGGCCGGGGGCGCGAAGTGGCAGGTTTTGGTTCGGCCAAGTGCACCAACGAAGAAGCCTATCTGTTCCAGAAGATGATCCGTCAGGGCTTTGGGCACAACAACGTGGATCACTGCACGCGGCTATGCCATGCGTCCTCTGTGGCGGCCTTGATGGAGAACGTAGGTTCGGGTGCTGTGACAGCCACATTCAACCAGATCGAGAATGCGGATGTGGCGATCGCAATTGGCTGTAACCCAATCGAGAACCACCCCGTTGCGGCCACCTATTTCAAGCAATTCACCAAGCGCGGCGGCAAGCTGATCGTGATGGACCCGCGCGGTCAGGCGCTCAAGCGCTTTGCCAGCCATATGTTACAGTTCCGGCCCGGTGCAGATGTGTCCATGCTGAACGCGATCATGCATACCATCGTTGAAGAAAGTTTATACGATCAGCAGTATATCGATGCCTACACCGAGAACTGGGAGGCCGAGAAGGATCATCTTGCCGCCTTTGCCCCTGAAAAGATGGCCGAGATTTGTGGTATCGATGCCGAGGTGCTGCGCGATGTGGCACGGACCTTTGCAGGGGCGAAATCGGCCATGATCTTTTGGGGCATGGGCGTATCGCAGCACATCCACGGCACGGACAATTCGCGCTGTCTGATCTCGCTTGCGCTGATGACGGGCCAGGTGGGGCGGCCGGGTGCGGGCTTGCACCCGTTGCGCGGGCAGAACAATGTTCAGGGCGCTTCGGATGCGGGCCTTATCCCGATGTTCTTACCCGATTACCAGCCGGTGACGGATGACGGGGTGCGGGCTGCGTTTTCAGAGGTCTGGGGCTCTGGTGATTTCTCGAACGAGAAGGGTCTGACCGTGACCGAGATCATGGATGACGTGCATGCAGGCAACATTAAAGCGATGTATATCTTGGGCGAAAACCCGGCTATGTCGGATCCTGATGTTGAACATGCGCGGGCGGCACTGGCCAAGCTGGATCATTTGGTGGTGCAGGATATTTTCATCACTGAAACCGCGAATTATGCGGATGTTATCCTGCCTGCCTCAGCCTTTGCTGAAAAATCGGGCACGGTGACCAATACCAACCGGCAAGTTCAGATGGGCCGTCAGGCTGTGCCGCCGCCTGGTGACGCGCGTGCGGACTGGTGGATCGAAGTGGAATTGGCCAAGCGACTGGGGCTGGGCTGGACCTATGCCAGCCCCGCCGATATTTTCGCCGAGATGAAGCGCAACATGCGTTCGCTTGAAAATATCACATGGGAGCGCCTGTCGAAGGAAAACGCGGTCACCTATCCCTCTTTGTCGCCCGAAGACCCTGGACAGCCCATTGTCTTTGGCGACGGATTCCCACGCCCTGACGGGCGCGCGCGGTTTACGCCGGCATCGGTGATCGCCCCGGATGATGTGCCGGACGCAGACTATCCGATGATCCTGACCACAGGGCGGCAGCTGGAGCATTGGCACACAGGGTCGATGACGCGACGGTCTGTTGTGTTGGATGCGGTGGAGCCTGAGGCGAATTGCTCGCTGCATCCGTCGACCCTGCGCAAACTGGGGGTCGTTGCAGGAGAGCACGTGCGGCTGACAACCAAGCGTGGCTCGATCGAGATCATGGCCCGCGAGGACCGCGCAGTCGCACCGGATATGGTCTTTGTGCCGTTCGCCTATGTGGAAGCCGCGGCCAACATCCTCACAAACCCAGCCGTCGACCCCTATGGCAAAATCCCAGAATTCAAATTCTCAGCTGTAAGGGTCGAAGCAGCCTCGGGTACTTTGGCTGCGGAGTGATCCGAAAGTGCGCCATTTGGCGCATGCGATTTTGCTTGGAATGAGGGGCGCTGCCCCTCAAGCTCCCCGGAGTTTATTTAGCAAGATGAAGAGGATTTATCGTGGTTGATCGCAAACGATTTCTTGCGGACTTGCATGCGTTGCGCAGGTTTGGCGCGCGGGGGGCTGGAGTCGTTCGTCCTGCTTATTCAGAGGCGGATATTGCGGCGCGTGATTGGCTTGCGTCTCGCATGGATGCGGCCGGCCTGCAGGTGCGCTTTGATGCTATGGGGAACCTTTTTGGATTGGCGGAGGGCCCGTCCTTGTTGCTTGGGTCGCATTCGGACAGTCAGCCGACGGGTGGGTGGCTGGATGGCGCATTGGGTGTCATCGCAGCCCTTGAGGTGGCCCGCGCGAGCCGCGAGACGGGTGGGCCTGCGATCTCTGTTGTTTCTTTTCAGGATGAGGAAGGCCGGTTTGGCGTTACCACCGGATCCGCGGTGTGGTCAGGGGGCTTGCTGTTGGAGGAAGCGGATGCCTTGACTGATCATGCAGGCGTCGCGTTGGCAGATGCCCGTGCACAGTTGGGTAAACGGATTGGGCCAGACGTGAACCCTGAACAATTCACTGGG
The DNA here is from genome assembly GCA_018668195.1 of Tateyamaria sp. Next base: position 4,611 of record JABITU010000293.1, on the reverse strand, counting down.
TTTATTGAATTGCATATCGAGCAGGGTCCGACGCTTGATGTCGCGGGACAAAAGATTGGCGTTGTGACTGAGATTGTCGGTATTCGAGATCAGATCATCACTTTTACAGGGGAGCAAAATCACGCAGGTACGACTATGATGGCGCTGCGGCGCGATGCTTTTCAGGGTCTTGTGTCGTTTTCCAACTTGCTGAACGAGCGCCTGCGCAATGTTGTGACACCTCAATCTGTCTGGACAATTGGCCACGTCAGCATGACGCCAAATGCTTCGTCAATTGTTCCGGGCGAGGTGCGGTTTTCGATGCAGTGGCGAGATGGAGATCCGGAGCGGCTGGAGCGTATGCACGAGGTCATCAATGTGACATTGCAAGATGTTGCATCTGATTTGGGTTTGAGTGTTCGGACGGGCACTTTGCTTGGGCTTGAGCCCGTAACCATGAATACAGAGCTGCGGGAACGTTTAGAGTGTGCTGCGCAAGACGTTGTGCCGGGTGCCTGGCGATTGATGCCATCCGGTGCTTTGCATGATGCGACTAATGTGGCGCGTAAGATGCCGGTGGCTATGGTTTTTGTTCCATCCATCGGTGGGATTAGCCATGCCTTTGAGGAAAATACCTGCGAAACAGATCTTTTGGCTGGGTTGCGCGTGTTGGCTCGTGCCGCTGGTTTAAATTAGCTTACTGCCAAATTAGTGGAACTGAAAATTGTCTCTGGTCAATCAAAGATGAAAGCAACATAGTGCAAGTAAGAGGGCAGCCGACTGTTGCATTCGAAAGGGATGGGCAAGAGTTGAACTTGGCGGCCAAGTTTGGATTTATAAGAAGTAAAGAATCGCCAGAGCGATCACATGCGCCCTTTAACAGCGGGCGCGTCGGGAGGAAAAATATTGGGAACAACGCCAGTGAGCGCCGGAGGGCTGTCGTCTATTCCGGCACTGTTGAGTAGAAATTCGAAAGAATTTGCCAATTCCCCCGCCTATCGGGAAAAAGAGTTCGGTATTTGGCAAGGCTGGACTTGGGCTGAAACGCAGACAGAGATCGAAGCCCTTGCTTTGGGGCTTATCGATCTGGGTCTTAATGAAGGTGATTTTGTTGCAGTGATTGGGCGCAACCGGCCGCGTCTTTACTGGTCGATGATGGCTGCGCAAATGTGCGGTGCGATTCCGGTGCCGTTGTATCAGGACGCGTCTGCCGAAGAGATGGCCTATACGCTTGGACACTGCGGCGCACGATTTGTGATCGTTGGCGATCAAGAACAGGTGGATAAGGTTATTGAAGTACAGGCAGACCTACCTCTGTTCGAGCAGATGATCTATCTTGATCCGCGGGGCTTGCGAAAATACGATCACTCTAAATTGCATCAGTACAGTCATGTGCAGGATGCTGGGCGTTCTAAGGCTGACGCGTTGAGGCCTGAGGTTGAGCGACGTATTGCCAAGCTGGATTACGACAGCATCTGTGTGATGCTGTATACCTCTGGGACAACGGGGAAGCCTAAGGGCGTTGTTTTGTCCAACCGTAATGTGATCGAAACCAGCAAGTCATCTTCTGAATTTGATGACCTGCGGCAGTCAGATGATATTCTAGCATATTTGCCAATGGCCTGGGTTGGAGACTTTATATTTTCGGTAGGGCAGGCTGTTTGGACAGGGTTTTGTACCAACTGTCCTGAGAATGCTGAAACCATGCATGTGGACTTGCGAGAGATTGGCCCAACTTACTATTTTGCGCCGCCTCGCGTGTTCGAGACTCAGTTGACTAACGTCATGATCCGGATGGAGGATGCGGGAAAGCTAAAGCAGCGTATGTTCCATTACTTCATGGATCACGCGCGCAAAGTGGGGGCGGAGATATTAGACGGTAAGAGCATAGGGCTTGTAGACCGGGCGAAATACGCGCTTGGCGAGTTGATGGTGTATGGCCCGCTCAAAAACACGCTTGGATTTAGCCGGGTGCGTGTTGGTTATACAGCGGGCGAGGCGATCGGGCCTGAAATCTTTGATTTCTATCGCTCTTTGGGCATCAACCTAAAACAGCTTTATGGCCAGACCGAAGCGACTGTGTTCATTACAGCGCAACCCGATGGTGAAGTGCGCAGTGACACAGTGGGCGTGCAGTGCCCGGGTGTGGAACTCAAGATCGCGGACAATGGCGAAGTGTTTTATCGCTCGCCGGGTGTGTTTGTTGAGTATTATAAAAATGCAGAAAGCACTGCCGATACGAAAGATTCCGAGGGATGGGTGGCCACTGGTGATGCGGGCTTTATCGAGCCAGATACCGGCCATTTGCGCATCATCGATCGCGCTAAGGACGTGGGTAAAATGGCCGACGGATCACTGTTTGCGCCCAAATACGTTGAGAACAAACTCAAGTTTTTCCCCAATATCCTTGAGGCTGTGGTTTTCGGCGGTGGCAAGGCTGAATGTGCAGCCTTTATCAACATCGATCTAACGGCGGTCGGCAACTGGGCCGAGCGGAACAATATCGGCTATGCCTCCTATCAGGAACTCGCGCAGCATCCTCAGGTTCTGGCGGCGATCAAGGCCCATGTGGAAGACGTGAACCGCAGTGTTGCTGAAGATGAAATGCTGTCTGGTTGCCAAATTCACCGGTTTGTTGTGTTGCATAAAGAACTGGATGCCGACGATGGTGAACTGACTCGGACACGCAAGGTGCGCCGTCGGATCATTGAGGAAAAATATGCCGATATTATTACTGCCCTGTATGACGGATCTTCAGACGTGTCGACGACGACTGAAGTGACCTATGAAGATGGGCGAAAAGGTTCGATTTCGGCCACATTAAAAATGTGTGATGCGGCTGTTTCATCTGTTTCCTCGCGGATGGCGGCGGAATGATGGTGGGACGACGCCCTGCTTTACCATCGCCCCGCGCACCATCCCGTAAGAACTGGTGTTGTATGTTTGTACTTGAAACAATGAAGGGCTGGACCTGATGCTGGAACAGACCGAAGGATACCTGACCGCGGATGGTCGCCAGATTGGCCCCGTGGTGATGGAAATGAAAAATATCACGCTGCGATTTGGTGGCGTTGAGGCGATCAGGGACATCTCTTTCGACATACGGGAGGGCGAGATTCGCGCGATCATTGGCCCGAACGGGGCTGGTAAATCATCAATGCTGAATGTCATTTCTGGATTTTATGTCCCGCAAGAGGGGCAAGTGTTTTACAAGGGCCAACCGCGTCCTCAGATGAAACCGTTTGAAGTGGCGCGGCAAGGAATCGCCCGGACCTTTCAGAACATCGCACTTTTCGAGGGAATGAGCGTTCTCGACAACGTGATGACCGGGCGTCTGACACACATGAAAACGGGGCTGTTTTCCCAAGCGCTATGGAGAGGTAAGGCCCAGGCCGAAGAGACAGAAAACAGGGAAGTCGCTGAAAAGATAATTGATTTCCTTGAAATTCAGGCCATTCGGAAAACTCCAGTAGCACGTCTGCCCTATGGCTTGAAAAAGAGGGTCGAACTGGCCCGTGCTCTTGTGGCAGAGCCATCCTTGCTTTTGTTGGACGAGCCGATGGCTGGGATGAACGTAGAGGAGAAGGAGGACATGAGCCGCTTTATCCTAGATGTGAATGATGAATTTGGAACGACGATTGCGCTGATTGAACATGACATGGGTGTGGTGATGGATCTGAGCGACCGGGTCGTCGTAATGGATTACGGTAAGAAGATTGGTGACGGAACGCCCGACGAAGTGCGTGGCAACCAAGCAGTGATTGACGCCTATCTAGGAGTCGCACATGACTGATTTAAGGGCTTTTTCCATCGCGGCGCAGCGGATGCCGCGCACGCGTAGTGCTTGGGCGGCAATGGCGAGCCCACCTTTGCGCAATAGTGCGCACCCCGTGATGCAAGTGGAGATGATGTGATGCCAGACCAGTTTCTTTATGGCGTTGAAGTTGTGCTGAATGGGTTGATGGCTGGGGTGCTTTATGCGCTGGTCGCGCTTGGCTTTGTTCTAATCTTTAAGGCGTCTGGCATATTCAATTACGCGCAGGGCGTTATGGCGCTGTTTGCTGCACTGACGTTGGTTGGAATTATGGAAGGGCAGATACCTTTTGCTCATTTGATCAATGCGACTTTTGGAACAGATGTTCATCACTTTGGGTGGCATGTGCCCGCTTTTCTGGCGATCATTTTGACAATGATGGTGATGGTACTTTTAGCTTGGTTGGTTCAGCGGTTAGTTTTCCGTTTTTTAGTCGGGCAAGAGCCAATCATACTGTTCATGGCAACAATTGGCTTGGCATATTTCCTTGAAGGTGTTGGCGATCTGATGTGGGGGTCTGAGATCAAAAAGCTTGATGTTGGCCTGCCACAAGGAGCAAGCTTTTGGATCGAAGAAAACACTGCCTGGTTCGGTGGAGATGGCTTTTTTGGCTTTTTCATCGATAAATTAGACCTTGTTGCGACCTTGATCGCAGTAATCCTTGTGACTGTATTGGTGCTTTTTTCGCAGTATACAAAACAGGGCCGTGCCATGCGAGCGGTGGCTGATGACCATCAAGCCGCGTTGAGCGTGGGAGTGTCGCTAAACTTTATCTGGATTCTTGTATGGTCGTCAGCCGGCTTTGTCGCTCTGGTTGC
>JABITU010000292.1 GCA_018668195.1 Tateyamaria sp. | reverse complement strand
TTACGATTTGTTTGCCGCGGTTTTTGCCTTGCAGCAGCCCTATGAAGGCCTCTGGTGCGCTTTCGAGCCCTTCGGCGATGTCTTCCACCACCTTGATGTCGCCGCCAGCCACCTTCGGCGCGACTTCGGCGAGGAAGGCTGGCAGCCTGTTCCAGTGGTTTGAGATGATAAAGCCTTGGACGCTGATGAAATTGACCAAAATTGGCCGCCAGAGTGCAGCGGCGGACATGGGGGTGTCGGCACCGGCCCCCAACGCGCCTGCATTGTACCATGAGATCATGCCGCAGACAGGGATACGACCGTGTGGGTTCATTAGGGGCATTACGGCTTCGAGCACTTTGCCGGCCACGTTTTCGAAGTAGATGTCGATGCCGTCGGGTGCAGCTTTTTTCAATGCTGAGCGGAGGCTGCGGGCATCTTCGTGAGTGCGATGGTCGATGCAGACATCAAATCCGAATGTATCGACGGCGAGAGCGCATTTGTCGGCCCCACCCGCGATGCCCACTGTGCGCAGGCCAAGCGATTGGGCCAATTGGCCGACCATGGACCCCACCGGGCCGGTACAGGCGGCAACCACGAGAGTTTCACCAGCCACTGGGCGTCCGTATTCCATTAGGCCGTGCCAACCAGTGAAGCCAGGCATGCCCAGCACACCAAGTGCGGACGTGAGAGGGACAAGCGCCGTGTCGATCTTGCGCAACATAGCGCCCGGTTGCACGGCGTGGGTGGACCAGCCAAACATTCCAAAGACAAAATCGCCAGATGCAAACCCTTCGGCGTTTGAGCTGAGCACCTCGCCGACGCCGCCACCTTCCATCGTGCCGCCGATGGGCACGGGTGCAGCGTAGGATTTGGCGTCATCCATGCGGCCGCGCATATAGGGATCGAGCGACATGTAATGCACGCGAACCAGCACTTCGCCTTGGTCTGGCGTCGGAACATCAGTGGTTTCGAGACGAAAATTTTCGAGTGTCGGTGCGCCGGTAGGGCGACTGGCGAGTGTGATGTGGCGCATATTTTCGGTCATGGTGAGCTCCGGTCAATTTTGGTGCGACCCGAAATTGGGGCGCTGAAACGGTATTAAGTGAATTAGTCCCCTTAAATATCGCACACAATCATACATTTCGGGTGTTGGCCAAGGTCAATGTTGTCTGTTTGAAAGTTTATCCCTGATTGACTGGTCGCATGAAGAGCGACAATTTGCACACAGAATTTGTGGTTGATAGCTAAGGGCATTCAAAGTGGGCGGTTCTGGCGTATATCCACGCAAGGATTTTGGGTCGTTTGAAAGGGTTTGAAAGGTGCCTCGTGTTCTGGCGTTAGATGTTCAAGAAGGATGGGGCTGCGAGACGACGCGCGACGCAAAACCTTTCGCTTTCCTTTTATTGATACAGTGATTGTATGCGCGAACGCTTCTGTCTAAGCGCTCTTGGCAAGCTCGGCGGGTCAGCGTATATCGCGTTTTCCATCCCTCATCCCCCTTTTTGGAGCGACCCCATGGCTGCCAGCGCAAATCTTAATATCATGATGAAAGCGGCCCGCAAGGCGGGGCGGTCGCTGGTCAAGGATTTCCGCGAAGTTGAGAACCTTCAGGTTTCAATGAAAGGCGCAGGGGATTTTGTGTCCAAAGCGGACCTGGCCGCAGAGGCAATCCTGCGCGAAGAGTTGCGCGGCACCCGTCCGACGTATGGCTGGTTGGCGGAAGAGGGTGGCGAGGAAACAGGCGAAGATCCTACGCGGCGCTGGATTGTTGATCCGTTGGATGGCACCACGAATTTCCTGCACGGATTGCCCCATTGGGCGGTGTCCGTCGCGCTCGAGCATAAGGGGCAGGTGGTGGCCGGTGTGGTCTATGACCCGGCCAAAGACGAAATGTTTTTTGCTGAAAAGGGCGGCGGTGCATTCATGAACGACACGCGCTTGCGGGTGTCGGGGCGAAGTCGAATGATCGAGGGGCTTTTCTCAACGGGTTTGCCTTTTGGTGGTCGATCGGATTTGCCGGAAACGCTGAAGGAGCTTGCACGACTGATGCCGACCTGTTCGGGCGTGCGCCGGTTTGGTGCCGCGGCACTCGATCTGGCCTATGTGGCGGCAGGGCGTTACGATGGATATTGGGAGCGCCGCTTGAATTCTTGGGATATTGCTGCCGGTTTGCTGATCGTGCGGGAAGCCGGCGGTTTGGTAGAGCCACTGACACCGGGAAATGACATTCTGGAGGATGGCGAGATCATCTGTGCCAACGCGCCAATGTTCCCGCAGCTCGCCAAGATTATACGAGCCTAAAGCGCGCGCCACGCGTTGTAATGATCCAAAGGTCTGGCCGCGAATTGCGGCCAAAAGATATTCTTGATCGCGTTTGATGCGCGTTGTGCCTTCGTGAGTCGCACAGCTGCTTTTGTAACATTTATAGGCCGCGGTTTTTCCAAAAGTGGCATTGGTTGATGCAAGCCGTGAATTGACCAAGCGCTGGTGTCCTTGATCTGGGACAAGGTGGTCACATTAATGGTCATGCGAAAATCTCGCCCCCTTGGAACCCTTCCGGAAATCAAAGGTCTCAACGTGTTAAGTGATGCCCGTTGCTACCCTTATTCTGTCAAACGCTATAGTTAAAACTGCGTTGGCAGGTTTTATCGTCGCACGCGCGGGATGTTTGAGCGGGTGTAGCGGGCTTCGGGGTGGGGCGGGTGTCCATGTGTGTGCCTCCAAAACCGTGGACCGCCCCGTTTCAACCAGACTGGAATGGTCAGAAGCAGCCCTGCGGCAAAGCCCCCGGCATGTGCCCAATAGGCGACGCCTCCTGCCTGAGGGTCGGCTCCGACGCCGCCGATGAACTGCATTCCGAACCAGACCAACAGCACGATCCATGCTGGAATTGGGAAAATTCGAAAGATGATGATGAGGATTAGCAGGATATCAACCCGTGCCTTTGGGTACAGCAGCAAGTAACTACCCATGACACCTGCAATTGCTCCCGATGCCCCGACCATCGGCACAACTGAATACGGGGCCGAGATCACATGTGCCAGTCCAGCAAGCACCCCCGCGCTAAGATAAAAGCCCAAGAACGGCAGATGGCCCATCTCGTCTTCTACATTGTCGCCAAAAATGTAGAGGAACAGCATGTTGCCAGCCAGATGCATCCAGCCTGCGTGCAGGAACATTGATGTCAGCAGTGTTTCCGCCCCGTTACCGCTGGCCAGACGGGCTGGGATTGCGGCAAATTGCATAAAGAACATGTCCAAACCATAGGGATCATCGAAAAGCCCGACGTAGCCAAGGAAGATCGCTATGTTTGCTGCCATCAGCAAGTATGTGACATAGGGCGTGCGCCCCGACGGGTTGTGGTCGCGGATTGGAAACATGACTTTACGCTGGGCGATCATGGGCGCGACGTCAAGCGCTTGGAAGCTTGATGCGCTTTGTTTGGTGTTACACTTGCGCCACAAGTATGTGGTGCAGCATCGTCGCTGGGGTCAAACTGTGAGCATATGCTAAAAAATATATTACCTAACGCTCCCTGAAGCTAAATATTTCAACGTGTTATACAATTCGCGACGTTTCAGGTATTTCGTCAATCGCTAGAGCTAGTAGCCTCGAGCAGAGCGGCGTTGCCGCCTGATGCGGTGGTGTCTACACAGATATGACGTTCGCGCAACACATGGGCCCGGTCAGGCTGGCCAGTGATCAACGCGATAATAGGGCCGGATCGGTCTGCAAGGGCCTGTTCTAGTCGCCGAGCGGTTTTGTGGTCGCCCCACCATATCACGCCGCCGTAGGCAGGGCCGTTTGTAAGAGACGTCGGATCGAAGTGGCCTTTGGCCTCAATGGCATGGCCGCCCAAAGCACGGACGGCTTTTGCCTGCGCGGTTGCAGCCGCAGTGCCTGGGCCTGCGCATAAAAGCGCAGACTTGGGATGTAGGCTGAGCATGTTGGATTCGCCGGTTGGGCCGGGCAGAGCGACGCGCCCCTGCATTCTTTGCAAAGATGTTGGACAGTCGGGCAGCTTGGCTGATTTGTTCCAGCCGGCGGCTATGGTGGCAGGTGCCGGGGTGCTTGCACGCATCCGTGTAAGGTAGTCCGGCCCGCCTGCCTTAGGGCCTGTGCCTGACAAACCAAGCCCGCCAAAGGGTTGGCTGCCAACGATGGCACCGATCTGATTGCGGTTGACGTAAATGTTGCCAGCGTCGATCCGATCCGACACATGTTGCACCCGGTCATCGATGCGCGTGTGCAGGCCAAAGGTAAGGCCATAGCCGGTGGTGTTGATGTCGGTGATCACTTGGTCGAGGTCCTGCGCCCGGAATGTAGCAAGTTGGAGCACCGGGCCAAAAATCTCTTGTTTGATGTCGGTAATGCTGTCTACCTGAATCAGGGTTGGGGCGACAAAGTTGCCATGCTTCGGGCGATCTAACTGGTGCATCAGCCGTCCTTCCGACTGCGCCATTGCAATATGATCATCGATCGCTGCCCGAGCGGTTTGGTCGATCACGGGGCCCACGTCGGTGGCGAGATCCCATGGGTTACCCATTGCCAAAGCATCCATAGCGCCGGTCAGCATCTCGGTTAAGTGGGGTGCGATATCCGCTTGGAGATAAAGGCAACGCAGCGCAGAACAACGCTGGCCAGCCGAGTGAAATGCGCTTTCGACGATGCTGCGTACGGCTTGTTCGGGCAGGGCGGTGCTATCGACAACCATTGCGTTTAACCCACCGGTCTCGGCAATCAGCGGCGTGCCGGGGGCTGCATTTTGCGCCAGGCACTGGCGGATGCGCAGGGCGGTGGTGGTCGACCCGGTAAAGGCCACACCGCCAACCTGTGTGTCAGCTGTCAGTGCTGCGCCCATTGTGCCGTCGCCGGGCAGAAATTGTAGTGCCGCACGGGGCACACCGGCCTGATGCATAAGGTTGACGGCAAAATGTGCGATCAGCGTTGTTTGTTCGGCCGGTTTTGCCAGCACAGCGTTGCCTGCGGCGAGCGCGGCACTGATCTGACCCGTGAAGATGGCCAGCGGAAAGTTCCAGGGCGAGATACATACATAGGTCCCTACGGGTGCGCTGTCATCGACCTGTGCCGCGTAGTATCTCAGAAAATCAACAGCTTCGCGTAGTTCTGCTACAGCGTCGCGCTGGGTCTTGCCGGCCTCGCGGGCAAGCAGGGCAAAAATCTCACCCAAATGCGCCTCGTAGAGATCGGCGACAGTACACAGGATAGCTTTGCGTATCGGTGCGGGGGCATCCCAAGCCCGTGCGTCTGCAAAGGCACCTGCCACGGCACAGGGCAGCGCGGTTGTTACGGTTCCGACCGTGTCGGACGGGTTGGCTGGGTTGATCACGCTGTGCCGGGGCCCGTCACAAGGCGTTACGGTGAGCGGCGCTGCGCTCCACATATGCTTACTGTACCTGCCGCGCATCTTTTCGATACGTGCCACTGTAGGCACATGGGCAAGGTCGAAACCTGCTGAATTGCGCCGTTCCGGCGTATACAGGTCTGGCCCCTGCGGCAACACCAGAGTCTTTTCAGTCAACGTGATGAATGGATCAGTTGCGACAACCTCGGGCGGAACGTATTTGTCCACGATCTGATTCACAAAGCTTGAATTTGCACCATTTTCCAGCAAACGCCGAACAAGATAGGCCAGTAAATCATGGTGTGCACCCACAGGGGCGTAAATACGGCAGCGGTTGCCATTTTCGCGCAATACGATGTCATGCAGTGCCTCGCCCATGCCATGCAGGCGCTGAAACTCAAACGGTGAGTCGCCTGCCATGTGCAAAATTGAGGCGACAGTATGGGCATTGTGGGTGGCGAACTGGGAATAGATCCGGTCGGTCATGCCCAGCAATTTGCGCGCGTTGGCAATATAAGACACATCCGTTGCCGCCTTTTGGGTGAATACCGGAAAACCGGCCACCCCTTCGACTTGGGCGCGCTTGATTTCAGTATCCCAATAAGCACCCTTTACCAGCCGTATCATGATCCGCCGATCGTACCTTTTGGCCATAGCATGCAACGTGTCAATTACATTGCCCGCGCGGGGTGCATAGGCCTGCACCACCACGCCAAATCCGTCCCAGCCTGACAGAGATTCGTCTCCCAATACTGCATCGATCACCTGAAGTGAAAGCGACAGCCGGTCGGCTTCTTCAGCGTCTATATTCAAACCCATTCCTGCTGATTTTGCCAGCAGCGCCAGCGCGCGCAGACGTGGTACCAAAAGGCGCAAAACGCTCTTTTCTTGGGCGCGTTCATAACGGGGGTGCAGCGCGGACAATTTGATCGAGATGCCGGGGTTTGCACGGATATCGCTGTGAATACAGGCGCTGGTAATTGCTAAGATCGCGCGTGTATAGCTTAGGCGATAGTGTCGCGCATCGGCCTCTGTGATCGCGGCCTCGCCCAACATGTCGTAGGAATAGGTGTACCCTTTTGCTTCCATTCCGGCGGCACGGTCCATGGCGCTGCCGATGGTTTCGCCCAGTACAAATTGTCGCCCCATTTCTTTCATTGCGCGGCTTACAGCGGTGCGAATTATGGGTTCGCCCAGTCGTTTGATGGCACCGCGCAGATGTTTGATTGGACCTGGTTGGTCATCATCAAGCACACGCCCGGTGAGCATCAATGCCCAGGTGGATGCATTGACGAGGCTGGACGTCGAAAGACCCAGATGCTTGCCCCAGTCCGAAGGCGCGATCTTGTCTTCGATTAGGGCGTTGATCGTGTCGCCATCCGGAACACGCAACAGTGCCTCGGCCAGGCACATCAGCGACACGCCTTCATCAGTGGACAGGCCATACTCAGCAAGAAACACGTCCATCAGGCTGGGTGTGGCGTTGGTGCGGATGGCGGAGACAAGGCGGGCTGCGTCGGTCGAGATAAGAACGCGCGCCTCAGGGCTTAGATTTGCAGTCGCGACAAGCGTTGAAAGCATAACTTCGGGGTCGGTGTACATCCCGGCGTCAATATGGCCGGAGATGTCAGAGGATACGACATGCATCATCGAAGGTTTCCTTTCCGTTTAGCATTGTATATCAGCAACTTTAAAGGTATTTAATCTGAAGTCGTGCATAGTAACGGAAAATATGGCCAGAAATTTGTTGGAAAAACAGTTAAATGACCCGCTCAATCTAGATAGGCTGGATCGGTCGATTCTTTCGATCCTGGCGCAGGATGGGCGGATCAGCATTACAGACCTTGCTAGCCGGATAGGGCTGTCTAAATCCCCGACGCAGGCCCGGCTGCGGAGACTGGAAAGCTCAGGTGTCATAATGGGCTACCGTGCACTTTTAGATCCGATTACATTGGGGTTGGATCATGTCGCGTTTGTCGAGGTCCGCCTGACTGACACACGCGAAGTGGCATTGCGTGCGTTCAACAGCGCTGTTTTGCAAGTGCCACAAATCGAGCAAGCTCACATGATCGCGGGGAATTTTGACTACCTTTTAAAGGTGCGTACTAGTGATATGGCGCAATATCGCGCTTTTCTAGGCGATGTCATTTCGACGCTGCCACATGTTGCAGCAACGTCGACATTTGTGGCGATGGAAGCGGTAAAGGAAGTGATGTTGCCGAGTATTGATTGACGCATGCCTTGACGTAAGCTCTTTTGGGAACATCTTACTAACCATGAGATTAGCAGCCATCCTTGCCTTGATTGCAGCACCTGTTTGGGCTGATACCTGTCCGCCGGGACAGGATTACTCTGCCGAATTGTCCGCTTTGGCGGACCAGGCCAACGCCGCACCTGATGAAAGATCAGGGCGTGCCGTGTCGGGCAAAATGTGGCAGCTTTGGCTTCGTGCACCAGATGCGGCGTCTCAGGCGGTGCTAGATCAGGGGATGCGCCAGCGCGAGAGCCATGATTTCTCGGGCGCCTATGCCAGCTTTGCGCGATTGGCAGACTATTGTCCGAATTATGCCGAAGGCTACAATCAACGCGCATACATCAACTTTTTGCGAGGTCATTTTGCTGCGGCTCTGGTGGATTTGGACACCGCGCTTGCGTTATCGCCCAACCATGTTGGGGCGCAATCGGGGCGGGCGCTTACTCTTTTGCAACTTGGCAGGATCGATACGGCACGGATGCAGTTGAAAGCCGCACTTGAGAATAATCCTTGGCTGTCGGAACGCGCTCTGATGGAAAAGGGCGGGCCTCTGGCACCACCGGGAGAAGATATCTGAGCGGTTTCTTGGTACACTGTGCAAGATAGCTGTCATGTCATTGATATTGTTTGCGCAAGCAAAGCATATTCTCCCTGAAAATTCTTGCGATTGCTTTGAAAATTCTTTGCTCCACGGTTGCATTGTGATTATAAGTCTGTTTTCAGGCACAGACAGAGGTTGAGAAACTAAAGATCAACGCCTGATGCGGGCGTGATGGAATGGTAGACATACCAGACTTAAAATCTGTTGGGCGTATGCCCGTGTGGGTTCGACTCCCACCGCCCGCACCAAAATTAAATCAATAGCATAAGTAGGCATTGTTGCACAAATCGGCCTGAGATTGAGCTTCCCCTTTCCCCGGATAGACTTAGCCTACGGCGACGGTACATGGTATGCCAAG
>JABITU010000291.1 GCA_018668195.1 Tateyamaria sp. | reverse complement strand
CGCGCAGCCCGGTCGCGCCTTCATCTTGCCAAATAAACTCCGGGGTCTGGGGCAGAGCCCCATGAAACGCATACACCAGAATTCGATGCAACGAATCGATCGCATTTTACGAAGCACTTGAAACATCGCGCATGAACCGACGCGCAGAAAGCTTTATTTCCAAGCAGCACCAAGTCATGCAATCCTTTTTGCATAACTGTCTAATCGTGCACACGTACAGCACTTAGATCGATGACATCTGCGCCACGGCCCAGTGCCGAGCGTACGGTTGCGACAATCCCCTGCGCATTCAATCCCGCATCAGCATACATCTCGTCAGGGCCTGCTTGGTCGATGAAACGATCTGGCAAATACATGCTGCGCACCTTTAGCCCGCGATCTAACAACCCTTCGGCTGCCATCGCCTGCAGAACCATGGCCCCAAAGCCGCCCATCGCCCCCTGCTCGACTGTCACAAGAACGGCATGACGACTGGCCAGATCACGGATCATTTTCATATCCAGTGGCTTGGCAAACCGGGCGTCGGCAATGCTAACCGACAGCCCTTCGGTTTCTAACACCACAGCCGCGCGTTCGCATTCATCCAGATGGGTGCCCAGCGACAGCAGCGCGACATCTGCGCCCTGCTGAATCATACGGCCCTTGCCGATTTCCAAGACTTCTCCGCAAGCCGGCATTTCGACACCGCGACCATTGCCGCGTGGATATCTGAACGCAATCGGTCCACTGTCATGCGCGGCAGCAGTCGCCACCATATGAACCAATTCAGCTTCATCGGAAGCCGCCATCACGACCATCCCAGGCAATGCAGCAAGGTAACCAATGTCAAATGACCCCGCATGTGTCGCACCATCTGCGCCCACAAGGCCTGCCCGATCAATCGCAAAGCGCACTGGCAGCCCCTGCAACGCCACATCATGCACTATCTGATCATAGCCACGTTGCAGAAATGTGGAATAGATCGCGCAAAACGGCTTGAGGCCAGAGGCTGCCATACCCGCAGCAAAGGTGACGCCATGTTGTTCAGCAATACCCACATCAAACACTCGCGCCGGAAACTGGTCCATCATCTTGTCCAGACCCGTGCCGCTTGGCATTGCAGCCGTAACCGCTACGATGGCGGGGTCCCGCGCAGCAAGGTCAGCAAGCGTGGTGCCAAACACCGACGTGTAAGAAGGAGCGTTGCTCTTTCCCTTGGTCTGCATACCCGTTTCAACATCAAATTTTGAAACGCCATGGTACTTGTCTGCTGATCCTTCCGCGGGAGCATACCCTTTTCCTTTGACCGTACAGGCGTGGATCAGAACGGGACCGGTTGCACGGGCGCGCGCTGCGCGCAGAACCGACAAGACTTGGGCCATGTCGTGTCCATCAATCGGGCCGATATAGTCAAAGCCCAACTCTTCGAAAAATGTGCCCTTGCTTTCAACGCCGGTTACCATTTCGCGAGCACGACGTGCCCCGTCGCGCACTGGTTTTGGCAAAGCAGCTTCTACACCCTCAGCAATAGCATGCAGGGGCGCAAAAGGAGAGTTGCGCGACAAACTTGACAAATACGTGCTCATCGCACCTGTAGGTGGCGCAATAGACATTTCATTATCGTTTAGGATTGCGAACAGACGACGGCCCTCGTGACCGGCATTGTTAAGCGCTTCATATGCCATACCAGCGCTGATAGACCCGTCACCGATCACAGCGACCGCATCACCTGTTGGCATGCCCATGTCGCGCCCGACCGTGAAACCCAGCGCCGCAGAAATTGAAGTGGAGGAATGCGCCGCACCAAAGGGATCGTATTCACTTTCGCTACGCTTGGTAAAGCCACTTAGCCCATCCTTTTGCCGCAGCGTGCCCATCCGATCACGTCGCCCAGTCAGGATCTTGTGCGGATAGCATTGATGGCCCACATCCCATATCACCTTATCGCGCGGAGTATCGAACACAGCATGGATGCCGACCGTCAGTTCGACAACGCCCAGTGATGAGCCCAGGTGCCCGCCAGTGCGACTGACCGCCTCGATCACATCTGATCGCAACTCGTGCGACAGCCGGGTCAATTCAGCATCAGAAAAACGTTTGAGATCCGCAGGGCCGGCGACGCGGTCCAATAATGGGGTCTGAGACATAGCGCACATCCTTTTTCATCAGTGCCTCTCCGCCTTGCCTACGGATATTTGAGGCAAAAAGGCGTCGCGCGTAAGGGATCAAGCGCGACGCCAGGTTCCTGTAGCCAACAGGAAGGGAACCGAGGTCAGTGACCTCGCACCCGGACCAAGGAAGCCAATGGTCCGCGTCTGGCACAGCGGGGCGATCTTTTGGGCCGCCCGTTTGTATTTTTGGACATGGCGGGCACGTCATTCACCCGCATATCTAGATCACTCGTATACCGGAGCTTCAGTCGAGGTCAGCTCGGGCCAGTCTGCCGCTACGTTCATGCCTTGTAGTGGGCGTTGATACCCTTTGTGACATGTCCGGCAGCCCACTTTAGGCGCATCCGCATAAATCGGTCCAAGCCGGTTTTCAGGATAGGTGTCCTTGAGCGGGATCAGATATTCCTGATTAAGCTCAATTACCATTTGCCGACCCAGCTGGGCGATGCCCCATTGCGGCGTGTACTGTGCGGCATCATAAAAGGCGCGGCTGTTGTGACAGAACACACAGTTCACCCCAAGAGAATTGGCAAAGTAGTTCATCAGCGAGAAAGTCATCTCAGTTTTCTGGATGCTTGCCACATCTTCGGTCAGGCCCGGCACGCCAGCAACACGACTTTCCAGATCATGCACATTCACATAGCTGTCGTAGTCAGTCAGATAGACCTCCAAAGCAGAGGATGGCAGCGATGTCGATTGAGACATTGAAGTTGCCCGGTTCTGAACCGAAGCCCAGCCTTCAACATTTTCATTGACCGGGGTGATGTTGAACCAGATGTCACTGGGAACGTGCTCGCCCCGGTGACAGGTGTAGCAATTCACCCCAACATCGGCGACGGCATTGACGTGCCCATCCCAGTTTTCGTTGATATTCTGGGTCATTTGGATCATGCGACGGCTAACAACCTTAGTGTATAGATCATCAGCGCCATAGGTCTCCAGATCGCCTTCGCCATGGCAATAGGTGCATCCTTCTTCCGGGCTTACCCACTGTGTCATAGCGAGCATGACACGGTTAAAGTTATCCTCGGTCAGATCACCCAGCACTTGGACATTTTTGTAAATGTCCTTGGCCAGCGGCTCGCCACCTTCTGGCACATAGGGCTCTTCGGTGTAGTACGCATCGATCGTAGGATCGGGCGTCAAGCGGGCGGCGTTGTATTCCGGCACGGACATGCCGGTGCCGCGTGGGCCAGTTTGCATGCTGGCGGTCTGGACAGGGTTTCCCCAGGTCACCAGCAGGATCGCCACAAATACAGCGCCGCCAAGAGCGCCAATCAGGATGGCCGGACCAAAGACGTTGGTCGGGTTTTCCCTGTTCCATTCATTGAACCACTTGGGGAGCATATCAGTTCTCCTTCCCAATGAAGGCTTCGTAGGACCCGTAGTCTTCGTAGCCATATGCACCGTCATACATTGGAGCAAAGTTATGTTCTTGCGCCCAGATGAACCAGTTGTCGACAACCGTGCCGGTCAGCAAGATCCCGATGCCGCCCGTGATGGGGGTCAGGACTGCAAACCACCAAGCCCAGCGGTGGATTCCCTCCATCGTGGCGTTGAACCCCATGGTCCAGCGCCAGAATAGAGCCGCGCGCTCGGTTGCTGTTCCACGGTCATATATCTGCTCAAGCTCACGGTCGCCACCGTAGCGGGTGACCGCCAGGATAGTGCCGCCGTGCATGGCAAACAGCAGGACCGAGCCATAAAGGAACACGATCGAGAGACGGTGGAACGGGTTATAGTAAAGGTTACCGTAGCGGATCGAGAAAGCGGTCGTCCAATCGAGGTGCGCAAAGATGCCGTACGGCACCGCTTCGCTCCATGATCCCATCAGGACCGGACGGATCAGACCAAGCACGAGGATCAGCCATAGCAGCGCAGCAAAAGCCCATGCGAGGTGCTTGCCCATCTTATGTTGCTGCGCCAACTGGTATGTCCGCAGCCACCAGGCACCACAGCCCACCAGAAAGAACATGCCCGCAATTAGGAATGCGCCGCCATCGTTCAGCGGTGGCATGCTCAGCCCATATTCCGGACCCGGAGGCTCAAGCGCCAGCCAAAACAGTTGCCGGATGAATTCCGGTATTGACCAACCAACCTGCGCCAGCATCGAAAAGCCCACGATGTTGAACCAGATCATGAAGCATACGGCAGAGATCACACCGTAAGACCCCAAATTAATTGGCCCAATCTGCGCGTTCCCAATGGTACCCATAAGCTTGGAGAAGAAGGGCTTGCCGCCACGTTCTGCTGTCAACTCTCCGCCAGTTTCGTCGATGCCCCATTCAGGATTCCCCTGAACCTGCACCTGCGTGAAGATGTTTTGATACTCAATCATGACCTCAGCCCCCCAATCCGGATTGATAGACAGGTAGCGGATCCGCGCCCCAGATTGGCATGTTCAGCCACCAGTTCCACCACTCAGGCCACCCAGCCGTCCAGACTGGACCAGAGATGATGATACACACCGCCGAGAAGAACACCGCGTTCAGCGCCAGCAGGTATCCGACCCGGTGGATGCCCAGGGTGCCAACGGAATAGCCGATATAGTCGCGGAAGAACGTGTCTTCGTGATCAGGGGTCTTGGCCAGCTCACCTTCTTCGGGGTTGGCGGCAGACAGGATCAGACCACCATGCAAAGCCAGTGCAATTGTGGTGGTAAAGAACAGAGTTACCGCGAGCATATGTGCCGGGTTGTAATGGAAATGCAGATAGGCATAGCCGGTGTTACTGACCCAATCGAGGTGACTAAAGATCCCGTATGGGAACCCGTGACCCCACGCGCCCATCAGAAGCGGGCGGAAGATCACCAGCGTTACATAAGCCAGGATCGCAAAGGAAAATCCGACAGGCACATGGTATCCCATGCCCAATTTTCGACAGATTTCCACCTCGCGCAGTGCCCAACTGACAAAGGCGCCGGTCGCGCAGAACGTGATAATCTGCCACAAGCCACCTTCAAGCAGTGGCGCCATGCCCAGACCGTAACTCAGGTCCGGCGGCGCGATGTTGATAAGCCAGGGGTTGAATGTTCCCTGCTGGGATGCGCCCCAGAAAATCAGAACAGTGCCCAAAAGGGCAAAAAAGGCAGTCGTGACCCCGAAAAAGCCCACATAGAAGGGGCCAACCCAAAAGTCGAACAGATCACCGCCGATCAGCGTCCCTCCGCGGACGCGATACTTTCTCTCGAAGCTGAGCAACGCCATCTTCATGATCTCCGCGTTTGGCGGCACGGCCCATCGCGGGGTCGTCAGCCGTCGTTTAAGAATTTGTTTGCTACGGGCGAGCGAGGGCGCACTGTTGCCCCGCCCGCAGCTATTTCTTGATCCGCTTCAGCGGGTTCTTACATTGCTGCCAGTTCGAACCAGTTGAAGTGACCTGTGCTAAGCAGGACGAGGTGAATCATCGCCGCTAGCAGGAACAGGAAAACGCCTTGTGCGACAAACACACGACGGGGATCAAAGATGAGCCAGATCTTGTAGAACTTTGCCATTGATTTAATCCCTCCTTAGAACCACGGACGCCAGATGAACGTCGCCAAATGAGCGACAACGGCAACGGCTGTGAAAAGCCAGAGCCCGCTCATGTAGACGGCGTGCAATTCTTGCGCCTGTTCGTCTGTGAGACCTGTGAAAGACAGGTTATTATCAGCCATAATAGTTCCTCCGGGAGGTTATGCTGACGCCGCGCACCCCGCGGCCGGGTCCATTGGGGTTTCCCCCTCCGGGCTCTGTCCACCTGTTTCCAGGCGTCCAGTCTCGTGTCTCAACAGGCGCACACATGCTGAGAAATTCGGGTCGCGCCATGCCGCGCGAACAGTTATGTGGGTCGGCCGTGATCACGCGTTGAAGATCATCGGCGTGATGATCCGCGCTTGGGTCCAGGCCCGGGCCATCGGACCCTTGTCGGTAAATGACCGTGACTTGATTGCCGCCAGTGCCCAAGTCAGGCATGCCAATGGCAAGGTCGCCAAAAAGATAATGGCAAAATAGACGATGAACTCAGTCTTTTCGGCGCTGCGCCGCTTTGGCGTAGCCTCGGTGGTCAGGTTCGATGTCATGTCAGTCATGGTGTTCCTCCTCGGAAACAGTTTCTGACGATCCGGCAAGTGCTGGATCCAATGCGCGCACAGTTTCAATCACAACCCGGTCTGCACCTGATGCGAGCGCTGCTTGCTCAGCGGCATCGCGCAGTGTCTTTGCGGCAGAAATCCGGGTCAGGATGGGGTGCTGCTCAACGATACGGTCGAGCATGGCCTGCGCGTCGGCATCCCAGGGAAAATCACGGCGCAGATTTGTCGGGGTCGCCTCGGCGGCATCCATATCGGTGGCCAAGGGAAGAATATGAAACAAAGCGTCAAAAAGCCCGTTGCAAACTTCTTGAACCAGATAGGTTGCACCGGCGTAGCCCATGAATGGCGTGCCCGTAGCCCGCCGGATTGCAGCACCGGGGAACGAAGCCGGAATGAACGCAGGTGCGGGACCAAAGCCCGCCTTCTGTTCGGCAAGATACATCTTTTCATTGATGCTGCCAAACACGATCAGCGGACGTTTCTGGCCCATCCAGGCGCGCACTTCCTCATTATTGGTCTTTTTGCCGGCGACCCGCGCGACCGCAAAGGCACACGGCAATCCCATGTCGTCCTCAAGGAACTGCCGGATGCCGCGGGTGTAAGTTTCGTTTGCGACAATGGCAAAGGATGCTGTGGCAAAGAAATCCTGCGTGACAGACCGCCAAAGGTCCCACACAGGTTTGAGCGTCGAGTGTTTTTCGCGCTCGATAAAAGGTTCGGGGTCGAGGCCGACCAAATTCCCCAGTGCGCGCAGGAATTTGGTCGTACTCTCGACCCCTATCGGGGCTTGCAGATACGGCTTGGCAAGAAGCTCGCACAACCCGCGCCCGAACTCGCGGTACATGCAGATGTTCACATCCGCATTCACCAGATTTCGCATTTCGGCCACATGCGCACCCAGCGGGTGCACCATGTTGACCTCGCAACCGATCCCTTCGACCAGTCTGCGCATCTCGGCCAGATCAGATGGCATGTTGAACGTGCCATACATCGGGCCAAGAATGTTAACGCGAGGACGCGCACCTTCCTCGCGTTTCTTTTCGGGCGGCATCCGCCCTTTCGTCATGCCGAACTCGGTAAAGATCCAAGTCATGGCACGGTCTGCTGCTTCCCATTGATCTTCATCAATGGTGCGCGGCAGAAACCTTTGAATGTTGGTGCCCATCGGGGTCACACCGCCGCCGATCATCTCAGCAATCGAGCCGGTCACGACAACGGCGGGCAAGGCGGGATCCAACGTGCCCCAGGCGCGCTTCATCGCACCTTCGGTTCCGTCACGGCCTAGTTCTTCCTCGCCCAGACCGGTGGTTACGATGGGCAATTCATGCGGCGGCAAAGCATCTGTGTAGTGCAACACAGAAGTCACTGGCAGGTTTTCACAACCCACTGGGCCATCGATCACACATTGCAGGCCCTTGACGGCGCAAAACGCATAGACTGCGCCCCAGTACCCTCCTGCCCTATCGTGATCCATAACCAGCATCAGATCATCTCCGCCGCTTTGGCGGCCTTGGCCTGGCGCTCGAGCTTTTTCATATTTTGCGCGCGGAAATCCTCGCGAATGTTGGGTACACCTTCCCAAACACCAGCGGTATCGCCATGGCCGACACCTTCAAAGAACGCCTTCATATGGTGCATGCGGCTTTTATTACCGATGGCGGCGTTGATAACGGTTGCCAAAGATCCCGCGCCTGCAACACCCATCAGGGGCCGGGCTGAAATCAAATTGGTGAAGTATAGACCAGGAATGCCAAGCTCTTTCGCCTTTTGAACCACCGGCGTGGTACCAATAGCCAAATCAGGTTGCACCGCTTCCATCGCTGCGCAATCATCTTCAAGCGAAGCGCGGAACTTTACCTTGACGCCGCGCGCCTCTAACCACTCCTGATCATCAGAATTCCAAGGCGTGCGCGGGCAGGCCGTGCCGACATAGGGCACGTCCGCGCCACTTTCGATCAGTAGGCGCGCCACCAGCAATTCGGAACCCTCATACCCGGATAGCGTAATTGTTCCCAAGATGGGCGTTGCGGCCAATGCGTCTCGGATTGCGGGCAACACCGCGTTCTGCGCCTCTGAAATCTGATCTGCAGAACAACCGTATGCATGCCCAATAGCCGCCAGCCAAGAGGCGGTTCCGTCACATCCCACGGGCGCTGACCCTACGATGGGCCGACCCGCGGCCTCAAACTCGCGCACGGCGGCGGTGTAAAACGGATGAACCGCGGCTACAACAGAACTGTCCAACGCAGCATAAAGTTCGCGCCATTCGCGGCACGGTACAACCGGACCGGCGGCCAGACCAAGCGGGGCCAGCATCTGGCCAATCATCATCGGATCAGCTGGAAACATCTCGCCCAGCAAAGCAACAGTCGGGCGATCTGATTTGCCACCAACGGGCGCGGCGACTGGTCCCGCCTCGACTTCTTCGCGGGCGTATTTCAGCATTGCCCCGGCCAGCACATCCTTGGCCTCAGCATGGGTGGGAATGCCAAAACCCGGCACATCAATACCAACGATCCGGACGCCGTTGATCTCGTTCGGCAACAGGCGCAGCGGCACACCACTCGCAGTTGGAACGCACAAATTGGTTACGACGATAGAGTCGTACTTTTCAGGATCCGCCAGATCATGCACGCTCTCGCGGATGTCTTCGAACAGCTTGCCCGTCACCAGAGTTTCGGAATTGAAGGGCACATAGCCAACACTGCGGCGGGCACCATAAAAATGGCTGACAAAGGTCAATCCGTAAACGCAGCAGGCAGAACCACTCAATACAGTTGCGGTGCGGCGCATCCGCAAGCCCACGCGCAACGATCCAAATGCAGGGCACATCGATTGGGGCTTGTCATGAGGGCCTTGGGGATAGTCGGCTGCAAATTGGTCGAGCATTTCGGAATTACCGGCCATACGCGCGGCTTTTTCCATCTCTGAGCCGGAATGGCAGCCAAGGCCATCCACTGGAGGTGACGACAAAGTTGGCAAATCCGACTCACGTGGATGCCCTTGCGTTACCTCCACCGTGTCAGTGGCGTCATATGAGACAAGCTTGCTCAAAACATCTCCAGCTTTGATCTGGAAAAAGATGCATAGGCATTTTCTTGATATAACCCTGAATCGCACGACGCTGCGCGCGCACGCTCAGGGTGCGCTTTGCCATACTCACATACCACGCATGAAAAAGCTGCAAGACGTCGGCTTGCCGCCAAACCTTTCATCACAGCATTCTGATCAAGCATCATCATAGATTACCTCCAGTGACGCTTTAGGCTCTGCGTTCTTACCGCGCATGTCGATGTCAGTCGCTGGCTCTAAAACAAAATCACCACCCGTCTCGGATGCGTCGAACAAGCCCAAGAGCCCGTCCTGATCGAGGGGCGCCGGGCGCACAGGCGGAGCAACCGCAACATTTTCACCCAGCGCAGCAAATAGCGCGCCCCACTGGCTCTCCGCAGTGCCGACAATCTGATAATTGGCCGATTTTTTGCGCAGGTCGTCGTCTTGTGGGATAGACGCGAGAATTGGGATATCCACTGCATCGGCAAAGGCAGCAGCCTCGCCCGTTCCATCATCTTTGTTGATAACAAGGCCCGCAACGCCGACATTGCCGCCCAGTTTGCGGAAATATTCAACCGCAGAACAGACATTGTTGGCAACATAAAGCGACTGCAAATCGTTAGATGCGACGAGGATCACCTTTTGCGCCATGTCGCGCGCGATCGGCAGGCCAAAACCGCCACACACCACGTCACCCAGGAAATCAAGCAGGACGTAATCGAAATCCCAATCATGAAAGCCAAGCTTTTCAAGCAGCTCGAAGCCATGGATGATCCCACGGCCACCACAGCCGCGCCCAACTTCTGGCCCGCCAAGCTCCATTGCGAAAACGCCGCCACGTTTGAAGCATACGTCGCCAATCTTCACTTCTTCGCCAGCCAGTTTTTTCTTGGTCGAAGTCTCGATGATCGTTGGGCACGCCTTGCCGCCAAACAGCAAGCTGGTCGTGTCAGACTTGGGATCGCATCCAATCAGCAACACGCGCTTGCCCTGCTCGGCCATCATGTGGCTCAGGTTAGCAAGGGTAAAGGATTTGCCGATACCGCCCTTGCCGTAGATCGCAATGATCTGGGTCTTTGACGCCGGCTCTTCGGCTATGATGTCCGCCAGATCTTCGTGCGCTTCGTCGCGCAAACGCTGGTCGAAGTCCTTTAGGTTTGGCACTTCATCTTTCACATCAATGCTCCCAGTCCAAAATCATCTTCAGGCAGCTCGGATCAGTGAACGCCTGCTCATAAGCGCCGCGCGCATCGGCTGCGGGCTTGGTGTGTGTGATCAATCCGCCAAGGCTCAGCGCGCCGCACTCGACAAGTGCGCGGGTCGCCGCGAGATCCTCGCGGGTCCACTCGGCTGCGACGCGCAACCGGGCTTCTTTCATGAATGCAGGTGGAAAGGCGAAAGACAGTGGCGCGCTATAAAAGCCGGCTAGCACAATTTCGCCACCCTTAGCGATACGCCCGATCAGGTCGTTCAGCAACGCGCCCTGACCCGATGCATCATAGATCGAAGTATAATCGCGGCGCTCGTCTTGTGTCGGATCAACCACCTCGTACCCCAATCCGCCATCACGACGAGCAGGGTCGATTTCCCAAACGGTGGGCGCGGGGGCGCCTGCGGCAATTGTCAGACGAGCCAACAAACGGCCAAGCACACCATGACCCACGATCAGGTCCGGCACAGCTTTGTTCATCCCAGCCATCGCATGGCGCGCTGTGGCGGCCAAGGCAAGCAATGCACCCTCGGCACCCAGCCCTGCATCGATTCGGGTGACACGCTCGGCTTCAGTGACAACACGACGTGCTGCCCCACCAAACAAACCAAAGGCACCATCGTAACAATTTGCACCGGGTACAAAAACCCGATCACCAGGCTTGTAGCCCGTCAGCGGGCCAGCTTCGACCACATTGCCAGCCGCCTCGTATCCCGGCACCAAAGGATAGCCCATCCCGGGAAATGGGGGCATTTCCCCTGTCCAGAACAGCTTTTCGGTACCGGTGGAAATGCCAGAGTGCGTTACATCGATAACCAGATCCGACGGCCCCGGCTCTGTTAAAGCCAAGGTGTCCACGTCAAGATCTCTGGGACCTTTCAGAAGGACCGCGGTGGTGTCCAATGTAACCTCCCCTTTCTTATGTTCCGTCCAAATTCCCGAATGCGGGAGACTCAAGGCGGACATGGGTTCTCATGTGTCATTTTAGTTAGACATTTTAATGTGTCAATCAGAATAGACACATTGGCACTTAATCATACTCATTCATTCTGGTCGAACAGCCGTGACCACCTGTGTGACATAGGGCCGGACGGCCTTGAGCGTTGTGACGTCAGAAAAACCAACTTCGGCCAAAAGGGTGGAAATCTCAGACGCAGAGCGAGCGCGACCCGTCTGCATCGCCATTGTGTAAAATGCGAAATACACGTCTCCGGCCCGATCTGGACGCGTGCCGCCGCCCATTGGCTCTGACACGATAAGCCTGCCACCCTTGGGCAGAGCCGCAAATACCCTCGTCAAAAGAGCGCGCACAGTTTCGTCAGAATGGTCATAGAGCACGCGAATTAATGAAATTGCATCCGCTCCGTCAGGCAGGTTGTCATCACGGAACGAACCCGGCACGATGGCAACCCGATCCACCATGGCGGCTGCGGCGAACCTTTGCTCAGCACCAGGAACAACAGCAGGCAGGTCGAACAGGGTCATTTTCATTCTCGGTGCGGCTTTGCCAACCGCCTCAAGAAATGCGCCCGTTCCACCGCCAACATCTAGCAAATGCGACACACCTTTTAACGATACAGCGCGCAGGGTATCTTCGGCCACGAGGCGCTGAGATTGCGCCATAAGGTCGGAATACACATTCGCCTCGGCAGCGGGTACATCGCCACCGAACACATAGGGCCAAAACTTTGAAAGTTCCGTTTCATCAGGGCCGCGCAACAATTTTACAGGGTCCCGCATAT
>JABITU010000034.1 GCA_018668195.1 Tateyamaria sp. | reverse complement strand
TGCCATTTTCGACCCCTAAAAGCTGTGCTTGGGGGGGTCATAGGTTGGTGCTGTGTCAAAGTCTATCGGCCAAAAAGCGTCGGGGCTTTGAGGGCTTGGCATAAGGGGCACCACAAGGCGCAACAGCTGTGCCAGAAGTTTGCAATATGACGGGAAACGCTTTTAAGAATTATTGTTAATGTTCATGAAAACCAATGTTGGTAGCCCAGTTGGCAAACGTTCTAGTCATTACAAAATTGCACAAACGTTGTGGCACAGGTGCATTTGCAGTGAAAATAATAATCCTGAAGGGGCAGTTTATTATGTCGTGGCCACGATTATGGGTGAAAAGACTATGTTGCTCTTGTGCAACGCATGGGTGCGCCCCATCTTTTAAACCAAGGCCCGACCGCCTTGCGTGCCTCTGAGAGGGCGCAGCATCACCGGGCGCTGAATGAGGAGAAATACCATGGACTTGTCTAAGTTCACGGAACGGTCGCGCGGCTTTGTTCTGGCAGCGCAGACCATTGCCACACGCGAAAACCACCAACGTCTGACCCCCGACCATGTACTCAAGGCATTACTAGATGATGGTGATGGTTTGGTCAGTAACCTAATCACGCGCGCGGGCGGTGACACGGGGCGTGTTGTTATGCATTTGGATCAGACACTCGCAAAGATGCCTCAAGTGACGGGAGATGCCGCACAGGCATATTTGGACCAGGCAACTGCAAAGGTTTTGGCCGAGTCAGAAGTGTTGGCCAAGAAAGCTGGCGATTCCTTTGTGCCGGTCGAGCGGATTTTGATGGCCCTTGGCATGGTGAAATCTGGGGCCAAAAATGCTTTGAATGCGGGCAAAGTGACCCCACAGGCCCTGAACGCTGCGATCAACGATATTCGCAAGGGGCGCAAAGCAGACACTGCCAGCGCAGAGGATGGGTACGAAGCGCTGAATAAATATGCGATGGACCTGACCAAACGCGCCGAGGCAGGTAAAATTGACCCAATCATCGGCCGAGACGAAGAAATCCGCCGCGCGATGCAAGTGCTGAGCCGTCGCACCAAAAACAATCCGGTTCTGATCGGTGAACCGGGCGTTGGTAAAACTGCGATTGCCGAGGGGCTTGCCCTTCGCATCGTTAATGGTGATGTGCCAGAATCCTTGCGCAACAAACGATTGCTGGCGCTTGATATGGGCGCGCTTATTGCCGGCGCAAAGTATCGTGGTGAGTTCGAGGAACGGCTCAAAGCCGTTCTGACCGAAGTGACGGATGCCGCAGGCGAGATTATTTTGTTCATCGATGAGATGCATACGTTGGTCGGCGCTGGTGCCTCCGAAGGGGCGATGGACGCCGCAAACTTGATCAAGCCAGCCCTTGCCCGGGGTGAGTTGCATTGCGTTGGTGCGACGACCCTGAACGAGTATCGCAAACACGTGGAAAAAGATGCAGCGTTGGCTCGGAGATTCCAGCCCATACTTGTCGAAGAACCCACGGTCGAAGACACCGTTAGTATTCTGCGCGGGATCAAGGAAAAATACGAACTGCACCACGGGGTGCGGATTTCTGACAGCGCTTTGGTGACGGCTGCAACGCTGAGCCACCGATACATCACCGACCGCTTTCTGCCAGATAAGGCCATTGATCTGATGGACGAGGCCGCCAGCCGTTTGCGCATGGAAGTGGATAGCAAACCCGAAGAGTTGGACGCGCTTGATCGCCAAATTTTACAAATGCAGATCGAAGCCGAAGCTTTGCAGCTTGAAGACGATCAGGCCTCCAAAGATCGTTTGGAAACCCTTGAAATGGATCTGGCCGAATTGCAGGAACGCAGTTACGAGATGACGGCGCAGTGGCAGGGAGAGCGTGACAAGCTGGCATCGGCGCGCGATATCAAACAACGGCTGGACGATGCCCGCGCTACGCTTGAGATTGCCAAGCGCGAAGGTAACCTCGCCCGGGCGGGCGAGCTTTCTTATGGTGTGATCCCCGATCTTGAGCGCAAGCTGTCTGAAGCCGAGGGTCAGGACGCCGACGCCATGGTCGCAGAAGCCGTGCGCCCCGAACAGATTGCCAGCGTGGTCGAACGCTGGACAGGTATCCCGATGTCCAAGATGCTGGAGCGCGCGCGCGACAAATTGCTTCGGATGGAAGGTCAGCTGCATAATCGGGTGATCGGGCAGAGCAGCGCCGTACGCGCCGTTGCCAATGCAGTGCGCCGTGCCCGTGCGGGCCTGAGCGATGAAAATCGCCCGCTTGGGTCGTTTCTGTTTCTGGGTCCGACTGGTGTTGGCAAGACTGAGCTTACCAAAGCGCTGGCTGAGTTCCTGTTTGATGACGACAGCGCGATGGTCCGCATCGATATGTCTGAATTCATGGAAAAGCATAGTATTGCCCGTTTGATTGGTGCCCCTCCGGGATATGTCGGTTATGATGAGGGCGGCGTACTGACCGAAGCCGTGCGACGCCGGCCCTATCAGGTGGTTCTTTTCGACGAGGTCGAAAAGGCGCATCCGGATGTGTTCAACGTTCTGTTGCAGGTCTTGGATGATGGGATTCTGACCGACGGTCAGGGCCGGACGGCGGATTTCAAACAAACGTTGATTATCCTTACGTCAAACCTTGGGGCGCAGGCGCTTAGCCAATTGCCGGATGGCGCAGACCCAAGCCCAGCTCGACGCGATGTGACGGATGCTGTGCGCGCGCATTTTCGGCCCGAATTCCTGAACCGTTTGGATGAGACCATTATATTTGATCGGCTGGCGCGTGAAGATATGGACGGTATCGTCGATATTCAGATGGCACGGTTGCTCAAGCGTCTCGCAGGACGCAAGGTTTGCCTCTCGCTTGATCAAAGTGCGCGCAAATGGCTGGCAAGCGAAGGCTATGACCCGGTCTTTGGCGCGCGCCCGCTCAAACGCGTTATCCAAAATGCGTTGCAAAACCCGCTGGCCGAGATGCTTTTGGCGGAGGATATCCGGGATGGTGACACTGTTGAGGTAACCGCGGGCGTCGACGGTTTGATCATCGGTGATCGTCTAAGTGCAACGAACCGGCCCCGGCCAGATGATGCAATTGTTCACTAACGGCCGATTAAATTATAAAAGGCGCCTAGAGAGGCGCTTTTTTAGCGGGACAGGCAACGTGTCAGAGCACAATTGCATCACTCGGAGTGGCAGAACTGCCAATGAAAATTGCGGTGCTGGACCAGTTAAACACACTGGGGCAAACCAATTCTGATGTACAAAGGTTGTACATCTGCATTCACACTGTTGCGATGCAATTCGCAGGCCGCCCGCGCCGGTGATGGGCCCCCATTTCAAAGCTCTTGGGAATACAATCGTCGCATTTGTGAGTTACAGTGAACTGACAAGGCTGTGAGCGGGGATAAACAAGGTCGAAAAGCGTACTATGTATTGCGAATAAGAGTTGCTCAGAGGAGGCCAACCCATGGCGCATCGTTGGAACAATACACTTAAGCGTGCAGATGCCACACCTTACGATACGTATCTGAATCGGCGACAGTTGATTGGCGGTGCAATGGGGTTGGGTCTGATTGGTGCGGCGGGCATGGCGCGATCCAGTAGTTCGGATCTAGAAGCCAACAGCTATGAAGATATCACTCAGTACAATAACTACTATGAATTCGGTA
>JABITU010000290.1 GCA_018668195.1 Tateyamaria sp. | reverse complement strand
GCGCGCAGAGTATCTTCGGCCACGAGGCGCTGAGATTGCGCCATAAGGTCGGAATACACATTCGCCTCGGCAGCGGGTACATCGCCGCCGAACACATAGGGCCAAAACTTTGAAAGTTCCGTTTCATCAGGGCCGCGCAACAATTTT
Organism: Tateyamaria sp.; assembly: GCA_018668195.1. The sequence continues at coordinate 11,338 of JABITU010000290.1, read as the reverse complement.
ACAGGGTCCCGCATATCATCATAAAATGCGCGGTGATGGAGAATCATCGCCTCCAAACCTGGAACTCCCATAAGCGCCGCGCCTTTCCGCGCGAGGGCAAATCGACCATTCCGCTTGCGTTTCAGCAAACCCAACGCGGCGCCCGCTTGTAAAACAATCTGCACCCGTTCACCCGAGATATCGAAAGCATGGCCAAGCTCAGCCGCAGTCAAAGGCCCAGCACCAAGACGGCGAAACACCTGAAGCTCGACCAGCGCAAACAAAACCTGACTTTGCACAAAGCCCTGAACGATATCAAAGAGCGCGGCACCATCTGCCCGCACGCGCGGGCGAGTTAAAGGGAACTTGCTGGCCCAGCTTTGAAAGCCAGGCCGCGCCACCAACCGATTCAGCCAACCGCCACGCCACTCGGGCATATCCACCGTGTCCGACATTACTCACCGGGCACGTGCTGTGCGGCAACCACCGGCGTGAGACGCTCTGCGTACATGCGAACCATTTCAGCCAACTGCGCCTCGCCTGGACAAGATGGAATCGACGCAATCGCACCTCCGAGGATATCCTTCAAGCGGCTGATCGCCCCCTGCATGCCAAGCTGGGCCACCGCATTGGGACGACCGTGCAAATCATCCTGACCAGCCGGCTTACCAAGGGTTTGAGCGTCATAGAGCGCATCGCGCAGATCGTCGGCCACCTGAAAGGCCTCTCCGATGCGTGCGCCCAGTTCAAACCAAGGCTCTGCCTCCTGCCCGGCTGCAACCGCTCCCATCTGCGTCGCTGCGATAAAGAGCGCACCTGTCTTGGCCTGATGGTATGCACTCAGGTCAATCTCGCTCTCGCTCTCCCAACCCTGGCCTGCGCAAATACCGCCTGGCATCCCTGTGCGCTGTGCGAGAATCATGATCAACTGAGCGACCCGATCGGGCGCAAGGTGCGACTGGCGTGCCAATATCTCAAAGGCAAGCACGATTAAACTGTCGCCGGTCAGAACGGCCAATGGCTCTGAGTAAGCGACGTGCACCGATGGCTTACCGCGGCGAATATCGGCATCATCAAAACAGGGCAAATCATCGTGTACCAAGCTGGCGCAATGGATCAGCTCAAGAGCAGAAGCGGCCGCATCAGACAGCCCCGGCTTGTTATCTCCGCATGCCAATGCCACCGACATTAGAATTGTCGGGCGGATGCGCGCGCCACCTGGTGCCGTGGCATAGCGCAATGCACTGGCCAGCTTTGGGGGCGTCACTGCACGGCCTTGACCAACAGCAACAGCTTGATCGATGGCAGCTTCAATTCGTGTGTTCAAACCCATAAATGCCTCCTGAGGCGAAAAAATGTGTAACGCTTGCGCGACACTTAAGTGTAAACCATACTGGACAGATTGAATTCACGAGTCAACAATTGCGCAATCTCTGGAACAGGCGAAAGGACTGGATGCTACCTTCGAACCCCAAAAGCCGCATGCGCGTGGCCGTCATCGGTGCCGGGATTGCGGGACTTGCCTGCGCTGTGAGACTGCAAGCCGCAGGCGCTCAGGTCACTTTGCTTGAGCGTCATACAAAGGTTGGAGGCAAAATCAGGACAGTACCATCCCCGGCTGGCCCGATTGATGCCGGACCCACGGTTTTGACCATGCGGCATGTGTTTGATGATTTGTTTGCCTGCGCGGGCGAACGTTTGGATGACCACGTCACCTTAATCCGGCAGGATGTTGTGGCACGACACTTTTGGCCAGACGGTAGCACATTAGATCTGCACTCGGACGAGGCGCTTAGTGTCACGGCCATTAACGATTTTGCAGGCTCAAATGCAGCACAGCAGTTCACACGCTTCTGCGCGCGCACACGGCGGCTGTTCTCAGCCTTTGATGAGCCGATGATGCAAGCACCAGAGCCTCGACTTGGTGCACTTACCGCACATGTCCTGAAACATCCCGGGCTGATCCCCGCCATGGCACCCTTGTCGACGCTCAAATCATTGTTAGCAACGTCCTTTGACGATCCGCGCTTGCGGCAACTGTTTGGGCGTTATGCAACCTATGTCGGCGGTAGCCCCACCCATTCTCCTGCGATTTTGTCGCTCATCTGGCAAGCTGAAGCCGCCGGTGTTTGGGTTATCAAGGGTGGCATGCACAAACTAACCGAGGCGTTACACGGAATCCTAGCCGCACAGGGGGGCCAGATCATTACAGGCGCTTATGTCGAACGTATTGATTTGAAGGAGAATGTGGTTACGTCGGTGCAGCTAGAGGATGGCACACGGCTAAACTGCGATATTCTCATACATGCCGGTGATCCGAGGGCGCTGGCAACGGGTGCTCTGGGAAAAGCCACATCGCATATTGCACCACAGACAACCAAATCAAAGCGTAGTTTTTCGGCACGGGTTCTCAGTTTTTCTGCCACACCAATCGGACCCAACCTTGCACACCACAACATACTGTTCAGCGCCAGTGCCGAGGACGAGTTCACTGATCTGATGGCGGGCCGAGTGCCGCGCTATCCTAGTTTTTACATTTGTGCACTGGACCGCGGGCAAAACGCAGACCCGCCAACTCTGGAGCGCTTTGAGATCATCACCAACGCCCCCGCAGCCCTCAACGACACCGCAGACACCAAGGACCTCAACCGATGGCTTCATCAGATCACTCAGCAGATGGCGGCGCACGGGATGACTTTCAGCCCGACACCGACCATAGCCTCCCTTACGACACCTCAGAACTTCGCCCAGATGTTCCCGGCGAGCGCGGGCGCGCTGTACGGGCAGACGCCGCACGGCCTGACGGCGGCACTGCAACGCCCAACAGCCCGAACATTTATCCCGAACCTTTACCTTGCGGGCGGCGGGACACATCCGGGGGCGGGCGTACCGATGGCGACACTCTCCGCCCGGCATGCGGTCGAGGCGATCTTGAACGACCACGCTTCGACATCGCGGTCCAGCCAAACGGCTATGCATGGTGGTATGTCGACGGCCTGAGCGATTGCGGCACCCGCGCCGTGTCAGTGATCGGGTTCATTGGATCGGTATTTTCGCCGTGGTATAAGTGGTCAGGCCGAAAAAAACCGCAAAACCATGTCTGCATCAACGTCGCCACATACGGACCAGGTGGACGCTTCACAATGACAGACCGTGGCGAAACTGCACTGCGCCAGACTGCGTCCCGGCTCGAAGTTGGGCCTTCTATGATGCGCTGGGAAGGCGACACACTGATCATTACCATCGACGAGGTATCATCTCCACCGCTCATCAACCGGATCAGAGGTCAGATCAGGATCGTACCCTCTGCGGTCACAAATGTTGAACTGCCCCTAACACCAGACGGCGCCCATATATGGCGCCCCTTTGCCCCACGATCACGGATCGAAGTCGACATCGACAGGCCTGGCTGGCAATGGAACGGCGAAGGGTACTTCGATGCGAACTTCGGCAGCCGGGCACTGGAACAGGATTTTTCCTATTGGACGTGGGGACGGTACCCAACCTCGGATGGTGCAACATGCTTTTATGATGCCACACGGTTGGATGGCTCTGAATTGGCGGCAGCATTCCAATTCAACAAAAACGGGATCGCAAGAACGATTGAACTGCCGCCAAAAGCGCCGATGCGACGTTCGCTTTGGGCTGTAAAACGTGAAACACGGGGGGATGCGGGTACCAAGGCTACTCAAATCCAAAGCATGCTAGACGCACCGTTTTACTCACGGGCTGCTGTTCAAACGACGTTGAACGGACAAAAGGTAACAGGGGTACACGAAGCACTAGACCTCAAGCGCTTCCGATCACCACTTCTCAAACCCATGTTGGCAGTTCGAGTGCCCAGGCGGGCGAAATGGTCTTTTGACTGATCCCTTTTCATCTTGCCAGACAAACTCCCGCCGGAGGCTTCGACGCGGGCAAGCTGAACCGAAATTGTAGCTTGAAAATACCGATTGAGGGGCCAGCCCCTCAACCCCCCGGAGTTTGTTCAGCAAGATGAAGAACGGATTTACCCTTGGTGCACCGACGCCTTAGAAGCTTCGGTACGGTTAAGGTTCCAAACCGCCGCATTCAACGCACCTGCGATCGTAACCCAAACCAAATAGGGTGCAAATAAAACACCTGCAATAGTGTCGATCTGGAACAGGGCTAACATTGCGCACAACACTGTCAGCCACAAAACGAGTATGATCGCCATTCCGAGCCGGATATTCCTGAGTCCAAAAAATACTGGCGTCCACAATCCATTAAATGCAATCTGCATCGCCCAGAATGCCATGGCCACGCCGTTGTCAGCGCTCATAGCAGCGCGCGCCCCAGCCGTCGCAATGCAGACATACAGGATCATCCATGTAACGGGAAACACCCAGTCAGGTGGCGTCCAAGACGGCTTATTAAGCGATCTATACCATGGTCCGGGCGCAAAGAGCCCCCCTGTTACACCGGCCCCCAGACAGGCTGCGAAGAAAATGCAAAATACGAGCCAAAACATTATCTTATTGCAACCGGACTTGGCGACCGATCAAGTTTGCACGGTCCGATTGACGACGCGCCTCGAGTAATGCGAGCGCCTCCAGCAAGGTTTCACTGCGGGAAGGTTCAACCCGGCGGGCTGCAGCGTCAACAAGAAACCGGACCTCTGGCAGCGGCTTGGCATAGAGCACAGCTGATTGGGGCATCACCATACTCATCCCACTTTGCAAAACCGACTGGGCCAGCCACCCGATCTTTTGCGCCTTGGATGTGCGGGCCCGCGACGACACACTGTCATATTCCATAGCAGACAGCCGTCCAGCAATACCTGCATAAATAAATCGCGCACCATATATTCCCGGTCGACAGGATCGCGGCAAGGCAGCGATCCCTGCCTCTGAACGATAATAGAGGCGGTTTGCCTCCATTACCAATCGCTTAACCATCAAGCGCACTGGCTTTGTCGCATGCGGTTTGGCAAAAAAGTCGTTCCGATCAACGCCCGCATCGTCCAGCCAGTCAGTCGGTAAGTACAACCGCCCTTCAAGCGCATCCTCACCGACATCGCGGGCGATATTTGTCAACTGCATTGCGACACCCAGATCACAGGCCCGCGCCAGCGCATCCGCATCACGCACGCCCATCAGCACGCACATCATCGCCCCGACGGCCGATGCCACGCGCGCCGAATAATCCCGGAGGTCGCTCAGCGTTGCATATGTGCGTGTCGCAGCATCCCAGGCCAAGCCTTCAAGCAAGGCATCCGGCAAAGTACGCGGCATCTCAAAATGTTCAACAACGGCAGCAAAGGCTCGATCAGGCGCCGCATTCCGGGGCGTGCCAGCATAGACAAGATCAAGGCGATCGCGCAGGTCCAGCACCGCCTCGACCTTTTCAGCTTTCAGATCGACTTCGTCATCGGCCAACCTGCAAAACGCGTACAATGCCAGTGCGGGGTCACGCACCTTTTTCGGCAACAGCTTGGACGCAGCATGAAAGGACAGTGATCCGTGTCGAATGGCCTCTGTGCAGGCATCAAGATCGCGTGGGTCCATCATTTTACAGCATCCGGTACAAGCTGGCTGAGCACTTCAGCAGTCGAGATTACGCCCGGCACACCAGCGCCGGGATGTGTACCAGCGCCAACAAGATACAAGCCCTCGGCCTCTTCAGATATGTTATGGGGCCGAAACCATGCTGATTGCAAAATGCGTGGCTCGATCGAGAACCCAGAACCATGCGGTGACAAGTAGCGATCGCGAAACGTCTCGGGAGTAAAAACCTGTTCAGTGCTGATTCTAGAGCTCAACCCAGGAAGTAGTTGTTCCTCGAGTACTTTGAGCATCTTGGCTTTATATACGCTTGCTTCGGTTTTCCAATCGACCCCGCCGTGGCCAAGGTGCGGCACAGGGCTAAGGACATAAAAAGTGTCATCGCCCTCGGGGGCGACCGAAGGATCGGTAACTGAAGGGCGATGCACATAAAGGCTCATATCATCGGCCAGCTTGCCCTTAATAAAAATGTCTTTCAGCAATCCGGTGTAACGTGGGCTGTTGAGAATAGTGTGATGACCCACGTCGGACCACTTGTCACGCGTGCCTTTTGTCCCGAAATACCAGACAAAAAGGCTCATCGAGTACCGTGTGCGCTTGAGACGTCTGGGCGTCCATCGAGTTTTGGGGGCACTGCGCATCAAATGATCATATGTGTGGCCCGCATCAGCATTGCTGATAACCACATCAGCACCCAATTCCAGACCCGAAGTCAGCCGCACACCCCGGGCCCGGCCATCGCGGACAACGATCTGATCCACTTCTGTTTGCATCAAAAGAGTGCCGTTCTGATCCTCGATCACTTCGGCCATGCGCTTTGCCATTCCAGCCAAACCACCCATGGCATAGTGCACACCAAACTGTTTCTCGAGATAACTGACGAGGATATACATTGATGTCACATTGCAGGGGTCACCACCGATAAACAGTGGGTGAAACGAAAAGGCCATACGCAGCTTGTCGTTACGAAATCGCCGCGCGGCATGTGCATAGACAGACCGATCGGCGCGCAACCAGGAAAAAGTGGGCAAAACCTGGATCAGATCCCAAAGCTTATGCATTGATCGACGGCCCAGATCCTCAAAGCCAAACCAATAGCGCCGCTCGCTATCGCGTAGGAACCGGTTAAAACCGGCCACATCCCGCGGCTCGATTTTGGCCACTTCAGCACGCATTTTTTCAGTGCTTTGCTGGGCGACAAACTTGGTGCCGTCAGGCCAACGAATTTCATAGAACGGATCAAGCGGCTTTAGCTCCACCTCGGCGTGGAAATCGCGACCACAGGCGGCCCACAAGTCCCTGTACAGTTGCGGCACCGTGACGATTGTCGGGCCAAGGTCGAACCGGTGTCCGTCTTGCCAAATTGCAGAACCGCGCCCACCCGGCACGTCCAGCTTGTCAATCACGGTAACGTTGTATCCCTTGGCGCCCATCCGCATGGCTGCAGCCAACCCGCCCAGACCTGCGCCAATAACAATAGCGCGCGGCCCAGTAGCAACATTTGTCGATTCTATGTGTTCAAGGCGTGTCATCTATTTAGTACAATAGATGTGTCTAGTTTAGTTGACAATTTATTTTCGACAGATAGGCTAACTTTGGTGCCAACAGGCATGCAGACAGTGCGAATACATGAATCAGACGACGACACTTTCCTTCTTCCGCTTTGAGCGGTGGCGCGACCAGGCGTGGGCACTGGCGATGATGGGCGGCGCGCGACTCGCGATGGCACGGATCCCAGACCTAGAATTCTGGAAGTTGTGTGGGTCGGGAACGGGTCAAGGCTTTACACCGATTCCGAACACAGGCGTTTATGCGATACTCTGCACTTGGCCAGATCTAGAGACCGCACAACAACGAGTTGATCAGACACCGCTTTTCAAACGCTACAGAAATCGCGCCAAAGAGGACTGGACCGTCTTTCTTTGTCCAACGTCCGCCCGCGGCAATTGGAGCGGCGTCACACCCTTTTCAATTGCATCAGAACCGGAATCAGGCCCTCTTGCTGCGCTGACTCGCGCGACAATCAAGCCAAAGATTTTGACCAAGTTCTGGGGCCGCGTGCCAGACATCTCGGCCATGATCGGTACTGATCCCAACGTGGTGTTTAAAATTGGCATCGGCGAACTGCCGATGTTACACCAGATAACGTTTTCGATCTGGCCCGGAGCAGCAGAAATGGCGGCGTTTGCCCGACATGATGGGCCACATGCCAAAGCGATCAAAGCCGTGCGCGAAGGTGATTGGTTCAAGGAAGAGCTCTATGCGCGCTTTTCGATATTGGGTGATCGCGGCACGTGGGGCGGCATCAGCCCCTTGAAAGGATTGAAATTAACATGAGCAAGACGCCCTTTCCCTTCTCTGCCATCGTGGGCCAAACAGATATGAAACAGGCGATGGTTTTAACGGCCATCGACCCTGGCATTGGTGGCGTGCTGGTATTTGGCGACCGGGGCACAGGCAAATCCACTGCAGTTCGGGCACTGGCCGCGCTGCTACCACCGATCAAGGCGATTGTCGGCTGCCCGATCAATGCGGCCACTCAGGGTGAAACGCCAGAGTGGGCCGGGATAGTGACAAAACGCACACAAAACAAACCGACGCCGGTGATCGACCTGCCATTAGGGGCCACCGAAGACCGTGTTGTTGGCGCACTTGATATCGAACGGGCGCTGACGCGCGGCGAAAAAGCGTTTGAACCCGGGCTGCTGGCGCGCGCAAACCGCGGGTACCTCTATATTGACGAGGTCAATCTACTGGAAGACCATATTGTCGATCTGCTGCTGGATGTCGCCCAATCCGGCGAAAACGTGGTCGAACGGGAAGGCTTGTCGATCCGGCACCCTGCACGCTTTGTACTTGTCGGTTCTGGCAACCCAGAAGAAGGCGAACTGCGGCCCCAGCTTTTGGATCGGTTCGGTCTTTCAGTCGAGGTACGCAGCCCCACTGACGTTTCGCAACGCGTCGAGGTGATCAAGCGCCGCGATGCGTTTGAACAGGATTTTGACAGCTTCATAGGCATCTACAGTAAACAGGATGCCAAAATCAGACGCGCGATTCTTGCAGCCCGCAAGGCTCTGCCACAAGTTGAAACACCTGACGCCATCCTGCGGGACTGTGCCGAATTGTGTATCGCTTTGGGCAGCGATGGCCTGCGCGGGGAATTGACCCTTCTGCGAGCCGCCCGTGCGCTGGCAGCCTATCGCAAAAATAAGACGCTTAATCGCGATCATCTTCGGCAGATCGCACCCATCGCGCTAAGCCACAGGCTACGCCGCGATCCTCTGGACGAAGCGGGCAGCAGCACCCGTGTTGCCCGCACCGTCGAGGCGGTGCTGGGGTGATTTGCATTCGGATCAGGGCCGCACATCCGCACATTCCAGCGGCCAATTTGCGTAAACTCAGATGAGCACCGAAAGCTGGCATATGGCAGCTTTGGCCTTGCAGTTGCTGGCTGTCGACCCGGCAGGATTGGGCGGCGCCGTGATACGCATGCGCGCAGGCCCCGACCGCGAATCGGTGCTTGCCAGGCTGCCTACCACAACACCACTGCGGAAAATGCCGCCTTCGATAAGCGACGAACAGCTGTTTGGTGGCATCGATCTATCAGCCACGCTCGCGACTTCACGCGTTGTACATGGCAAGGGCTTTTTTGAGACATCTTGCATCGCCGTAATTCCGATGGCCGAAAGGTGCACGGCCACTCTCGCCGCCAAACTGTCGTCCTTGATGGATCAGTCTTTAACGGCCGGCATTGTGGCACTGGACGAAGGGGCCGAACCGGACGAAGCTGTTCCCGCGACACTGGCTGAGCGTCTGGCATTTCACATCGAACCCGGCGGCCGAAGACCTGACAATTGGACCAAGATACCAGCGGCACCAGACAGCCCGGACGTTTCGGTCGCAGATGCAACTATCCAGTTGACTGTGCTTGCTTCAACCTTTGGGATCGGTTCATTGCGCGCACCGACACTTGCCTTGCGCGCAGCAAAGGCGCATGCCCGATACACTGGGCGCAGTAACTTGACCGAGGCAGATATAGAGATCGCGGCTGCTTTGGTCTTTCCACATCGCGCAACGATTATTCCTCAAGAAGAAACCGCCAGCGATCCTCTTCCGCCTGCGCCCCCCGAGCCAGACGCGCCAGATGAAGCAGACGGGCAGGACAAAAGCACAGATATGACGCTGCCAGACGGCGATATGCTGATCGCGGCGGTCAAAGCGTTGCTGCCGCCGGGTCTTTTGGATCAGCTGGTTTCAACCCGCACGTCACGTGTCAGTAGCGGAGCAGGCGCGGGCCGCACGCGTACAGGCAACCGCAGGGGCCGGCCGCTCCCGTCGCGGCCCGGTAGGCTCGATGGCACGGCGCGGATTGATCTGGTTGCAACGCTGCGCGCCGCAGCGCCCTGGCAACCAATCCGGCGCAAACACCAACCTGACCGGCCAGGTCTGCTCATTCGGCCCTCCGATATCCGGTTAAAGCGCTATGCAGAGCAGTCAGACCGGTTGTTGATCTTTTGCGTGGATGCCTCAGGGTCTGCGGCGATGGCGCGTTTGGGCGAGGCCAAGGGCGCCATCGAACTGCTGCTGGCCGATGCATATGCGAATCGGGACCACGTTGCTTTGATTGCCTTTCGCGGCACCGGTGCGGAAATCCTGTTGCCGCCCACCCGGTCTTTGGTTCAGACGAAGCGCAGGCTATCTGCCCTACCCGGCGGCGGGGGTACACCGCTGGCCGCAGGCCTGCACTGCGCGATGGGGTTGGCCGAAAAGGCGACTGGACGGGGTCTGACACCAACGATCATTCTTATCACAGATGGCCGCGCCAACATCACGCTGGACGGCAATGCCAACCGGTCTCAGGCGGCAAGCGATGCCCAACAGATGGCTGGCGCCTTGCGTGCATCGGGTATTTCATCCCTCGTGTTGGACATGTCGAATCGGCCACAACCCGCATTACAGGCACTTGGGAAAATTCTGAATGCAACCTATGTTCCGTTGCCCCGTGCCAATGCCGAACGGCTGACAGACGTAGTCACAGCCGTCTTAGGCGTGTGAGTAATGGACTGGGCAGAGATCCACGATTGGCCGAACGGACATCTGTCAAAACGTGTCACAGGACCTGTGCATCGATGGCATGTTCAGCAAGACGGTCGGGGCAAGACACTTTTGATGTTGCATGGCGCTGGCGGATCAACCCACAGTTTTCGCCACCTTTTTACCGAACTGGCAAAGCGGTTTCACGTCATAGCGCTCGACCTTCCGGGGCACGGATTTACCCAACTTGGGGCGCGGCATCGTTCCGGCCTTGACCAGATCGCCGAAGACATAACCACACTTTGCCGTCAGGAAGGTTGGGTGCCAGAGGTTATTGTCGGACATTCAGCAGGTGGTCCCGTTGCCTTGCGACTGGCAGAGCCAGACCTGCGAATAGGTGCGGATGCGCCGCTGGTCATCGGGCTGAACGCAGCGATGAGCGAATTCAAAGGCGTGGCAGGTCTGCTGTTTCCAGCCATGGCCAAAGCGTTGTCAGCAGTCCCTTTTACCGCAAGCTTGTTTTCCGGTGCATCCGCTAATCCCGAACGGATCAAGGCGCTGATCGCGTCCACAGGGTCTGATCTGGATGCCGAAGGCCTAGACCTTTATCGCCGCCTCGTAGCAGACCGCAACCATGTCGATGGCACATTAAAAATGATGGCGCAGTGGCGGTTGAATCTCTTGTTCGATCGGTTGCCCGATTACAATGGGACAGTCCATTTCGTGGTGGGCCAAAACGATAAGACTGTCCGTCCATTAGTTTCAGAGACCGCGGCGCAGATCATTAAGGGCGCGCACCT
>JABITU010000033.1 GCA_018668195.1 Tateyamaria sp. | reverse complement strand
TGCACACGGCCACGTCATAGCAGATCAATACGCCATGGCTCGCCGATCCGGTTTTGACGAGGTCGAAATCAGCCAGGCGCTGGCTGCACGCCAACCACAAGAGCAGTGGATTTTCCGAGCAGACTGGCAGGATCACGATTATCAATCTCGGCTGCGCGGCGCTTCAAACAGCTGATGCGCGGCGTTTAACCACCTCGCTCTAGCAAAAAAAATCTTCCCAATAAGAGAGGCGTCGGGGTAAACCCGCGTTGACACAACCATGATCGAGCAAACTCCAGTGAACCAAGCCGCCGCCGTCAAAGCACCGACATCGCCTGATACACAGACTGTCACTCAGGTCCAGCATTGGACAGACAGCCTGTTTTCCTTCCGTGTGACCCGCCCAGCGAGCCTTCGGTTTCGCTCAGGCGAGTTTGTGATGATCGGTCTTATGGGCGATCCCGACCCCAAGACTGGCAAGCAGAAGCCTCTGCTGCGCGCCTATTCTATCGCGTCACCGGCTTGGGATGATGAATTGGAATTTTATTCGATCAAGGTTGAAGACGGCCCTTTGACGTCACGCCTGCAACACATCCAGCCCGGTGATCAGATTATTCTGCGCCCCAAACCCGTGGGCACTCTGGTGCATGACGCTCTATTACCAGGCAAACGGCTTTGGTTTTTTGCTACTGGCACTGGCTTTGCTCCGTTTGCATCGCTGCTGCGTGAACCACAGACTTACGAAGATTATGACAAGATCGTCATCACGCATACCTGCCGTGATGTTGCCGAGTTGGACTATGGCAGCCGCCTGATTGGCACCTTGAAACAAGACGAGATGATGCAGGAATTACTGGGCAAGGACGCGCTAGATAAAATCCGCTACTACCCGACCACGACGCGCGAACACAGCCCTAAAATGGGTCGCATCACGACCCTTCTCGAAGATAGCACATTATTCAATGATCTCGGCATTGATGGCATGAAAGCCGACACCGATCGCGCAATGATTTGCGGCTCGCTCGGCCTAAACACCGATCTCAAGCGCATTCTCGAGGGTTTCGGCCTAGAAGAAGGCGCCAATTCGGACCCAAAACATTTCGTTGTCGAAAAAGCTTTTGTTGGCTGAGCTGTTCCAGTCAATTTGCTGGGATGGATCGCCAACAGTCCATAGCCTCAAAGCGCGGCCACGTTTGCATATAACGCTCGGACAGTTTCACCGTGTAGCGCCCTGTTTACGACTGGCCAATTGCACCATAGCGCCGCAGAATGCCGCCAGTATTGGACGTGCAAGGTGCAGAAACGCCCAGTAAACGGAAAATCCTGCGCTTCCACGCATAACAACCGATTTTGCGCCTTGAAGTAAGCCCAGGCAAAGGCTACGTTTTGGCCTCAAATTTTGCAACGATCAAAGGATCACCATCATCGCTCGCAGACCCCATAACGCGCCGCCACAAAGAGACACTGGCCCTCGCGTAAACGATAAAATCCACGCCACCGAAATCCGCCTGATTGGCGCTGAAGGAGAGAACGTTGGCGTCGTGACGCCCACCCGCGCCATTGTGATGGCCGAAGATGCTGGGCTCGACCTGGTCGAAATCTCGCCTAACGCCAATCCACCGGTCTGTAAGATCATGGATTTCGGAAAGTTTAAATACGAGCAGCAAAAACGCGAGAGCGAAGCTCGTAAGAAGCAAAAAATAATCGAGATCAAGGAAGTCAAATTCCGTCCCAATACTGATATCAATGACTATGATGTCAAAATGCGCAACGTTTTCAAGTTTCTCGAGAACGGAGACAAGGTGAAGGTGACACTGCGCTTTCGAGGGCGCGAGATGGCGCACCAGAACCTGGGCCGCGAATTGTTGGAACGGGTGGCCGAGGACACCAAAGACCATGGAAAGATTGAAAACTTCCCCAAGATGGAAGGCCGCCAAATGGTCATGCTTATTGGGCCGATGCCAAACAAGTGATCATCGACCATAGTTGGATGGCAATTTTAAAGGGGCGTCGCGTTTGCGGTGCCCTTTTCAGGTTAAGGTGGCATATTCAGCTAGGGCACTGGCGACCTCACACGCAAGGCTGCATTGCATGCCGATCCAACCTGCCACTTTCCTTCACGACACTAATTATCTGCTGCGCAAGCTCGATTCCAACTTGGAAACCCCGTCAAATCTGCGCTGCTATACACTGAATGGTCGCGCAAACAAAAAGGCCGCACAAAATGTACGGCCTTTCCAAATTATCCTCAGACAAGATCACGCAGCAGCATCTACCGCCCGCTTGGTCATCACACCACATAGATGCGCGCGGTAGGCGCCCGTTCCGTGCAGGTCTGAAATCATATCATCGTCAGGCAGGGTCAACCCTTCCAACGCTTCTGATGCGAAATTGGCCGATAATGCCGCTTCTGCTTCGGCCCAACGGAACACGCCGTCATTAGAAGCACCCGTGATCGCCACGCGGACACCGCTCGCGTACTTGGCAACATAAACACCCACAAGCGCAAAGCGCGATGCTGGTTGCACGAACTTTTGATAATTCGCCTTTTCTGGCACCGGAAAGCAAACTTCAGTGATGATCTCACCCTCTTCCAGCGCAGTTGTGAACATGCCCTGAAAGAAATCATCGGCTCCAATTTTACGAGCATTGGTCACTATTGTTGCACCAGACGCCAGCGCAGCCGCTGGATAGCAGGCTGAAGGATCATTATTTGCCAGCGACCCACCGATCGTTCCACGATTGCGTACGGCCGGGTCCCCAATATGGCTCGCTGTTACGGCAAGTGCAGAATAGGCGCCTGCCGTTGCTGCAACAGTCGCATGCGTTGTTGCCCCACCAATGCAGACGTCACCCACATCATTCTGGCAAACACCTTTCATCTCGTCGATAGCGCCCAAGCTTACCAACTTGTCCGGGCTGGCCAGCCTTTGCTTCAGTGTCGGGATCAGGGTTTGTCCACCCCCAAGCGGCTGGCTCTCTGAACTGCCCGACAGTTCCTTGACTGCATCCGCAATATGGCTCGGTTTGACGACGTCAAAATTGTACATTTTCGGTCCTTTCTTTTGGCAATATGATCCTTTTCATCTTGCCAGATAAACTCCGGGGTATGGGGCAGCGCCCCAGTCCCACACTTTCAACTCATTGCATCGCTGCCCAAACACGATCGGGCGACAAAGGCATATCGATATGCGTCACGTCCTTGCCCGCAGATTGCAGCGCATCGACGACCGCACTTACAACTGCCGGGGGCGAACCGATTGCACCCGCCTCGCCGCAGCCCTTCACACCTAGAGGGTTATGCGTACAAGGCGTCTGACATGAATGATCAACATCGAACATCGGTAGGTCATCAGCGCGCGGCATCGCATAATCCATGTAAGACCCACTCAACAACTGACCGTTATCGTCATATGCACAGTTTTCAAGTAGTGCCTGACCAATTCCTTGTGCCAGACCGCCGTGAACCTGTCCCGTCACAATCATTGGATTGATGATGTTGCCAAAGTCATCCGCCGCAGCAAACCGCTCAATCGACACTTTCCCGGTATCCGGGTCGACCTCGACTTCGCAGGCATAGGCCCCCGATGGATAGGTGAAGTTAGCCGGGTCGTAGAACGCTGTCTCCTCCAAGCCCGGCTCAATATCCTCAAGTGGATAGTTGTGCGGAACATAGGCTGCAAGGGTCACATCGCCCCATGCCACAGACTTGTCTGTGCCAGCGACGCTGAACGCACCATCCTTCAGCTCGATGTCCGACTCGGACGCTTCAAGCAAATGACTTGCGATCTTCTTGGCTTTGTTAATGATCTTTTCGGTCGCACGCACCATTGCCGATCCGCCCACTGCGATGGAACGGGATCCATACGTGCCCATGCCCATCGGCACTTTGGCGGTGTCGCCATGCACGATCTCAATCATGCTCTCGTCAATGCCAATCATCTCGGCAACGACTTGGGCAAACGATGTCTCATGGCCCTGCCCGTGACTATGCGAGCCCGTCATAACAACCAGACCACCGGTGGCATTGACCCGAACGGTGGCGGATTCATACAGACCTGCCCGTGCGCCCAACTGACCAACAAGGTTTGACGGCGCGATACCGCAAGCCTCGATGTAGCAATTAACACCCATGCCGCGCAGTTTGCCTTTGGCTTCTGATGCCTTGCGGCGCGCGTCGAATCCACTAAGGTCAATCATCTCTTCGAGCTTATCCATCGTCGCGTTGTAATCCCCGGTGTCGTACTCGACGGCCACAGGAGTCGCATAGGGGAACTCGGTAATGAAGTTTTGACGACGCAACGCAATTGGATCGACGCCCAGTTCGCGTGCGGCCTTGTCCACGACACGCTCCAATTGGAATGTCGCCTCGGGCCGACCAGCGCCACGATAGGCATCTACCGGCACTGTATTGGTAAACACGGCCTTGACGTTCACATAGATCAGCGGCGTCTTGTAGTTACCAGCCATCAGCGTGCCGTGCAGCCAAGTCGGTACCGACGGCGCAAAGGTTGACAGGTAAGCGCCCATATTGGCATGTGTTTCGGTGCGAACTGCGGTAAAGTTATTATCTGCATCCAGCGCCAATTCGATGGTCGTAACGTGATCTCTGCCATGAGCGTCAGATATAAATGCTTCTGACCGGCTGGACGTCCATTTCACAGGCCTGCCGCAGGCTTTAGCGGCAAAAGTACAGAACGCTTCTTCCTGGTAGTGGAAGATTTTAGTGCCAAAGCCGCCACCGACATCCGGAGCGACAACACGCAACTTGTGTTCTGGAATCCCCAGCACAAACGCACCCATCAACAGACGGATCACGTGCGGGTTTTGCGACGTTGTATAAAGTGTGTGATCATCCGTACCACGCGAGTAGTCCCCAACGGCGACACGCGGTTCCATCGGATTTGCAACCAAGCGGTTATTGACCAATTCAAGCGAAGTGACATGCGCGGCGTCTTCGAACGCTTTGTTGACCGCGTCTTTATTTTCTTCGACAAAGCCCCAATCATAGCAAAGGTTGTCATTCAGGTCGTCATGAACCTTTGTGGCACCACCCAGCAGAGCATCTTTCATGTTGATCACAGCGGGCAACTCGTCGATGTCCAGAACGATTGCTTCGGCGGCATCTCGTGCCTGCTCCGGCGTTTCCGCAACCACGGCTGCAATCGGCTCGCCCACGTGACGCACTTTGCCCTGCGCCAGCACCGGGTGGCCAGGCTCTTGCATTGGCTCGCCATGACGGTCGGTCACCTGCCATCCACAAGGGATGCTGCCTACCCCTTCGAAATCAACACCGGTAAAGATCTGAACCACTCCCGGCATTCCGGCAGCAGCACTGGTATCGACTGATTTCAATGTTCCGTGCGCCACATCTGAGCGCAAGAAATACACATACGCCTGACCGTGAATGTTGATATCATCCGTATAGTTGCCGACCCCTGTTAGAAACCGTACGTCCTCGCGCCGCTTACTGCTGGCACCGATGCCTCCATCTTTTGGCATGTCATTCCTCCCTGAATGATGCGCGACCGCACAGGTCGCTTTTTCTTTTGAATTCGTTTATTTAGTCAGCGTCCCAATACCCATTAAGGATATCGCGCGTGGCGAAGCGTTCAGTCTCCGTTTCCGATCCATGTATAACCATGATCGCACGGCGTTCATTGCTTGATGATCCAGCAGGTGCAACACACAGAATCACCACATCCTGATCGCCTGGCTCAAAATCCCAGCCAAAGG
Source organism: Tateyamaria sp. (assembly GCA_018668195.1). Next base: position 2,057 of record JABITU010000033.1, on the reverse strand, counting down.
TTGTCCAAGAGCCAGTCGACACGCTGTGTGCACCGAGCGTGTCTTCGTAGCGATGCATGACCCGCTCCGCCCTGGCCATGCATGCTGATTTTGATCTCACCAGCCCCAAGTCGACGGTAGAATACCCTTCAGCTATGGCTGCGCCAGATCCGACAACAGTCATCAGAATGCCGGCCAGTGCGATTTTTCGGAATACGGTCATTCCGCAGCCATGGCCGCAACGTCTTGACCAGAGGCGGCCAGAATTGCTTTGACGATGTTGTGGTAGCCAGTGCACCGGCAAATGTTGCCTTCAAGATACGCACGCACCTCTGTTTCAGTGGGCTTTGGGTTTTCTTTTAGAAGTGCGGCGGCTGACATCACCATTCCTGGAGTACAAAACCCGCATTGCAGGCCGTGGTGATCCTGAAATGCTTGTTGGATGACATTCATCGAACCATCCGCATTGGATTGCCCTTCAATCGTGGCGACTTCGGCGCCGTCGGCCTCAAACGCGAGAATTGCACAGGATTTCACCGCTACGCCGTCTACGTGCACGACGCATGCACCGCACTGTGACGTATCACAGCCCACGTGCGTTCCAGTCATTTTGAGCTGCTCGCGCAGGAAAGACGACAACAATGTTCGTCCCTCTACCTCGCCAGAAGCAGCCTTGCCGTTCACAGTCATTGAAACCTGCACCATTATATTCTCCCTTAGTGTCATTCTTATTTGATCCGAGTTAAACACGGCATTTGCCACTTGAGAACACTAAACTTTCTCAAATTCACAATTTCGCAAAATCATGCACAGGGTGAGCGGATGACTTGGACCCGGCTTTCAGGACGCGCGAGGACGCGGGCGGGTCAGAATTTCCTTGAGCAAACCACCAACCCCCATCGCCGAGATATCAGCCTGCGTCAGGCGGAATCCACACAATATCCGCTCCAGCACCCAATCTGCGCCATTCAGGGCAGGTGATCGCGCGCACCCCGGAAGGCCGATTACCGGTTTGTCCTCCAACCACCCAAAGAACAGCAAATTCCCCGGATCAACAGGCATGCCATAGGCCGTCACGCTGCCTCCGGCAGCGCGCAACGCTTCTGGGCCAATGTCCTGTGTATCGGACGTGGCTGATGCCGTCAGAACAAAAATCATATCACCCGGAGCTTGGATCATCGCGCGCGCCAAAGGCTCGGTCTTGTGCGGCACCATAACGCGGTCTGTTAGAGCGACTGCAAGGCGGTCCAAACGCCCAGTCATGGCGGCCCGACCTTTGGTCACCGGGTCTGCATCACCCACCATTGTCTCGATCAGAGTTGCCGAACTGTAGACTGGTGCCGCGATTGCCAAACACCGCGCCGCTGCGGCACAGGCATCCGCAAGCGCAGTTTCTGGCACCGCATAGGCAATGATTTTGATTGTGGCGACCATTGTCCCGGCTTCGACCCTGTGGAACTGTGGCACAGTCGCGACTGTGATCATCGGATTGACGGCGTTGACCGCATTTATCGCACCGGCATCCATACGAACAACGCCCGGGCCTGTGGCATAGAGGTTCACGCGCCCCGCGCCCGCCTTTGCAATGCGCAAAGCCTGCGCCGGCGACTCAGGGACAATCGCCTGCGCCAAAAATGAAGCGGCTGCGTTTTCCTCTACATCGCCGGGCTCCAGTCGCGCGGTGACCACAGTCTTGTGTCCGGCTTGGCGCAATTGGTCTACAAGTGCCGCGTCCAGCAGCGTCCCTTTGGCAATGCGCCCGTCGGTCCCAGCGGTGGAGTGTGCAAGGATAGCCCCCTGCGCGTCATCGATTGAAACCATACCAAACTTCATGCGCCGCGCCGCAATGCGTGCACCAACTGGGCAAGAATAGAAACAGCTATTTCTGCAGGACTGGCAGCACCAATGTCTAACCCAACCGGCCCGTTGATTCGGGCGATGTCAGCAGCAGTGAACCCTGCTTCTTGCAAGCGGGACACGCGTTTGGCATGTGTCCGGGTCGACCCCAGAGCACCGATGTAGAAAACATTCGATTTTAGCGCAATATGGAGGGCCGGGTCATCAAGCTTGGGATCATG
>JABITU010000289.1 GCA_018668195.1 Tateyamaria sp. | reverse complement strand
CTGTATTCATCGCATCGACTGCCCAAGGCTATCTGTCGCCGCATAGCGGAAGCAAACGGGACACCGCATGAAATCATGGCCGTCAGTGGCCACGTCACCTTGGCGATGGCTCAAAAATACTGCGAGACGTTTGGTCGGCGCGACATGGCAGACTCAGCATTTTCACGCCTTATCGGTGCGAACGTGGAACAAAACTTGACGAACCACCCTGAAAGGTTCGTCAGAAAGTCACCTAAAACCTTATAATAAAAGGATAATAAATGATGTTTGGTAGGCCCGGCAGGACTTGAACCCGCAACCAAAGCGTTATGAGCGCTCTGCTCTAACCAATTGAGCTACAGGCCCGCCATAATGTGCTTGCTAGGCTGGTCGGCGCGGATCGTCAAGACGCGTTGCGCGCGGTCCTGCTTTGGGCTAGCACATGCGCAATCGGATCCGGGCGACCGCAGGGGCAATCATGACAGCAGATAATAACGGACTGACCTATGCCGAGGCAGGGGTAGACATCGACGCGGGCAATGCGCTTGTGGAGCGTATCAAACCAGCGGCGGCTGCAACAAAGCGGCCGGGGGTGGCGTCTGGTCTTGGCGGTTTTGGGGGGCTTTTTGACCTCAAAGCGGCGGGATACACTGATCCTGTGCTGGTCGCAGCCACTGATGGCGTTGGCACTAAACTTAGGATTGCGATCGACACCGGTAACGTGGACGGCGTGGGCATTGATTTAGTGGCCATGTGTGTCAACGATCTGGTGTGTCAGGGCGCTGAGCCACTTTTTTTCTTAGATTATTTCGCAACTGGCAAACTTGAGCTTGATCAAGCTGCACGCATTATCGAAGGCATCGCCAAAGGCTGCGCTAACTCAGGGTGTGCGTTGATCGGGGGAGAGACTGCAGAGATGCCGGGTATGTACCCAAAAGGTGATTTCGATTTGGCAGGGTTTTCTGTTGGGGCGATGGAGCGGGGGGCGGCCCTGCCTGCGGATGTGGCGGCGGGTGATGTGCTGCTTGGGCTAGCCTCAGATGGGGTGCACTCGAACGGTTATTCGCTGGTGCGGCGCATTGTCGACGATTCGGGGCTGCGTTGGGGCGATGCCTGCCCGTGGGCCGAGGGTACATTAGGGGCGGTACTGCTGACGCCGACGCGGCTGTATGTAAAAGCGGCTCTTGCGGCGATCACAGCGGGCGGCGTACATGGCTTTGCGCATATCACGGGTGGGGGCCTGACAGAAAACCTACCACGTGTTTTGCCCAAAGGCCTTGGAGCCAAGGTTGATCTTAATTCTTGGGATCTGCCGGGCGTGTTCCAATGGCTCAAAGATCAAGGCCGCATGTCAGAAGCTGAAATGCTAAAGACGTTCAATGCCGGTATCGGAATGGTCGTTGTCGTAAGCAGCGATAGTTTGGTTGAAGTGACATCCGCATTGCAAGACGAGGGTCAAACCGTGGTTCCGATTGGGACTGTCATAGCCGGTGATGGCATCGTCTATTCCGGGTCGCTTTAGTGCACAAACGCGTTGGCATCTTTGTCTCGGGTGGTGGCTCAAACATGCGTGCACTGGTTCAGGATATGACCGGCACGCACGCGGCGCGACCCGCGGTTGTGGTTTCCAATAATGCGGACGCTGGCGGTATCGCGTGGGCACAGGCGCAGGGGATTGCAACCGAGGTCATAGATCATCGCCCTTTTGGCGAAGACCGCGCAGGGTTTGAGGCGTCCATTGTGCAGGCGTTGGCGCCCTACGCCTGCGACATCCTTTGCCTTGCTGGTTTCATGCGCGTTTTGACGGCCGGTTTTGTCTCTCCTTGGGCCGGACAGATGCTGAACATTCATCCGTCGCTTTTGCCCAAGTACAAGGGGCTGCAAACGCATGCGCGGGCGCTTGCCGCCGGGGATAGAGAACATGGTTGCACCGTGCACCTTGTGACGCCCGCACTGGATGATGGTCCAATCCTTGGGCAAGCGCGGATCGACGTGCAACCGGACGATACGTCAGAGAGTTTGTCCGCGCGTGTTTTGACACGCGAGCACAAACTTTACCCCGCTGTTCTGCGTCGCTTTGCGGCGGGTGATACCCGTGTCGTGACGCTCTAGCCACTGTGCTGAGATTGGTGTAAACCCACGCAATCCGATAGCCGGGTATACATTAATAACAAGAAGCCCCGAATGAAAACGATTACCACGACCGATGCGCTGGACGCTTACTGCCGAGAAGCCCGTGAACATCCCTATATTACTGTGGATACTGAGTTTCTTAGGGAACGCACCTATTATTCCAAGCTGTGCCTGATCCAACTGGCGATGCCCGGTATGACCGACGACAATGCTGTTTTGGTGGATCCGTTGGCAAATGGCCTGTCGCTTGAACCGTTGTATGAGCTTTTTCGCGACACGTCAGTGGTCAAAGTGTTTCATGCTGCGCGCCAGGATCTGGAAATCTTTTACGTGGATGCGCAGGTTTTCCCAGAACCTTTGTTCGACACCCAAGTGGCGGCTATGGTGTGCGGATTTGGCGAACAGGTTGGCTATGAGACGCTGGTGCGCAAGATTGCCTCACAGCCGTTGGACAAGACATCGCGATTTACCGACTGGTCTCGCAGGCCGTTGACGGATGCACAAAAAACCTATGCGGTTGCTGACGTAACGCATTTGCGTCAGATTTATGAATTTCTGTCGGCAAAATTGGCCGAAAGTGGACGCGCCCGCTGGGTAACCGAAGAGTTGCAGGTGTTGCTTTCGCCGGAAACCTATATCGTCCAACCGGAATTGGCATGGAAGCGGGTCAAGACCCGTACAAATTCGGCGCGGTTTCTGGCGGTAGTTCAGGAATTGGCCGGTTTCCGTGAAGCCTACGCGCAGCGCAAGAACATTCCGCGCAATAGAGTGTTCAAGGATGACGCGCTGGTCGAGTTGGCCGGTAACAAGCCAGGCAATCACGAAGACCTTGGGCGATCCCGTCTTTTGTTGCGCGAAGCGCGCAAGGGGGAAATCGCTGATGGTATTTTGGCAGCCGTTGCACGCGGGGTCGATATGGACGCAAGCTTGATGCCAAGGCCCGACCGCAGCCGTGAAAAGATGCAGGTAAACCCGGCGCTTGCTGATCTGCTTCGCGTGCTGCTAAAGGCCAAGACGGAAAGTGCTGGCGTGGCCGCAAAACTGATTGCATCTGCTGCGGATCTTGATGCCTTGGCAGCAGGCATGCGCGACGTATCAGCCCTTACAGGCTGGCGCGCAGAGGTCTTTGGTGAGGATGCGCTGCGTCTGTGCGATGGCAAAGTTGCACTTACAGCGCAGGGCACAAATGTGCGAATCATTACACTGGATTGATACCTTATCGGCGGGCGGTGGTTTGGGCGTTTCGCAAGCCTTCGACACG
>JABITU010000288.1 GCA_018668195.1 Tateyamaria sp. | reverse complement strand
GGAAAACGAACGTACAGCATCACAGCCAAGCGGATGATCTCAGGGCTCGTTTTAAAGTACCTGAATGGGAAGTGTTTTGTCATACGGCAAGCCTACGAAACCACCCTGCTCGCTTCAACCGAGTTTAATCTGACAGTACCGACGAAAGTGTTGCCGCACTTGATGTGTCGATCCAAGCGGATGTACTCAATCTGCTGAAGGCCATTCAGCAAGAAATGGGCCTAACATTCTTGTTCATCAGCCACGACCTGAGCGTCGTCGCACATGTCTGCGACCATGTTGCTGTGATGTATCTGGGGCGACTGGTCGAAACGGCCCCGACGCGCACCCTGTTTTCGACGCCGCGCCACCCCTATACGCAGGCGCTGCTATCGGCGATCCCGTCGCTTGATCCTGACGACCGTGGCAAGGCACAAAAACTTGAAGGGGAAATCCCTTCGCCGACCAATCCTCCGCCGGGGTGTAAGTTCCAGACACGATGCCCGATGGCCATTGATCGCTGCCGTGTTGAAGAACCCGTTCTTGAAACTGCCGGACCAGAGCATAATGTGGCTTGCCATCGCTGGAAAGAACTCGTCAACTAGAGACGGCGTGATGATAAAAAAGAGTGGCCTATGAAACTGACCTTTGAAGACTTGAAAACCCAAGTTGCCGCAGGCGACATCGACACTGTTCTTGTCTGCCTTGTGGACATGCAGGGCCGCCTGATGGGCAAGCGGTTCCATGCGGGCCATTTCATCGCGGATGCGTGGAAAGAAACCCATTGCTGCAACTATTTGCTGGCCACCGATCTGGAAATGGCAACGCCCGCTGGCTATGCCGCAACCAGTTGGGAAAGCGGTTATGGCGACTATGTTATGCAGCCCGATCTAGACACGTTGCGCCCGGTGCCTTGGCTGGAAGGTACAGTGATGGTGCTATGCGATGTCCTTGACCACCGCACCCATAAAGAAGTGCCCCATTCCCCCCGCGCGGTCCTCAAAAAGCAGATCAAACGGCTAACAGAAATGGGATACGACGCCATGATGGCGACCGAGTTAGAGTTCTTCTTGTTCGAGAAAAGCTTTGACCAAATCCGCAAGGAAAAGTTCCGCGACCTTGAACCGATCAGCGGCTACAACGAAGATTATCACATTCTGCAAACCACTAAAGAAGAACACGTGATGCGCCCGCTGCGCAATCATCTGTGGAATGCAGGCATCCCCGTTGAAAATACCAAAGGCGAAGCAGAAGCAGGTCAAGAAGAACTGAACATCAAGTACGCCGCAGCGCTTGATACCGCCGACCATCACACGATCGCCAAACATGCCACCAAAGAAATCGCCTGGCAGCAAGGCCATGCTGTTACCTTCTTACCAAAGTGGCACCATGACAGGGTTGGCAGTTCTTCGCATGTTCATCAATCGCTCTGGAAAGACGGCAAGCCCGCGTTCTTTGATCCCGATGACACCTTAGGCATGTCCCCTCTGATGAAGACCTATATGGCGGGTTTGCTAAAGTATGCGCCTGATTTCATGTATTTTCTGGCCCCTTATATCAACAGCTACAAGCGTTTTCAGAAAGGCACTTTTGCGCCGACACGGACCATTTGGTCCGTCGATAACCGCACTGCCGGTTTTCGCCTTTGCGGGGATGGCACAAAGTCTGTGCGCGTCGAATGTCGTGTTGGCGGGTCTGACCTGAACCCCTATTTGGCAATGGCCGCGCAGCTTGCCGCCGGGATCGCGGGCATCGAAGAAAACCTAACGCTTGATCCTCCGACCTCGGGTGACGCCTACGAAGGGAATACTGGCATGATCCCGCAAACCTTGCGCGATGCCCATACGACCTTGCGCGGATCAACAATGTTGCGGGCCGCATTGGGCGATGATGTCGTCGACCACTATGCCCGCGCGGCAGAGTGGGAAATCGAAGAATTTGACCGCGTTGTCACCGACTACGAGATCGCCCGCGGATTTGAGAGAGCCTGAGAAAAATTGGTACACACACTGAAATGCGTTTCCCCAATCGACGGGTCGGTATTCGCTGAGCGCGACACGCTATCGTTTGATGCCGCGTTGGGTCTGGCCCAAGCTGCGCGCACTGCACAAACCGCATGGGCCGCGCGTCCTTTGCAGGACCGTATCAACCTTGTGATGGCAGGTGTTGCTGCTGTGGGTGCTATGAATGATGAAATCGTGCCCGAACTCGCGCAGATGATGGGGCGGCCCACGCGCTACGGCGGCGAATTTGGCGGCTTCAATGAACGCGCCAGCCATATGGCTGGCATCGCGCAGACCGCTTTGGCCGATATCGCAGTCGGTGAAGATGCGAGTTTCGAACGCTACATCAAACGTGTTCCGCATGGTGTGGTGTTTGTCGTCGCACCTTGGAACTATCCCTATATGACTGCGATCAACACTGTTGCGCCTGCCTTGATTGCAGGAAACACCGTTGTTTTAAAGCATGCCACACAGACCTTGCTTGTCGGGGAAAGGATGGCACGGGCCTTCCACTCTGCGGGCATACCGACAGACGTGTTTCAGAATATTTTTCTGGATCACGCGACAACGTCCGACCTGATCGCCCACCGTGCTTTTGACTTCGTCAACTTTACGGGCTCTGTTGGCGGAGGCAAAGCAATGGAACGCGCCGCTGCAGGCACATTTACCGGTATCGGCCTTGAGTTGGGCGGCAAAGACCCCGGTTATGTCATGGACGATGCGGATCTGGACGCCGCCGTAGAAACACTCATCGACGGCGCGATGTTTAATTCCGGCCAATGCTGTTGCGGGATTGAACGCATCTATGTGCATGAAAGCTTGTTTGACAGGTTTGTTGAAAAAGCTGTGGCCGTCGTGAAGGGCTACAAACTGGGCGATCCGATGGACCCCGAAACGACAATCGGTCCAATGGCCAATGTCCGTTTCGCGTCAGAGGTCCGTGCGCAGATTGCAGAGGCACTAGCTGATGGTGCCACCGCGCATATCAATACAATGCCATCCGATGACGGGGCCGCGTATCTGACGCCCCAAATCCTCACAAGCGTGACCCATGACATGCGGGTCATGCGTGACGAAAGCTTTGGTCCGGTTGTCGGAATCATGGCTGTTCGTAATGACGACGAAGCGATCCGGCTGATGAACGATAGCAATTTCGGCCTGACCGCCAGTCTTTGGACCCGCGATCTGGATCGCGCGATGCGTGTCGGGGATGCGATTGAAACCGGAACTGTTTTTATGAATCGCGCCGATTATCTTGACCCCGGCCTGTGTTGGACAGGCTGCAAAGATACCGGTCGCGGCGGCGGCCTGTCAGTCATCGGCTATCACAATCTAACCCGCCCTAAATCATACCATCTGAAAAAAGTGACAACATGAGCCTTACAGGAAACTGGTCCTATCCGACCGCTATGAAATTCGGTGCAGGCCGGATCAAAGAACTGCCTCAAGCGTGTTCCGCCGCAGGGATCAAGAACCCGTTGCTGGTGACAGACAGAGGACTCGCGGCCTTGCCCGTGACCCAGTCGACGCTGGATATTATGGAGGTTGCCGGACTGGGACGTGCGATGTTCAGCGAGGTCGATCCAAACCCGAACGAACTGAATTTGGACGCTGGCGTGGCCGCATATATTGCTGGCGGACATGACGGGGTAATCGCCTTCGGCGGTGGCTCGGGATTAGACCTTGGCAAGATGGTGGCATTTATGGCGGGCCAAACGCGACCTGTTTGGGATTATGAAGATATCGATGACTGGTGGACGCGCGCGGATGCAGCGGCCATCGCACCGATCGTGGCTGTGCCCACGACAGCCGGAACCGGATCAGAGGTGGGTCGCGCCAGCGTCATTACCAACTCCAAAACGCATATCAAGAAAATCATCTTCCACCCCAAAGTGCTGCCAACGGTCGTCATCTGCGATCCAGAACTCACTATGAGCATGCCAAAGGTCATCACTGCTGGAACCGGACTTGATGCATTTGCACATTGCGTCGAGGCGTTCAGCAGTCCGCACTATCACCCGATGAGCCAAGGGATCGCGCTTGAAGGCATGCGATTGGTCATAGACTATCTGCCACGCGCCTATGCCGACGGTACCGATTTGGAAGCACGCGCAAACATGATGAGCGCTGCCGCTATGGGGGCAACGGCATTCCAAAAGGGTCTGGGGGCGATCCATGCGCTCAGTCATCCGATTGGTGCAGTTTATAACACTCATCACGGCACTACGAATGCCGTTTGCATGCCAGCAGTTCTGGAGTTCAATGCAGCCGCAATTAAGGACCGCTTTGATCTGGCGGCGCCGTATCTTGGCATTGCTGGCGGTTTCAACGGGTTCCGTGACTTCGTACAAGAGCTGAATGACAGCCTTAAGATACCGCGTCGCCTGTCAGAAATGGGCGTCGGCGACGACCGGATAGACGAGCTGAGCGCCATGGCCCTAAACGACCCGTCATGCGGCGGAAATCCAGTTGTACTGACAATGGATAACTTGGCTGGTTTGTTTAGGGCTGTTATTTAGAAGCTATCGCATAGGCTGCACCGCATCCAAGAATGTGTCCGCTAACGCGGTGAACGCGATATTGGTCGGGGTAATACGCCAAGGGAAACCGCAAAGATTTCGCACGGTTTCTACGCAGGGCGATCCGCGCGTTTATGCGCATGCCCTGCGATAGAAAAATCAGCCTTTGGAATCTACCGATGCCAAAGACATACGGATGGCCGAATTCTGGCTCGCGGTTTTAAGAGACTGCACATCTGTCCGTCGTCAGGGTTTTTGGAACCAAGCGCTGCGGAAACTAAGAGAGAGTTTGGCTCATCTGGTTGGTTGCATTATGCGGCGTGTTGTATGTGATGCAAGCGTCGCGCTTCGAGGGTCTTTTGTTTGATCCTTTCTCGTTGCTGTAGAATGGCTTTGTCCCGCCCGAAGTAGACGTCAGAGGGTGTGACGTTGTTCAGGATCTCGTGGTAGCGCTGGTGGTTTTAGTGATCGACGAAGGCTTCAATCTGGGCTTCTAGATCACCGGGTAAGAAGTAGTGTTCCAGCAGAATGCGATTCTTCAGGGTTTGATGCCAGCGCTCGATCTTACCTTGGGTTTGGGGATGGTAAGGCGCACCACGCGAGTGCTTCATACCTTTGCCTTGCAACCATTCCGCCAGTTCCCAAGAGGGTGCTGTCAGACGAATGCGAACTCGTCTCTACTAGGCCAGTACCCCTGCCCTTTTATGACGCACAAAGGCCGCGCCACTCATTCAGTGCGGCGGTGCGGTTGGCCTTGAAGTGATCGCGTTGGGAGAGGCTTCGGTCTTGATTGAAATGGTTGTGAATGGAAGCGTGGACAGCAACGAATTTCTGCAAGGTTCGCATGCGCCTGAAGCGGATCATTGCCCGTTCTCTTCGTCGAAATGGCTGATGTGAATTCTCGGCCCGATTGTTGAGCCAGCGGCCCGTTTCCTGTTTGTCGGCGCTGCCGATGACCTTCATCGCCGCACCATAAGATCGCAGCTTGTCGGTCATGAAAATTTGCGGGTTGCCATGCCGTTTCATTGTTTTCCTGAGGAATTTCAATGCGGCCTTGCGATCGCGGCGCTTTGTGACAAAGCATTCCAGGACCTCCCCTTCGTGATCGACCGCGCGCCAAAGGTAGTGCTGCTCCCCATTTATTTTAACGAACACTTCATCTAGGTGCCATTGCCAATGTGTCCCCGAACGCATTCGGTCCACCCGTCTCCGACGGATTTCAGCAGCAAACACCGGGCCAAATCTGTTCCACCAGAAACGGACAGTTTCATGGCTGATGTCGATGCCGCGTTCGTGCAAAAGATCTTCGACATTCCGAAGCGAAAGCGGAAACCGGATGTACATCATCACCGCCAGGCGGATCACCTCAGGGCTGGTTTTGAAGTAGCGAAATGGGCTGCGATTTGTCATCCCCAGAAGCTAAAGGGATGCCCTGCCCGCCTCAACAAGTTTTGCTCTGACAGTGCCCTTCAAGCTGAACCGTGCCGCTGCTCTCGCTGAGTGACGTCAATTATTGATCGCATAGATTTAGGCCGGGCTAGCAATCCGATGCGAGTTCTCACTAATGTGACAGCTCCCCATACGGCGTTGGGACGCGATGCTGAAAGGCCGCCCAAACTGCGATAATCTGAGCAGGTTGGCGGGTTAGGGCGCGGTGCTGATCTGATACTGCGACCGCGCCAGCCAGTCTGGGCTGATCTCGACACCCCAACCCGGTGCGTCGGTGACGCGGGCGTGACCGTCCACGATGTTATAGGGCGATTGCACAAAAAGTCCGTCTTGCCATGGGTAATAATCAGAGCCTTCGATCGAAAATTCTAGGTATTTTCCCGCATTTGGAATGGAACGCAGCAGGTGCATGGTGAACAGGGTGACAAGGGAGAGATTGGCGCAGTGCGGCGTGACCGGCAG
>JABITU010000287.1 GCA_018668195.1 Tateyamaria sp. | reverse complement strand
GGGATCGTGGATCTGCATGGTGACGGCTTTGAACGCCACGTCGCACCCCGCCGTGGGGCGATGAAACAGATGGCCGAGGGGCTGCGCGCCTCCGAAGCTGAGCTGGCCGCCAACGGCATCACAACCGCCGTTTTGGCCCAGTTCATCAGTTGGGAGGGCGGGCTGCGCAGTCCGGAATTTGCCGAACAGGTCTTCAATGCCATGATCGAGATACGCGGCGATGTGGTGACTGACCTGCGCCCGCAATTGCGCTTTGAGACCCATATGCTTGACCTATATGGCACCTTGCCCGAGCGTGTTGCCGCGTGGGATGTGGGATATGTGGTGTTCAACGATCACCTGCCACATGATCGTTTGGCCGAGGGTCGCAAACCGCCGCGACTCACCGGGCAGGCCCTCAAGGCGGGCCGTAATCCGGAGGCGCATTTCCAGATGCTTCTAGATTTGCACGCCCGCTCAAGTGAGGTTGATGGCGCGCTTGCGGGGTTATGTGCGCAGCTGTGCCACGCCGGTGTTCGGATCGGCAGCCATGATGACAACACGTCGGATGCCCGTGCCATTTGGCGTGCGCGGGGGGCGGCGATATCGGAGTTTCCTGAAACCCATGAAGCGGCTGAAGCTGCACGTGCAAATGGGGATTCGATTGTTCTGGGTGCGCCAAACCTCGTGCGGGGCGGATCGCACAAGGGCAATGTTTCGGCGCTTGATCTGGTCATGATGGGCCTTTGCGATGGGTTGGCCTCTGATTACCACTATCCCTCACCGCGCCGCGCTGCACTGATGCTGGCACAAAGCGGCGTGCTGGATCTTGCGGGGGCTTGGGCACTTGTCTCTTCTGGCCCCGCGGGGGTTCTGGGCCTGTCGGATCGTGGGCGACTGGCGCCGGGGCTGCGGGCCGATATCGTAATTCTGGATTCATCGGATCGCGTCGCTGCCACCGTGTCTGGTGGACGCGTCAGTTTCATGTCGGGAGATGTGGCAGAACGGTTTGTCGCCGGCTGAGCCGCATTTATTTTTGCACGCGGTTTACATGACCCATCTTGCGCCCCGCGCGCGCCTCGGCCTTGCCGTATAGGTGCAGTGCCGCGTTGGGCTCGGTTGCGATTTCTGGTACGCGGTCAACATCATCGCCTATCAGGTTTTCCATCACCACATCTGAATGCCGCTTTCCGTCGCCCAGAGGCCAGCCAGCGATCGCCCGGATATGTTGTTCGAACTGATCTACGGCACAGCCATTTTGTGTCCAGTGGCCGGAATTATGAACACGTGGTGCAATCTCGTTCACAACCAATCCATTCGTCGTCACGAACAACTCGACCCCCATGACGCCGACATAATCCAACGCGTTGAGGATGTTGGCGGCTATCAGAATGGCGTCGGTGCGTTGGCTGGCATTCAAGCGTGCTGGGATGGTTGTGCTGTGTAATATCCCATCGCGATGAACATTTTCACCCGGATCGAAACAGGCAACCGACCCATCTGTCCCCCGCGCTGCGATCACCGAAACCTCATGGCTGAAGGCTACAAACCCTTCGATGATTGCGGGTGCGTCTTTCATTTCGCAGAAGGCTGTCGCGGCTCCGGTTGCGTCATGTATCCGCGCCTGACCTTTGCCATCATAGCCAAAACGTCGAGTTTTCATGATGGCTGGAGTACCGATCGTTGAAAGCGCCTTGGCAAGGCCTGGCATGTCGGGCGTATCGGCAAAAGGCGCCGTGGTCAGCCCAAGGCCCCTGAGAAATTCCTTTTCGACAAGGCGATCCTGGCTGACACGCAAAGCTTCGCGGCCCGGGCGGATTGGCGCGAGATGTTCGAGCGCGTCCAGTGTCAGAGTTGGAATATTTTCAAATTCATAGGTGATGACATCGACCGCGCCGGCAAAAGTATGCAGTGCATCCTTGTCCTCGTATGCCGCGGTGGTCACCGCGTGGGCCACATCGCCCGCAGGGGGCAGGGGGGACGGGTCAAAGATGTGCGTTTTGAAGCCCAGCCGTGCGGCTGCAACGGCCAGCATCCGGCCCAGTTGTCCGCCGCCCAAGATCCCGATCGTGGCACCCGGCTGCAAGAGTTCAGTCATCCTGTGGCACCTCAGGGATTGAGGCCGATAGATTTGCGCGCCACTGATCCAGTCGCTTGGCCAGTTCTGGATCTTGCAGGGCGAGGATAGCTGCGGCCATAAGCCCGGCATTTGCCGCCCCGGCAGCGCCAATCGCCATGGTTGCTACCGGAAAGCCGCGCGGCATCTGCACGATAGAATATAGCGAATCCACCCCCGACAGCGCCGTGGTCTGGACCGGAACGCCAATCACAGGAATACGCGTTTTTGATGCCATCATGCCGGGCAAATGGGCTGCGCCACCTGCACCAGCGATGATCACTGCTAGCCCACGATCAACGGCACTTTTGCCATAAGTCCACAGCCGATCAGGCGTACGGTGGGCCGATACGATCTGTGCGTCGTAAGAAACGCCCAATGCATCAAGGATTTCAGCTGCTTCGCGCATGGTGGGCCAGTCCGATTGGCTGCCCATTATGATGCCGACCTGTGCTGTCATTCTCTTGCGTCCCTTGTACAGAAGCGCGGAATATAGGGGTTTTGCATCCAAGCGCAATCGTTTCCCGAAACCTGTTAAGCACGTAACTAGCGCGTAACGGTTAAGATGGTTGACGCAACGTCGCCCAATTAGTCTTTGAGTTGTGAATCAAGCGATGATGTCTGGGGTCAATCGATCTTCTATATTGGCGATCATATCCTTGAGGAGCAGTTTCTTTTTCTTGAGCCGCTGAACCGTCAACTGGTCGGCCGTGCCTTTGTCTTGCAAGGCGTGGATGGCATCGTCCAGATCACGATGCTCGCGGCGAAACACCTCTAGCTCCACGCGCAGAACCTCATCGGTTTTCATTGAAAGATCGGCAGGGGCGTTCATTGATTTGATTCCAAGCAGTTACAGACCTCATACTATAATCACGTGAATGCGATGCGCCTAGACCTTGTTCCGGACATGGTTTCCACCCATATTAATTTTGTTCGTCGCCGCGCTTGGGGCGAACGCCTGACTGTCGCTTGCATTCAAAGGACGTGTCGAATGACGAAAATGACCTTGGCCTCTTACCCGCATATGCTTGGGTTTGAGCAACTTGAACGGCTATTGGAGCGCACTGCCAAAGGCAGCGAAGGCTATCCGCCGTTCAATATCGAACAGACCTCTGATTATTCCTACCGCATATCGCTAGCCGTTGCCGGTTTTGCGGATGACGATCTGTCGATCACCGTGGAAGACCGCCAGCTCGTCATCCGCGGCCGACAGGCCGAGGACACTGATGGACGATTGTTTTTGCACCGCGGAATTGCTGCGCGCCAGTTTCAACGCAGTTTTGTGTTAGCGGACGGCGTTGAAGTGGGCGAAGCTGTAATGGAGAGCGGCCTGTTGCATGTCGACTTAACCCGCGCCAAACCCGAAACAGTCGTACAAACAATCAATATACGCAAAGGATAGGTCATGAACACGCCTTACGACTTGAATGCCGATGTGGGCCGCATGGTCTATGTCAAACCGATCTCAGTTGATGCTTTGCCGCGTAATGTGCGAGATCAGGCCGCTGGTTTAAAAGAGCTATTCGCTGTTATCGATTCTGAGGGCCAGCAGCTGGCGCTGGTCGCTGACCGCAACATGGCGCTCGCGCTGGCGGTTCAAAATGACTATGCGCCGCAGCCATTACACTAAAGCGCGCCCTTTTGTGGTCTTGATAACTCAGTTCAGCGGCGTGACCTTTCACTGTTAAATGAGGCCCATAGATTCCAGCTTGAGCAGCACTTGGTGGGCGCAATTGTCCACTTCGACGTTCTCTGTCTCAACACTCAGTTCGGGGTTTTCCGGAACATTGTAAGGGTCCGAGATCCCGGTGAATTCCTTAACCTTGCCTTCCCGCGCGAGCTTGTAAAGCCCCTTGCGGTCACGGCGTTCGCATTCTTCGATCGACGTCGCCACGTGAATTTCGACAAAGGCGCCAAAGGCCTCAACGTCTTCACGCACCGCGCGGCGGGTGGTAGCATATGGTGCAATGGGTGCGCAGATAGCGATCCCGCCATTCTTGGTGATTTCGGATGCGACATATCCGATTCGGCGAATGTTTAGGTCTCGATGCTCTTTCGAAAAACCCAGCTCGGAGCTGAGGTTTTTTCGCACAATGTCACCATCAAGCAAGGTCACGGGGCGGCCACCCATTTCCATCAGCTTGACCATGAGTGCGTTGGCAATGGTTGATTTACCAGACCCTGAGAAACCGGTGAAGAAAACGGTAAAGCCTTGCTTGGCCCGCGGTGGCTGGGTGCGGCGCAATTCGGCGACCACTTCGGGGAATGAGAACCACTCGGGGATTTCAAGGCCCTCTTGCAGACGGCGGCGCAACTCCGTTCCCGAGATGTTCAAGATGGTTACGTCGTCCTTGTCCGCGATTTCGTCGGCTGGCTCGTATTGGGCGCGCTCCTGCACATAGACCATGTGCCTGAAGTCAACCATTTGGATGCCCATTTCTTCTTGGTGCTTGCGGAACAGATCCTGGGCGTCGTAGGGGCCATAAAAGTCTCCGCCGGCCGAGCTTTTACCGGGG
>JABITU010000286.1 GCA_018668195.1 Tateyamaria sp. | reverse complement strand
CATTCAGGGCGGCGCCCGCTTGATGCAAAGCACCCGTTATGCTTACGTCCAACCTCTCTGCATGCGCGCGAGCGGCAATTTCTGGCACGATACCACCAAAATCGGCGTGCAACTCTGTCTGGCCAAAAACCACTGATGACATTATCTGCATTTCACCGGGCACACCTCGCACAAGTGCGGCGGCTGTATCATCACAACTGCTTTCGATCCCGAGGACTATTACAGGGTTGGTCATCTTGTTCGCTTTTGTTGCGTCCAGCTTGCACGCGGGTTAACACCGTACACCGTGTCAAACAATGCATCGCCTGATCTGATTCCACTTCTGATGACGCGCCCGCGCGCGGCAGCCAGAGCGTTTTTGGCGTCCCTGCCCAAAGACATCACGGCACAGGTCACTCCAGTCTATAGCCCGCTAATGGCAATCAAAGCCCTTGGCGAAACAATGACGTTTACGCCAGATGATGCCGCAATTTTCACTTCGGCAAATGGTGTAGTCCATGGACCTGTGGGTGATGGAAACCGGGCCTTTTGCGTGGGCGAGGCGACAACGAAAGCCGCAGCTGACGCAGGATGGGTTGCAGAAATGCGCGGCCAAACAGCGGATATGCTTGTGGATAGTATTTTGCGCAATAAACCCGATCAGAAACTGATCCATCTTTGCGGAACGCATACGCGCGGCAACATTGTCGGCCGTTTAACAGGATATGGAATAATAGCAAAAAACGTTGCCGTTTATGATCAGGTCGCACAGCCTTTGACCGCCGAGGCCCGCGCGCTTGTCGCACAGGAAACACCGGTACTGATTCCTCTTTTCTCCCCTCGCACGGCGGCCCTCTTTGCGCTTGAGGTCCCACGCGCCGGGTCGATGCATATAATTTTGCTCAGCGAAGCCGTGAAAAATGAACTGGATGAACATATGTATGCTTCCGCTACTGTCGCAGATGCGCCAGATGCTGATGCGATGCGCAAGACCCTTTCCAGAGTGATGTCCGATTTATCGACGGGTTGAGGGGCACGAACCGTGCATGTAAACTTAGGTGAGCGGTTGCGCTCCTCAAAATAAGAATCAGAAGGGTAAAAACTTGGCCAAACGAAAAAGCTTGGGAACAAAGGCGGAAGGTGGTTCAGCCACGAACAGCGTTGTTACCGAGAATGCCGAGACCGACGAAGTTACAGATGCACTGCTAACACCGCTTAATTCGCCGGAAGATTCCATTGCAAAAATTGTTGATGCCAAACAGCCGGGCAGCTTAGAGGACTCGCCATCAAACTCTGATGGCGAAACGGGAAACGCCGAAATTAAAGATATCAAAGATACTGCGCCTGAGAGGGTGGACATGCCCACAGCACCGTTTGTCCATTCGGCACAACGCAGTATATTTTTGCCAATGTTTTTAGGGGGCGTCATTGCGGCAACGGCAGGGTACATAGCGGCACGCGCCAATGTGCTTGATCCATTCCTGCCACCAAGCATTCGCGCCTCGGAACCAAGTTCGGACATCGCCAGCCAGCTGAACACGCTGAGCGTACAACTGACCGATCTGGAGGCGACCGTCGCGGTTTTGCCCCGTCCACAGCCGGCCACAAAAGTTGATCTGAGCGGTCTAAGTTCGCAAATCAGTGAAATACGTGCACAATTGACTGAAAATACTGCTGATATCAGTGGACTTTCCGATCAATTCGCAGCTGCATCAGACGCGTTTATCAGCGCCGCACCCTTGCCGAGCACAGAAATTGATGCCTCACTGGCCGAATTGCGGTCCATGGCATCTGCACAGCAAAAAGCGATTGACCGACTTCTTTCCGATGCGCGTCTGGCCAAGGAAGATGCGGCCGCAGCCGCAAGCACCATTCAATCCCGCGCCGCAATGGCGCGTATTCTGGCAGCTCTAGACAGCGGTGCCACATTTACCTCAGCACTTAGCGATCTGGAACAAAACGCGACAGTCGAAATCCCCAACACGTTAAGACGCGCTGCCGCAGATGGCGTTACGCCGCTGGCAGTGCTTCAGGACGACATAACAGATGCTGCGCGTTCAGCCTTGGCGGCGGCGCGTTCCGTGGATGAAAACGGTGGTGGTCTCATTGGTTTTTTACAAAAGCATTTGGGGATGCGATCCATTGAGCCTCAAGAAGGGTCCGATCCGGATGCGGTTTTGTCGCGTATCGAAGCCGCAGTTCGGGCTGGTCGTCTGGGCGATGCTTTAGCCGAAGCTCGAACGTTGCCAAAAATATCACAGGAAGCCTTGAGCATCTGGATTGAACAGGCGCAAGCGCGTCATAATGCCGTTTTAGCGGCCAATGCATTGGCAGAGCGCCTGACGGCATTTTAAGGGGTCCCGGCATGATCTGGTCTTTGGGAAAAATCATACTCTTCATTGTGGTCGTGGCCGCACTCACACTTGGAGCAGGTTATCTGATTGAATCCGACGGAGGTGTACGTATTCAGTCTGGTGGTAATGAATACACACTCGGGCCGCTACAATCGGTCATTGGGCTTTTCATTCTTATTTTGGCAATCTGGATCGTACTGAAATTATTAAGCTTTTTAGTTGCTCTTTGGAAATTCTTCAGCGGAGATGAAACAGCACTTTCACGCTACTTTGCTCGCAATAGGGCTGCGCGTGGCTTTGATGCGCTGGCCGAAAGCATGATGGCGCTGGCCTCTGGAGAGGGGCGGCTTGCGTTGGCAAAAGCGGAAAAAGCCAACAAATATCTCGATCGGCCCGAACTTACCAATCTTTTAACCGCTCAGGCCGCAGAACTGGCGGGTGATCGCAAAAAAGCTGAAGAAACCTACCGCAAGCTCGTTGAAAATGAAGCAACAAGATTTGTAGGTGTCCGGGGTATAATGAAGCAGAAGCTCGCGGATGGGGACACGGAAACCGCATTGAAGCTTGCAGAAAAAGCATTCGCTTTAAAACCAAAGCATGAAGATACACAAGACGTCCTGCTTAGGCTGCAGGCGGACAAAGCAGATTGGAAGGGCGCGCGAGAAACACTGAGCGCCAAGCTCAAACATGGGTCTTTGCCGCGCGACGTTCACAAACGCCGCGACGCTGTTCTGGCGCTCAGCGAAGCGAAAAAAATCCTTGCGGAAAACGAGACACTCGAGGTCCGCGAGGCAGCGCTAGAGGCCAACCGTCTGTCGCCCGATCTGGTCCCAGCAGCAGTAATGGCTGCACGGGCATACATTGAGAAGGGTCAGAAAAAATACGCAACCCGCCTGCTGAAAAAGGCATGGACTGTGAACCCGCACCCAGACCTCGCCGCGGCCTTTGCTGAAATTGAGCCGGACGAGACCGCAGAAGCGCGGCTAAAACGATTTGCACAATTGGCGAACATCCTTCCCAATGATCCAGAAACACGCATGTTGATGGCGGAGCTAAACATCTTTGCCGAAGATTTCCCGCAGGCCCGTCGCGCCCTTGGAGATCTTGCCGAAGCAGATCCCACCACACGGTCATTGGCGCTTATGGCCACCATAGAACGTGGCGAAGGCGCCGGTGATGCTACGGTGCAGGGTTGGCTTGCTCGTGCTCTAACCGCGCCGCGTGGTCCGCAATGGGTTTGTGAAAATTGTAGTAACATTCATGCAGAATGGGCACCCACATGCACCAACTGCGGAGCTTTCGACACACTTGCATGGAGCCGCCCGTCCAACAGCGAAATAGACATTCGTGGTAGGGCAGAGCTGCTTCCTCTACTGGTCGGAAAGCCTAACGTTGAGGAAGGGCCGGCAATCACAATGCTGGAGGATATGGAGATCATCGAAACAAGGGAACTGGACAACACAGCATCTAAAGAGATTTAAGACAGCCAAATTAGAACACCAGAGATCATG
>JABITU010000285.1 GCA_018668195.1 Tateyamaria sp. | reverse complement strand
TTTGGCCCAGCAACTCAATCGGGCATTTGGTGGGGCGCGATCATAAGCTTCGTACTGACGGTGATCATCGGAGGTTACCTTGGCGGCAACGGCAGTCACTTTGTTGGAGACCAAAGCAAACCAGAACTCGTTCTGCCATTCTTTGGCTGGTCAACCGAAGTGGGTGACTTGCGGCCTGCACATTTTCTGTCGCTTCATGCATTGCAGGTTTTGCCCCTGATCGGACTATGGGCAGACAGAACAGATCAAGGCATCCCCATAATATGGGCTGCTGGTGTCATCTATTCAGCGTTAACAGTTGCGCTCTTCATCCAAGCGCTTTCTGGCCAAGCGCTCATCGGCATATGATACCGGATCTTTAAGAAACGGGCAGGGCGACTTTGCCGCGCCTTCGGAGTGCAAAATACACCCCAGTCCGTTACCGATGAGCAAAGTGGCCCCACGGCTCGAGAGCCTGCGCGCTATTTGAATTTTTAACTTCTGTGCAAATATTAGTTTTTGAGTAGAAATTGATCAGCGGTCCCGAAAGCGGTCCGCTTTACAGGTCAGCTTCCGCAGATTTAAGTGCTCACTTGTGACGTGGCCAGGTATCGTCAACGCGGTAGCCTTCGGGCCATGGATCGCTGGGGTCCAGCATATGTTGATGCGTCCCCGTTACCCAGCCGCGCCCGCTAATCTGCGGTCGAATGGCCGTTGTTTCGCCGACCATTGTTTCCCCCAGAATTTTGCCGTGAAACTCGGAGCCGATGATCGATACGCCGGTCAACTGGTCGCCAACTGCCATTTCACCTTTTGCGTGCAGTAACGCCATCCGGGCAGACATTGCAGTCCCCGTTGGCGAGCGGTCCAGCTTTCCGGGCTGAATGGAGACAACCGATTTTGCTCGCAGCCCGACTGTGTCGCGTTCCAGCGGGCCTGCAAAGAGACAAAAGGAATGATGTCGCCATTCGGCTTGCGTGGGATGATTGAACGTCAGTTGCGCATTCGCCGCATTGGTGATCTTCACGCCAAGCTGCGCCAAGGCTTGCGCATCGCCCACCTCCAGAGCAATTCCTAGCAAGTTAGAATCAACGACGACAAAGCTGTCACCGCCGAATGCGGTATCGACCTGAATGGTCCCGATGCCTTCGACCTCTAAGGGCACATCAATCAATCCCGCAAAGGACGGCAGGTTTTCAACTTCAATGCGTTCGGCCTTGCCGTTGGCGCAATGAGCGCGCACGCGCACCAAACCACCAGGGGCTTCGAGCACCATTTCGGTAATCGGCTCTTGCATCGGAATGATGCCGGTATCCAGCAGAACCGTCGACACGCAGATCGAGTTGGACCCTGACATCGGCGGCGTATCTTCTGGCTCCATGATGATCCATGCGGCAAGCGCGTCCGGGTGCTTTGGCGGCACAAGAAGGTTCACATGACGGAACACGCCGCCGCGCGGTTCGTTCAGCATGAAGTTGCGCAGGACGCGATCTTCGGCAATCCACTTGCGTTGCTCCCACAGCGTCTCGCCTGGTGGCGGAGAAACTCCTCCCACGATCACATCACCGACCTCGCCTTCTGCGTGGCAGGAAACGGAATGAACAACTTTGGTGCTACGCATGTCTGGACCTTAACGAATGTTGGATAGGAATGATTGTAGATGTTCGGATTTCGGTGCCCCGAAGATCTTGGCTGGGGTGTCGATCTCTTCTATAACGCCTTTGTGGAAAAAGGCGATACGGTCAGAGACATCGCGCGCAAAGCTCATCTCATGGGTCACGCAGATCATCGTCATGCCTTCTTCGGCCAGCAGGCGCATCGTATCGAGCACCTCGCCAACCAATTCTGGATCGAGTGCGGAAGTGGCCTCATCAAACAGCATATAATCCGGCTCCATCGCCAGGGCGCGCGCGATGGCGAGGCGTTGCTGCTGCCCGCCGGACAAGGCACTTGGATAGACATTGAGCTTGTCACCCAGCCCCACATGTTGCAATTGTCTGGCGGCGATTTTACGGGCTTCGGCGCTGGATTTCCCTGTCACGATCTTGGGGGCCAGCGCCACGTTTTCCAACGCCGTTAGATGTGGAAAGCTGTTCCATTGCTGGAATACCATGCCCA
>JABITU010000284.1 GCA_018668195.1 Tateyamaria sp. | reverse complement strand
GGTTTTTGGCCAGACAGAGTTGCACGCCGATTTTGGTGGTATCGTGCCAGAAATTGCCGCTCGCGCGCATGCAGAGAGGTTGGACGTAAGCATAACGGGTGCTTTGCATCAAGCGGGCGCCGCCCTGAATGCAGTGGATGCGATTGCGGTGACCTGTGGCCCGGGACTTATCGGTGGCGTTGTTTCCGGTGTGATGATGGCCAAAGGGTTGTCAGCAGCAACTGGCATTCCGCTCTATGGGATAAATCATCTTGCGGGCCATGCACTGACACCGCGCTTGTCCGACGGCGTTGAATATCCATATCTGATGCTGTTGGTGTCCGGTGGGCATTGTCAGTTCGTCATTACTCATGGTCCCGATAAATTCGAGCGACTTGGAGGGACAATCGACGACGCGCCCGGAGAGGCGTTTGACAAGGTTGCGCGACTGATCGGTCTGGGTCAGCCCGGTGGTCCAGCGGTCGAAGTAGCTGCCAAAGACGGTGACGCCAGGCGCTTTGCATTCCCGCGACCGCTTAGGGACAAGCCAGGCTGTGACCTGAGCTTTTCGGGACTAAAAACGGCTGTTTTGCGTGCTCGGGATGATTTGATTGCGAAAAAAGGCGGGCTGACGAGTCAAGATCAGGCGGATCTGTCCGCATCTTTTCAAATGGCACTATCTGACAGCCTGGCTGGAAAAAGCGCGCGGGCGTTGCAGCGCTATCTGGATCTATCACCCGTCGTGCCCACCTTTTGTGTTGCTGGTGGTGTTGCCGCAAATATGACTGTTCGCGCTGCGTTAGAGACTGTTTCAAGCACATTTGGCACTGTGTTTCTCGCGCCGCCTCTGGCGCTGTGCACAGACAATGCCGCAATGATTGCGGCCGCAGGTATAGAGCAGATGCAAACCCGTGAGCCTGATGGCATGGACCTATCTGCGCGCCCGCGCATGCCACTCGATACTCAAAGCACGCCTATGTTGGGATCGGGCAAAAAAGGGGCCAAAGCATGAATGTAGCCGTTGTTGGGGCTGGTGCATTTGGCACTGCTCTGGCTGTTGCATTGGCGCAAAAACAGCCGGTGACCCTATGGGCGCGGGATGCAGGTCATGCGGCACAAATGCAGATGATGCGACAAAATACACGTCGCCTAAGCGGTGTCGAATTTCCCAAGAAAATGCGCGCTTCATCGAAAATAGACAATGTTTTTGAGGCTGATGTCATCCTGATCGCCCTGCCTATGCAGGCGGTATCTGATTTTGTTGCCAAGCATGATTTTTCGGCAAAAACTGTGGTGGCCTGCTGCAAAGGGATCGATCTGAGTACCGGGCGTGGGCCAAGTGCCGTTTTGGCAGATGCAGCGAATGTTGCCGTTTTGACGGGCCCAAGCTTTGCCCGTGACATTGCCACTGGTCTGCCGACAGCGTTGACGCTCGCATGTGCAAGCGCCGACGTAGCAACGCAGCTACAGGATATACTGTCAACACCAACGCTAAGGCTTTATCGAACAACAGATGTTGCAGGGGCCGAGTTGGGCGGCGCTCTCAAGAATGTGATTGCCATTGGATGTGGAGCCATGATTGGGGCAGGCCTTGGCGATAGCGCGCGTGCCGCCGTCATGACACGGGGCTTTGCCGAAATGCGACGGATGGCAGCAGCATATGGCGCCCTTCCTGAAACGCTTGGTGGTCTAAGTGGCCTTGGTGATCTGGCGCTGACCTGTACATCTGATATGTCGCGGAACTACCGGCTGGGCCTTGCCCTTGGTAAGGGAATGGAATTTGATGCGTCAATCACTGTTGAAGGTGCAGCAACCGCCCGCGCTTTGCGTCAAGTGGCGGCGGCCAAGAATCTGGATTTGCCCCTGTGCTTTACGATCGCAGATCTGGTGGATGGAACTGTAGATATGCGCGGCGCGATGGACCGATTGCTGGCCCGCCCGCTTAAGGAGGAATAAGATGCTGTATGCTTTGATGGCTTGGGACAAGGATGGCGCACTTGATGTGCGTATGACCAACAGGCCTGATCACCTTGCTTATCTGGAAAGCACTGGTGTTGTGCGCCAGGCGGGTCCGTTTCTGGATGCCGAAGGCCAGCCTTGCGGTTCACTGATCGTGCTTGAGGTCGATGACATAGATGCTGCAAAAGCGTGGGCTGAAAATGATCCATACGCCACGGCTGGTCTGTTTCGGAATGTCAACATTTCAGCTTGGAAGCGGGTGATTGACGGGTGAAATACTGGCTGTTCAAATCTGAACCATCTACTTGGAGCTGGGATAATCAAGTTGCGCGAGGCGATAAGGGCGAAGAGTGGGACGGTGTCCGGAACTATCAAGCCCGCAATTTCATGCGTGAAATGGTAGTGGGCGATCGAGGGTTTTTCTACCATTCGCAAAAAGAAAAAGCGGTGGTCGGGATTGTCGAGGTCATCGCTACAGCACACCCTGACAGCACGACCGATGATGACCGTTGGGAGTGCGTTGACATTAAGGCCGTTTCCCCAGTTTCCAAGCCAGTGACGTTGGCGATGGTCAAGGCCGACCCAAGGCTTGAATCGATGGCATTGATCCGAAGCGCACGCTTGTCAGTGCAGCCTGTAGCCGACGATGAATGGCGCATTTTATGTGAAATGGCGGGCGTCGATCCATAAACCCATCAAAGCGCTTAATGAAACACCTGAAGCATCAGGCATCACCTGACACGTTTAAACCTGTTATTTAACGCAGCTTAAGATGATTTAAGTTTTCGGAAAGCGCTTTACGCTGTTTATACTGTACATGCGACGGCCATTAACGGCATACGTAGGTTCGAACAAAGAGCCGCAAAACGATCGGTAATCAGAGCAGGGTCATTATATCGCTCAATTGCTTTTTCATCTTTGCAACGGCTGGAATCGTAGCATCTGCGGAGGGATGACCAATCGTGATGATCATGGTCGCCTTTTCGCTATCGGGTCGGCCCAATAGCTCACCCAAAAATTTCATTGGGTTCGGCGTGTGGGTTAACGTAGCCAACCCAGCCATATGCAGTGCGGTCAGCAGCATACCTGTGGCGATGCCAACGCTTTCCGGAACATAGTAGTTCTTGTAACGGGTACCATCGTCGAACATGCCGTAGCGTTGTGCAAAAACGACGATCAGCCATGGCGCGTCTTCCAGATGTGGTTTGTCAGCATTGGTGCCGATGGGCTCCAAGGCTTTGATCCATTCGTCGCTCGCCCCACCAGCGTAGAAGCGCCGCTCTTCTTCTTCTGCGGCTTGGCGTATCTGCTTTTTGACGGCGGGGTCGCTGATTGCAACAAAGTGCCACGGCTGGTGATTGGCACCCGAAGGTGCCGTACCAGCGGCTGCCACGCAAGCCTTGATGACGGATTGATCAACAAGCTGCGTGGTGTAGTCGCGCACTGTGTGCCTTTTGGACATGAAATCGCGATAGTCTTCGGCGCGGCGCAGCATTTCTGCATCATCAAGGGTCTGCCTGTCAGGCAGCGGCAGCTGCGTATACTCAAGCTGGTCTTTGGAGAACATCAGCGGGTTCCTTTATCGCCAAGCGTCAGAAATCAAGGTTCTCCACACTCAGCGCATTTTTCTGAATGAACTCGCGGCGCGGTTCCACAACGTCACCCATCAGCTTTGTAAACAGATCATCAGCCTCGGCCATATCTTCTACCCGGACCTGCAAAAGTGTGCGGGCATCCGGATCAAGCGTGGTTTCCCAAAGCTGATCAGGGTTCATTTCGCCCAAGCCCTTGTAGCGCTGTAGTGAAAGGCCTTTTTCGCCTTCTTGCAGGACCGCATCCAATAAGTCCATTGGACCCATTATAGCTTGGCTGCGGTCTTTGCGATGCAGGGTTGCTGGCTGGTTATAAACGTCTTGCAACGATTGCGTGAAGGTGCCCGTTTTGCGCGCTTCTCCAGAGCGAAGCATTGGGCCATCTAGCGTACGCACCTCTTCGACACCGCGCAGGATGCGGGCCAGCCGCACGCCTTGGTCCTGAGTGATCCGCCCGGTCCAGCCACGTTCATACTCCAATGCAATCAAGTTCAGGCGTGTGGCCACTTTATCTGCCACGCCTTGCAAATCTGCCTCGACTGCGCCCGGTACAAAGGCGCCTGCAATGGCAGCCTGTTCTAGAATGTGACGAGG
>JABITU010000283.1 GCA_018668195.1 Tateyamaria sp. | reverse complement strand
CCCGTCTCAAGCTCGTTTTGTCTGACAGTGCCGGATGGGGTGTTCTGTCATTTAAGGACGCTACAACCCACCCTGCCGGCTCAAACCAAGTTTAATTTGACAGTCCCTTTAGGAGAGTATTGACTGAAACAATTAATTTGGTGTTTCTATTTTCGGGAGTAGGACGTTTGGACGTAGCATTCGGACAGGTGTGTAGCTTTGGCAATAGTTTGGTAGTCGAGTGCGAGAGAGCCGTTGAGGAATCTCTTGCTGCAAATATTTGTCAGAACCGACCATCGCAGCAGGTCATTTGCGCCGGACTTCGAGAATTAAATCCTTTAAATTATTTTGACAATATGGAACATCCTATTGGAGTAATTGGCGGCCCGCCACGTGAAACGTTTTCCTCTATGGGAGGCAGGAGCGCGACTAAGAGCCCACTTGGTAGGAACTAAGTGGATGCGCAGTGCCCGATGACACCAAGACCTTTGCAATTCAAAAGCCTCGTTGAGGTAGGCCATATGATCCGACGAGAGGAAGCAACATCTACTGGCGTCACGCAAAACATGCTAGATCTGATCGCGCGCATGGATGGGCGGCTACACAGCTACATCCACCTCTGCGCAGATCGCGCGCTGGTGCAGGCGGCAACGGCAGATGTAGAGATTACGGCTGGCATCTATAAAGGACCGCTGCACGGCGTGCCCATTGCCGTCAAGGACCTGTACTATACGACCTATGCGCCGACCCGCGCGGGGACGATGATATACAAGGATTTCCTGCCAACCTATAATGCGACAGTCGTCGATAGACTCGAAACCGCAGGGGCGGTGATCCTGGGCAAGCTTTCGATGACCGAAGGCGCCTATACCGGGCATCACCCTACCATTCCTAGCCCCGTCAACCCGTGGAACCCTGAATACTGGGTCGGCACTTCGTCAAGCGGTTCTGGTGTCGCGCCGTCAGCCGGTTTGTGCTTTGCGTCATTGGGCAGTGATACTGGGGGATCGATCCGCTATCCTTGTGCCACATGCGGGTTGACTGGGATCAAGCCAACTTGGGGTCGGGTGAGCCGCCATGGCGTCTTTGCACTGGCAAACTCGCTCGATCACATGGGACCGATGGCGCGGTCAGCAGCAGATTGTGCAGCAGTGCTGCAAGTGATCGCCGGATGGGATGCGCAAGATCCGACGTCTTTGGATGTGCCTGTACCGGATTACATGGCAGAGATCGGCAAGAGCGTGCGTGACATGCGCATTGGCATTGATCGCAGTTACGCGCTTGGCGGTGTGGAAAGCCAGGTCGCTGATGCCTTAGAACGCGCTTTGGAGGTCTTTACCCATCTTGGCGCACGTGTGGTTGAGGTAACGCTACCGGATTATGATGCACTGATCGATGCCTGGATTGGGATGTGTGCGATTGAAACTGCAGTGGCCCACAAGGATACATACCCCAAGCGCGCCGATGAATATGGTCCCGACCTCGCTCAGCTGATTGACGAAGGGCGAGCGATGACGGGTATGCAGGCGGCGGAGGGCCACTATCTGCGCATCGCATTCACGGCGTCCTTTGAAACGTTATTTAGGGACATAGACTGCATGCTTTGCCCGACAATGCCTACGCCAACCCCCAGCCTAGCCGATATGGCTGACTATGGTGCCGATCCGGCTGTTCTGGGTAACATCATGCGGTACACAGCACCTTACAATTTTACTGGCAGCCCGACCGTGACCCTCCCGAATGGGTTTGATAGCGTGGGCATGCCGTTGAGCATGCAGATTGTTGGGCCGAAACTGGGCGAGGCGGCGATCATACGCGCCGCACATGCCTATCAGAGCGCTACAGATTGGCACACCCGCCAACCAAATATGGGCGCTTAAGAAAATAACGGATTGATAACAAAAACTGGGAGAACAGCATGAGATGGACAGACAGGTCAATCATGGGCCGCCACGCGGTCGCCAAGGGGCAAGCCGGTGCCAAACACCGCCTGAGCGAAGAAGACCAAGGCAAGTTTCACTATGTCTATGGTCCCTATGCAGAGCCGGTCATGCGCATCGCACCAGGTGATGTGGTAGCGGTTGAAACGCTCGACGCCTTCGGCGGCGCGATCAAGACTGAGGATGATTTGCCGTCTCAGGTATTGAACATGCCTTTCGTCAATCCACAAAACGGGCCCATAGCTGTGGAAGGGGCGGAGAAAGGTGATGTATTGGCCGTGCATATCCACTCGCTTTTGCCGCGCGGGCCACAGCCCGTTGGAACAACTGCGCTGATCCCCAGCTTTGGCGCGCTGGTAGCGGATGGAAATCAAATGCTGAACGCGCCGATCGCCGAACGGGTCAAGAAAATGGAAGTAACGCCAGCGGGCGGCGTCAAATTCTCAGACCGTGTCACACTGCCTTATGAACCTTTTGTTGGTACCATGGGCGTCAGCCCAGAGATTGAAGCGGTCAGCTCGCTGCAACCCGATTATTGGGGCGGAAATATGGATTGTCCTGATGTGGCGCCCGGCGCGATCATCTATTTTCCGGTACAACGCGAAGGCGCGCATTTCTTCATCGGGGATTGCCATGGACGTCAGGGGGATGGTGAACTATGTGGTGTGGCGGTCGAGATTCCGGCCACAGTGACGTTGCAGATCGACCTCATCAAAGGCTGGTCTATACCCGGCGTACGGATTGAAACCGAAGACTTCATCATGTCCCTCGGCAGTGCACGCCCTATGGAAGACGCCGCGCGCATGGCCTACCGTGACCTGATCCGCTGGTTGGTAGAGGACTATGATTTTGAGGAATCAGAGGCCTATTTTCTTGCTACGCAGGCGGGGAAAATGCGGGTTGGGAATATGGTCGATCCGAAATACACATTGGGCGCGTCTATGCTTAAAAAATACATTGAACAATAGGGGTCATATAATGGATCTTGGACTAAAAGGACTGAACGTGCTGATCACCGGCGGGACCAAAGGGATTGGCCGCCAGTGCGCTGAGATTTTTGCCGCTGAAGGTGCAAATATCGCCATCTGTGCGCGTGACAGTGCCGGGGTGACCGACACGATTGAGGCGCTCAAAGCCAGAGGAGTCAGCGCCATCGGACGTGGGGTCGATGTGGCAGACAAACATGCGTTGAAATCATGGGTCACAGATTCCGGCTCTGCTTTGGGGGGCATCGACATTGTTGTTGCCAATGTTTCGGCCCTTGCAGTGATGGATGATGAGACAGCGTGGGAAGCCGGATTTGGCGTTGATATGATGCATTCGGTACGATTGGTGAACGCGGCCATTCCGTTTCTGAAGAAATCCAAGGCCCCATCGATTACGCTCATCTCGTCCGTCTCGGGGCGCGAAATTGACTTTACCGGACCAGCATACGGCGCTTTCAAGGCAGCCTTGGTGCACTACGCGCACGGACAGGCGATGAAGCTGGCACCGATGGGCATCCGCGCCAACACTGTTTCGCCAGGCAACACCTATTTCGAGGGTGGGATCTGGCAGAATATCGAGCAAAACAACAAGGCATTGTTTGACGAAGCGATGGGGATGAACCCGATGGGCCGCATGGCCAGCCCGCAAGAAATTGCTCGGGGCGTCGTGTTTCTGGCCAGCCCGGCGTCAAGCTTTACCACAGGCACTAATCTGGTAATTGACGGGGCGCTGACGAAGGGTGTGCAGCTCTAGACTTACGCGCACCAGATTTCTTTGGCGGTCACCACGGTCACATCGCCGTCCAGCAGATCGCCCGCTGCGGCAAAGAAACCTTGAGAGCCGGCACCGCTGTTGTGCCGGTCCATTGCAGCCTTACCGGTGAACCTCTCAAAGGTTATAAAAACGCAAGTATCGTCAGGGTCTTGCGCGACATGAAAGCCGATGGTGTCGGGTTCGTTGTCGCGGGCAAACACACCGACCTTCAGCAATTCGGCGCTTACTTTATCTTCATATCCCTTTTGGGCGCGAATGATGGCGGTCAGGGTATGCATGGGTGGTTTCCTCCTAAAATCAGGTGGGCAAGGCAATGCCAAGCTCTGCGCACATAGCCTCCTGCATCTTGAATTTTTGGGGTTTGCCCGTAGCCGTCACCGGCATTTCATCCGCAAATCGGATATGGCGCGGTACTTTAAAGCGGGCAATTTTTTCGCGACACCAGTCTTGCAGTGCGGCTGCTGTCAGAACAGCATTGGGGCGCAGGATGATCCAAGCGGCCACCTCTTCGCCCAGCCGCGCGTCAGGCAGGCCAAAGACCTGCACCTGTGCAATATCAGGATGTGTCAGCAGCAGGTCTTCAACCTCGGCCGGATAGATATTTTCACCGCCCCGGATCAGCATATCGCCCGCACGTCCGGTGATTTGGCAATAGCCTTCGGTGTCGATGGTCGCGAGATCGCCCGTATGCATCCAGCCGTCATGGATGGCGTGGGCGGTAAATTCAGAGTCATTCCAATAACCCTTCATCACCAGATAGCCCCGTGTCAGCAACTGGCCTTGGTGCCCCACCGGGAGGGTTCGCCCCGCATCATCAACGACGCGGCACTCGACATGCGGCTGAATACGGCCCACAGTAGAAACTCGCCGCGCGGGCGGATCGCTGGGATCAGACTGAAACGAGATCGGACTAGTTTCGGTCATACCATAGCCGATGGTGATGCCGCTGCAATGCATATCCTTCATCACGCGAGCCATCAGCGACGCAGGGCATAGAGATCCGGCCATCACCCCCGTCCGCAGTCGGCGCAGATCAAAGCGGGCAAACTCTGGATGATCCAGCATCGCGACGAACATGGTGGGCACGCCATGCAGCGCGGTACAACCTTCAGCTTCGACGGCCTTTAAAGTAGCAAGTGGGTCAAACCCTTCGCTCGGAAAGACCATTTTGACGCCGTAAGATGCCGCCGCAAGGTTGCCCAGCACCATCCCAAAACAATGATAAAGCGGCACCGGAATGCACAGCGCATCATCCGGTGTCAGCTGCATGGTACGCGCTGTTGAGATGGCATTGTTGATGATACTGAAGTGACTCAGGGTCGCACCCTTGGGGTGACCTGTAGTGCCGGAAGTGAACTGGATGTTGATCGCGTCACCCGGTTTCAGCGCCGCGCTGATTCCATCAAGGCGGGCCTTGGGCGCGGCATTGCCCCTTGTCATGACCTCGTCAAAAGAAATCGCACCCGCCATAGGGTCGGACCCAATCTGGACGATACGGCGCAATTTGGGCAGCTTTTTACTGTACAGGTGACCAGGCTGAGCGGTGGCAAGTTCGGGCGCAAGATCCCGCAGCTTGCCAAGATAATCTGATTCTCGAAATTGCGCTGCAGTGATCAACGTGCTGACCCCGGCATGACGCAGGGCGTATTCCAGTTCGAGCGTCTGGTAAGCGGGGTTGATGTTCACCAAGATTGCACCGATCCGCGCCGTAGCAAATTGTGTCAGCACCCATTCCGGTCTATTGGGTGACCAGATGCCCACTCGGTCGCCCTTGTAGACTCCGATCGACAACAGTCCGGCTGCCAACCGGTCCACCCGACGCATAAGGTCTTCATAGGTCCAGCGCTCTCCGGTCTGGCTAAAAACCGTGGCCATGCGGTGCCCATGTCGTTTGCGTACCTCGGCCATGAAGCCTGGTATCGTCGCATGGATCAAAGGGCGTTTGGTGCTTCCTTTTACATGTGAAAGACCGTTGATTGGACGTGTCATAACAGCTCCAGCCTACATCTCGCGCCAGTCGCCCACCTGTTCAAAGGCCGAGGCGGCGCGGTAGATCGTGCTTTCATCATAACGCCGCCCAATGATTTGCAGACCAACGGGCAACCCGTCTGACATGCCGCAAGGCACCGACATCGCTGGATGGCCCGTGACGTCAAATGTTGCGGTGTTAGTGATATTTTCGAACGCACGTTGGCACCATTCTTCCAGCGTGGCGTCGCTGGACGGGATCGGCGGTGCCTTCATCGCGGTTGTTGGCGTCAGCAGCAAGTCGTAAGCGGCAAATACTTTGTTGAACTCATCGCGCAGCTGCCGCGACAAGTTCTGCGCTTTGGCATAATAGCGCCCGCGCGTGTGCTTGAGGTGATATTGGCCAATCAGCATGGAAATCTTGAGCGTATCGCTCAGCTCGTCTGCGCGGGTGCGCCAGTTGGAATGATACTCCAGCAATGAGGTTGTATAAAGCCCCTCCCAGCCAGTGCCCATGCCATTACCCAGCATCATCTGCTGGGTCAGCCCCTCTAGCGCAATGGGTGTCCAGATCGCGACGCCGTGCAGGTGCCAGGGTACTGAAATTTCGTCCACGGTGGCGCCCAAACTTCGCAGGGTTTCAGCGGCGGCACGCACCTTTTCGTTGACATCTTCCTCAGCACCGGGTTGTTCATAGCCTTCCTTGATCACGCCAATCCGCAGGCCAGAAACGCCACCTCCAACGGCGGCAGTGTAGCGTTCCGTTTTCACGTCATACTGTCGCGGATCAAGACCGTCGGGCCCTGCGATCACTTCCAGCATCAGCGCATTGTCCATGACATTTTGCGTCATTGGGCCGGTATGGTCGATGGTGTTCTCAATTGGCATGATGCCGGAATAGGGAACAAGACCATGGGTAGGCTTCATCCCGTAGCAGCCACAAAAGGAGGCAGGCATGCGGATTGACCCACCTTGGTCGCCACCGATGGCCATGTCGATCAAACCTCCGCCCACCAAGGCACCCGAGCCAGAAGACGATCCGCCGGCAGAATAGCCGTGCTTATGCGGATTATGTACTGGGCCAGCCGCGTTAGTATGCGACCCGCCAGACAGGCAAAAATATTCACAATGGGCTTTTCCCGCGATGGTGGCACCGGCGTCCAGCAGACGGGTCACAATGGTGGCGTCCAGATCAGGGACATAGCCCTTGAGCGTCGACGCGCCGTTCATCATTGGAACACCGGCAAGGCAGACATTATCCTTAAGCGCAACACCGCGGCCCAGAAGTGGACCACGCGGGGCGCCTTTGATCTCGGTCTTTACGTACCACGCATTCATCGGGTTTTCTTCGACAGTCGGGCGATGCCCCGAGGTGCGGGGATACAGCACTGGGGGCAGATAATCGGGCAGCCCGTCGACAATGTCATAGGCATCCAGCGTGCCTTGCATAACGTTCATGAACTCTTGCACACGGGCATCTGACATGCTCATCCCCAGCTGAGAGACGACGTCTTTCATCTGGGATAGGGTGGGGCGTTGGACGGTCATGTAAGACATCCTTTCCATAAGGGAGGGCGTATTGGTAGGCCAAGACGGCGCGGTGGGAGAAGGGATCAAAGTGCTGCGCATCTGGGAGGAAGGGGCTTTGGTAGATGCCCCCATCGCAGAGCCAGGCACAGATTTTGCCAAGCCCCCCGAAGCACCCAAACCGGTAAACTCTTCGATCAGGGCGGGATCGGAGGCTTCTGAACCAGAAATCTCACCAGTGATCGTACCTTTCTGGATCAACAGCACGCGCTCAGACAAGGCAGTGATAAAATCAAGGCTCTGCTCTACCAGAACAATAGCGATGCCGCTGCGCTTGTTCAGCGACTGCAACAACTCGATAATCTCATCAATGATAGAGGGTTGGATGCCTTCGGTCGGTTCATCCAGAAAGATGAGGTCTGGTTCGGATATTAAACAACGCGCCAGCGCCAACAGCTGCTGCTCTCCGCCAGATAATGCCCCACCATCACGGTCCATCAACCGTTCAAGGCGCGGAAAATCAGCGAGCACGCGTTCAATCGCATCCACTTCGTCCATGTCATGGGCGGCCACCCCCATGCGCAGGTTGTCCTGTACACTCAGATTTGGAAAGATACCGCGCCCTTGCGGTACATAGCCTAAACCCATGGATGCGCGGCCCGAAGACTTCATTTCGCTTAGGTCTTCGCCGTCAAATATGACCTGGCCGCCGGTCGCAGGTACAATCCCCATCAGGGTTTTCAGCAGCGTGGTTTTCCCCATGCCGTTGTGCCCCAGCACGCCAAGAATTTCGCCTTCACCGACCTCCAGGTTGATACCATGCAGGACCGGCACCTTACCATAACCTGCCATCAGGCCTTTGACTTTAAGCAGAGCACTCATGCGCGGCTCCCCAAATAGACTTCGCGAGCGCGCCTGTCTTTTGATATGGCCTCCATGGTGTCTTCCATCAAAATCTGCCCTTCGTGGAAAACGGTGACCTGTTGCGAAATCATGCGGATAAACTGCATGTCGTGTTCGACCACAATCAAGGCGGCTTGCGTGTTAATCTCTTTGATCAACTCGGCGGTACGCGCAGTTTCTTCATGGGTCATACCCGCGGCGGGTTCGTCCAGCAGAACCAGCCACGGCTCCGCTGCAACAACCATGCCCAGCTCTACCCATTGCCGCTGACCATGGGAAAGCTGGTTCACGGTCTTGCGCCGCATATCGCCAAGGTTCATCCGCTCGATCGTTTCCGAGGTCAGGCTGCGAGCGCGCTTGCTGTTTTTCCAGCGGCGGGCAGACATCCAGATGTTTTCATCAACGCTCAACCCGTCAAAAAGATTGGGAACCTGCGTTTTGATGCCAACGCCAAGGCTGGCAATCTCGTGCGTTTCTGCGAGCGTTGTATCTTGGCCGCGGATGATTACCTCACCTGATGTCGGGGAAAGTTGACCTGTGAGGCACTTGAAAAACGTAGATTTGCCTGCGCCATTGGGGCCGATTAGACAGCGCAATTCCTTGTCGTAAAGGGTAAAATCCACCTGATCCACGGCGCGCACGCCGCCGAAATGCATTGCCAGATTTCGGGTCTCGACGATGACCTCGCGCTTGTCGCGTTTGCGGCTCATGTACTGCGCCCCTGCCTGCGCCGACGGCGGCTGTTGTGCGCGGGCTTGCGGCGTTTGGTGAACCAATCTGTCACGGTGGGGGCCACACCCTTGGGCACCAGCAGAACAAAGAAGATTAGGATAATACCCAGCACAAGATTGTTGTTAAGTACCGATTGCCCTCCAAGAGCGGAGGTCAGATAGAACAGGCCAAATGTCGCGGCAATCGGTCCGATGAGCGTGCCGCGCCCGCCGACGATCACCCAGATGATCGTGAGGGCCGCGTTGTAGAGGTTGAATACATCCGGAGTGATCCGCCCCACGCCATTGCAAAACAACACCCCCCCAATCGCCGCTATACCGGCTGCGATAGTAAAGATGCCAAGCTTGTATAGGCGCGAGTCGTATCCCAGTAGTTCACTGCGCAGTTCATTCTCGCGAATAGCCGCGCAGACCCGCCCAAAACGAGTGTTTACCAGCCAGCCACAAAAGACATAGGAAAGGATAAGGGCCGCCATGGCAACATAGAACACATGTTCCGGAAACAGAAAGGACGAGGTATTCCATGGCAAATTCAGTGGCGGTGAGGTGACCCCGTTAAAGCCGCCAATCAGCGCATTGCCTATCTT
>JABITU010000282.1 GCA_018668195.1 Tateyamaria sp. | reverse complement strand
GATGATAAATTTTAATGTGAATACCATTCACATCATGGAATATTTGCCTTCAGTCGCGCAAATTCAAGGGCTATGTGAATCTTTTTTACATAAATTGTCATTGTGCATATGCTAAATGCTGATCAAGTGGTCGTAAGGGCGGAGTGTTTCGATGTTTGGCGCATGTGTGACCCATTGACGAAGGGTGGCTGTTTCTTTGAAAGTGAACTCTATGAGCATTGTCGCCAATATGATCCGGGTTCCGCGCCCCTTTGACATCGAACGCGGCTCAGATGCTGCGCGTGCGGTGCCCGAGGTGACCGGGGACCTGCGCGTGCTTATCCAGGGCGCTGCAGGGTGCAGCCCATATTTGGCCGGTCTGATACATAAAGAAGCGCAGTGGCTGCCACAAGCGTTAGAGGCGCCGGATGATGCCTTGTTGGCGCTCATGGTGCCACCAGATCCAGACGTGCCCGACCTTAAGCCGCAGTTGCGACGCGCTAAACGGCGGGTTGCGCTGCTGGCGGGGCTGGCTGATCTTGCCGGAGCATGGAGCCTTGAGCAGGTGACCACAGCGCTCACAAGGCTGGCGGACATGGCTTGCAACGCGGCCTTGTCGGCGGCGCTTGCTGCACAAGCAAAGCGCGGCAATCTGCCCAAGACTGACGTTGGATTGTTCGTGTTGGCGATGGGAAAGATGGGCGCGGATGAGTTGAATTATTCATCTGACATCGATCTTATTTGCCTTTTTGACGAGACGCGGCACGCGCCGGATGATTTCCCTCAGGTGCGGCGTGCTTGTGTCAAGGCAGTGCAGGATATGTGCGCCACGCTTAGCGATCTGACCGAAGACGGCTATGTCTTTCGTACAGATTTGCGCCTGCGACCCGATCCTGCAGTTAACCCGGTGGTGCTGTCGGTGGGCGCGGCCGAACGTTACTATGAAAGTCTGGGCAGGACGTGGGAACGCGCTGCTTTTATTAAAGCGCGCTCTTGCGCGGGCGACATCGCGGCGGGCGATGCGTTTCTTGATATCCTAAGCCCTTTTGTATGGCGCCGTCACCTCGATTTCGCGGCCGTTCAAGACGCTCATGACATGCGGTTGGCTATTCGTGCACATAAAGGCACTGGCGGACCAATCACTTTGCCTGGCCATAATATGAAACTGGGTCGTGGTGGGATTCGAGAGATCGAGTTTTTCACCCAGACCCGGCAATTGATCGCCGGTGGACGTGATCCCGATCTTCGGGCGCGGGGCACAGTTAGCGGTCTTAAGCAGCTTGCCGAAAAAAAGTGGCTTCCGCATGATCTGTCAGCGCGCCTTACGGATCACTACCGATTTGCCCGCACGGTGGAACACCGGGTGCAAATGGTGGGGGATGCTCAGACCCACAGCTTGCCCAGATCAGACGAAGGCTTTGATCGGCTTGCGGCGATGATGGATTTGGACCGCACGACGCTTGAGGATAAACTCAGGTCGCGGCTGGTCGAGGTGCATGGCGAAACCGAAGGGTTTTTTGCCCCAAACCCAACCGCAGCTGTGCCCAAATCTCTGGGCATTTACCCGGCCATGCAGGCCCGCTGGCGCAGTTATCCCGCCTTGCGCAGCTCGCGCGCTGCCGCACTTTTTGAACGGATCGAACCGATTCTTATTGCGCGTTTGTCTGATACGGCCAAACCCACCGAAGCGATTGCCGCCTTTGACGGGTTTCTGTCTGGCCTACCTGCCGGTGTGCAGCTTTTTTCTTTGTTCGAGGCAAACCCGTCCCTTGTCGACCTGCTGATTGATATCGTTGGAACGTCGCCGGCATTGGCGCATTACCTGTCACGCAATGCGAGCGTTCTGGATGCTGTTATCGGAGGCAGCTTTTTTGCCAGTTGGCCAGGGAAAACGGGTTTGCAAACCGATGCTGCTGCGCGCCTTGCTGCCGAAGACGATTACGAGGCCAAGCTTGATGTCATCCGAATTTGGGTCAAAGAGTGGCATTTCCGGATCGGCGTGCATCACTTGCGCGGTCTGACCGATGCACTTGAGGCCGGAGTGCAATATGCCGATCTGGCGCGGGCCGCTTTGTCTGCGCTCTGGCCAGAAGTTCAGGCGAATTTTGCCCGTCGGTATGGGCCGCCGCCGGGTAAAGGTGCTGTGATACTGGGCATGGGCAGTTTGGGGGTAGGCCTGTTGACGCCGCAATCCGACCTTGATCTCATTGTGATCTACGACCCTCAAAATGTCGAACAATCTGACGGCCCACGCAGCTTGCTCACACGTCCCTATTATGCGCGCCTGACGCAGGCGATGATCACCGCTGTCACAACGCAAACCGCACAGGGCCGGCTTTACGAGGCAGATATGCGCCTGCGCCCGTCAGGTAGCCAAGGGCCAGTGGCGACCAGTTGGGCGTCTTTCCAGAGCTATCATGAAAAAGACGCGTGGCTTTGGGAACATCTGGCCCTGAGCCGCGCCACCTGTATCGCGGGCCCGCCGAACCTGATGCAGGACATAGAAAACTTGCGGCAAAGCATTATTGCGCGCCCCCGAAACGTCGCTTCCGTCTGCTCGGACTTGCGTGATATGCGCGACAGGATTGCTGTTGCCAAGTCTCCGTCTGGTGTTTGGGATGCTAAGATGGGACCCGGCCGCATGCAGGATATCGAACTGCTGTCGCAAGCGGGTCTGGTGCTGTGTGGTTCGCCGAAGCGGGACGTGAAGACTGGGCTTGAATGCGCAGTTGCCGCAGGTCTGTTCGGCGCATCAGACGCAGCAGCGCTTATCCATTTCTATGCCACGCTGTGGCGTGTTCAGATGGCGACAAGGTTGTTAAGTACAGGGGAAATCACGGCGCAAGATCTAGGTGCGGGGGGGCAAGCGATCCTGATGCGCGCAGTGGGCACCCAAACCATTCAGGATGCACAAGAACAACTGACAGTGCTTTGCGCGCGCGCCGCCAAAATTATCGCATGCGCCATAGGTCAGCCAACAAGAGGCAATAATTCATGAAGAAAAAAGGCGATCAAAACGATCCCAAAGGCCTTATTTTTGAGGCATACCGCATCGAGGGCATCACAAAACCGGAATGCCGCACAATCTTTCTTGATTGGGCGCTTAGTCTTGCGGACGGTCGGGACGCAGTTGAAACGCTGACCCATTTGCTGGAACACTACTGCTATGGGCACCCTGATCACCCGATGACACAGGTGTTACAGGAAGGGCAGACAACTCTGACAAAGCCGCGCAGACGCGGTGGATGGCGATCGCGTAACCGGCCAAACTGACAGGCCAATGCACTTGGGAAATCTCCCAAATTGGGTTATCGGTACCGATATCCGCCTAGCTTACGAGCGATATTTGCTTGGCTGCAAAGATGCGGTTTGTCGACTTGTTTCCAGAACTGTTCCGTCGCTGAACGACTAGGGCCGATGGTTCGGGGGGTATCCCATGCTAAGGACCGGCGGGACTGTGTCCCAATTCTGATCTTTCACTAAGCGCGCGAACAATCTACAGCAAGGCCCTATGACAACTCCCTCACTCTCGTCTTCGACGACCCGCCCTCATGTGCGTATGCGCCCAAAAACTGATGCACGCCGGATTCGCCATGGATTTCCTTGGGCCTATGCCAACGAGATCGTCACAGACCGCCGAACCAAGGCGCTAGTGGCTGGTACGCTGGTCGTGCTGGAAGATGAAAATCGCAATCCTTTGGGTTTGGCCGCGGTAAATCCAGCGTCCAAGATTTTTGTTCGGATGCTTGATGCGAATATCGAGGCCGAAGTGGATCACACTTGGTTTGTCTCACGACTGCGCCGTGCTTTGGCCCTGCGGGACCGTCTGTTTGATGCGCCGTTCTACCGATTGATCCATGCCGAGGCTGATGGATTGCCGGGGGTGGTGATTGACCGCTTCGGTGACACTTTGGTGATTCAACCAAATGCGGCCTGGGCTGATGGGCTGATCAACATGTTGGCGTCTGCTGCCGCCGAAGTTACAGGCGCGACCCGTGTGCTTAAGAATTCGGGTGGTCGTGCGCGATCGCTGGAAGGGCTGGACGATGTCAGTGCCACACTGATTGGGACAGAAGTTGATGAACCGATCGCTGTCTCGATGAACGGGGCCACTTACATGGCTGACGTTTTGGAGGGGCAGAAAACGGGCCTGTTTTATGACCAACGCCCCAACCACGCTTTTGCCAAATCGGTGGCCGGTGGCGCGCGCGTTTTGGATGTTTTCTCGCATGTGGGTGGATTTGGTTTGGCAGCCCTTGCGGGTGGTGCTGTATCGACACTTTGTGTGGATGGATCTGAGCCTGCGCTGGCGCTTGCGCGGCAGGGGGCGGTCGCTATGGGCGCCGAGCAACAGTTCGAAGCGCGGCACGGCGATGCGTTTTCTGTTTTGCAGGCTTTGAACGATTCTGGCGATAAATTCGACCTTGTGGTCTGTGACCCTCCGGCTTTTGCGCCGGCGCGCTCGGCGCTGGATGCCGGGTTACGTGCCTATGAGCGGATCGCGAGACTGGCCGCGCCGCTGGTGGCCGAAGGCGGCATTCTGGGCTTGTGCAGCTGTTCACATGCGGCGGATCTGGCGAAATTTCGCACTGCCTGTGTGCGTGGGATTGGACGGGCAGGGCGGCAACAAGCGTTAATCCACACGGGATTTGCCGGGGCCGATCACCCCCTGCTTCCGCAGTTGGCCGAAAGCGGCTATCTGAAAACGTTGTTCTTCCGACTGTGAGGGTCATGATCGACGCAAATGTGCTTTACCCAACGGTGATGCGCGAAGTCGTTTTGGGTGTGGCCCGTGCCGGGCTATTTACGCCTCAATGGTCTCCTCGCATTCTTGAAGAATGGGCGCGCGCCGCCGCAAAGCTGGGACCTGAAGCCGAAACGCATGCGCGGGGAGAAATTGCAATATTAAACGCTGGCTGGCCAAACGCAGAAATCCGCTATCCAGTCGCGTTGGAGGCGCGTCTTTGGTTGCCTGACCCCGGAGATTTGCATGTGCTGGCAGCGGCCATTGCGGGATCTTCAGACGCGATCATGACCGTCAATGCCAAGGATTTTCCCCGCAACATCCTGACCGAAGAGGGATTGGTGCGCGTTGATCCTGATGGTTATTTGCAAGGCTGCGCCGAAGCTCAGCCAGAGCGTGTTATCCCGGTAGCCCAGTCTGTGTTGGCCGAGGCTAGGCGTCTGTCCGGCGATGATTGGACAATGCGTGCCTTGATGAAAAAAGTGCGGTTGCCACGATTTGGCAAAACGATCGAGCGGGCCGGGGTCTAGCCTTGAATACGCCACTTTGCCTGTAAGGCCTCCAGTGCTTTGACGCGTTCGACTGTTTTAGGATGGCTGAGCAACCAAGCGGGCGCTCGGCCAGCATTCGACTGCGTGAGAGCCTCGAGCTTGTGGAATAATGAGATCTGCGGCCCAATTCCGATCCCGGCCTTGGTCAGCAGTGCTGCGGCATAGGAATCTGCTTCATATTCGTCTTTGCGGGATAGGCGCGCGGCCAGCAGAGTGGTCAAACCGTTTGCGATCCAGACGCCGACACCGGGAAGAAATCGGGACAATATCATTGCCAAGGCGGTGCGAAGTGCATTTTGGCCCGAAAAGTCGATCATCCGCCGACGGCTGTGACCAAGAGCAACGTGGCCCAGTTCATGCGCAATCACAGTTGCCATTTCGGATGCTGACACTGCGCCTTGGCGGAACTTGTCGTAGAATCCCCGCGTGATAAAAATGCGGCCATCAGGGGCGGCGAGGCCGTTGACCGGCTCAATTTCGTAAATGTGGACCTTGATATTTTCGATTTCCAGCGCGCCTGCAAGCTGGTTGCACATCTGACGCAACATCGGATCCGCGAGTTCGGTTGATTGCGCGTCCAGCTCGCGAGAGGTGCGCCAAACGGAAAATCGGTACATGACAAGCCCGTAAAGCAGGGCCAGTAAAATTGGGGTCGCTTTAATCATTGCGCTGATATGGCGTTAAAAAGGGCCATCGGCAAGCTGGACCTTGTACAGAAGTGATGAAAAGCTGCCAGCTTAGGTCTCCCATGAGACAGGCACATGGGTCGGGCCGCGAAATGCCCATCCCGAGAACGGCACGTTACCCGCAAGTGAAAGGCCCGGTAATTGATCAAAAAGCATCGGCAGCGCATGATCGGCGATCAGGCTCCGTGAGGCGGCCGCGCCTGCACAAAAATGCGGACCTGCGCCAAAGGGAATGGCCGGGCCGGTGTCACGAGTGATGTCAAAGCGGTTGGGATCTTCGAAATACGCCTCATCCCGACAGGCGGATCCGAACATGAAAAAGATTAAATCGTCTGGCTCAAAGGTGACTTCACAGAGGTGTTCAGACCTCGCAACCCGCCGTGGGGACATGCCAATGGGTGCCACGAGCCTTGTATATTCGTTGAACGCTGCGGACCAATCACAGGTGCCTTCAGTGATCCTTGTATATTGATTGGGATGTGCGAGCAGGGCCCAGGCTGTACCAGCAATCGCATCGCGCGGTTCATTCTGCCCACCGCCGATGATCACGCGCACGTTGCCTGCTATTTCGTCTACAGACAGGCCCGCCTGATCAAGCACCGAAATGATTGATTGATCGGGGGCCGCCCGTAAAATTGGCAGGCGGTCCTGTATTAACCTGAGGACTTGCGCGGCAGCGGCATGGCCGTGCGTATCAATCTGTGGGTTGGCCAGATAATTGGCGGCTGCGTTCAACATGGCCTGGCTTGCGGCATCCATTTCGGCGGCGGCCATATTCGTCAAACCTGTCATAATGCGCAACGCATCGGCAGAAACAGGCATGGCAAACTGAGTCACGAGATCGCAATGACCCAGCGGCTTGATCTGGTCGATATGACCTTGCACGATCTCGTGAAATTGCGGGGCCAGTACGTTTCGCACCGTGCGGGGGCTAAGCGCTGGAAAAAGCGCCTTGCGCTCGGCCATATGGGAGGCACCATCCTTGCGCATCATGTTCGAGCCCATGACCTTGGTCAAAAGCCCGTCGGGTTGGTGACTGGAAAAGACATCGATCCGCTTTTCCTGCTCAAAAATGTCGTCGCGGCGGGTGAACAAATTGGCCCCGAGTTCTGGCACAAAACACACTGGGGCTGTTGCGCGCATTTGTGCAAGTGTCGGGTAGGGGTCGGAATAAAAACTTGCCGGATCAATTGGGAATACGGGTGCTGACGACATATGGGCACTTTGTGCGCAAACGTTGCAGTGAACAACCATTATCTCCATAAGGCTGCTCAGACCTGATCTTGCCGTTAATGGGTTAGCGTCTTCATGCCTCGGCTTAATCCCTCGAGTGTCATGGGGACCATTGCATCTGCGCCGAAAACCTCTTGGATCATCTGAATCGAATGCGTGTAGCCCCAATATTTCTCGGGCACTGGGTTAATCCAGAGGTTGGATTTCCACTGATCTCGCGCGCGCGCCAGCCACACCTGACCTGCTTCTGCATTCCAGTGCTCGTTCGCACCGCCAGGATACGCTATTTCATAGGGTGACATGCTGGCGTCACCGACAAATATACATTTATAATCAGGACCGTAGGTGCGCAAAACCT
Organism: Tateyamaria sp.; assembly: GCA_018668195.1. The sequence goes on along the minus strand of JABITU010000282.1, from coordinate 4,397 downwards.
CGTGGGTTGGGGTCTGCGCATCCCAACGGCGACGATTGTCGCGCCATACGCCTTCGTACAGGCAGTTGTGGAAATAGAAGTGTTCAAGGTGCTTGAATTCAGATTTGGCAGCCGAAAAAAGCTCTTCTACGATTTTTACATGGGGGTCCATGCTGCCGCCAATGTCGAAAAATAGCAAAACCTTGACGGCATTGCGCCTCTCGGGGCGGGTTTTGACATCAAGGTAGCCGTGCTCGGCTGTCGCGCGAATGGTACCATTCAGGTCCAACTCATCATTTGCGCCGTCGCGGGCCCAACGGCGCAACCGCTTAAGAGCCACCTTGATGTTCCGTGTGCCCAACTCGACCGTATCATCGAGGTTCTTAAACTCGCGTTTGTCCCAGACCTTGGTTGCGCGCTGATGGCGCGATTTGTCCTGGCCGATGCGCACCCCTTCGGGATTGTAGCCATAGGCCCCAAAGGGCGAAGTCCCCGCCGTGCCGACCCATTTGTTGCCGCCCTGATGACGACCCTTTTGCTCCTTTAGACGTTTTTTAAGCGTTTCCATGAGCTTATCAAAGCCTCCTAAAGCTTCGATTTCGGCGCGATCTTCTTCGCTAAGGTGCTTTTCGGCCAGTTTCTCCAGCCATTCCTGCGGGATATCTACAGCTTCAAGCACCTGATCTATGCTAATCTGCTCCAATCCTTCGAAAGCGGCGGCAAAGGCACGATCAAACTTGTCGATGTTTCGCTCGTCCTTGACCATGCTGGTGCGCGCCAGAAAATAGAACGCTTCGACATCATAAATCGCCAGACCTGCATGCATACCATCAAGAAACGCGAGGAATTCGCGCAGGCTGACGGGAACGCCATTCTTTCTCAGGCTCTCGAAAAAAGGAATGAACATATCAGACGCTCAATACCCGGTCTATGATCACGGTGGCGATCAGCCCAACCACAATGAACGCCATTGCGTATCCTGCCGCGTACTGGGCGATGTCCAACCGGTTGCCACCGCGTTTGCGCGCGGTCAGGCCGCCAATCAATGCGCCCAACAGGGCGGCTGCAATTACGATCATATTTAAGTAGCCTTTCAGTTCCTTAGCTGGTTCAGTTCGCGATTTCAGCTCGGTCAATTCAGCGGGTATTTTACTTGCCCAAAGCTGCGCAGTTCGTTGCAAATCCGTAACGCGCCCAGCCAATACTGTCCAGCCAGACAGAATTTTACGGTACGATGCTTTTTTACATGTGTAAGACCTTGGTGCGTAGCAACAACAGATTTTGACCTGAGCGTTTATACTTTGCGGAACTGCGCTGTTATCGCTCGGGTATTAGTCCTTTGGGGCTGAACCTAAGCACCAGCAGCAAAACCAGACCCATAGTGAGCAGCCGCATGTGCGCCGCCGAGTCTAACAAGTGATCGCGAAGCCAGTTGCCTTCGGCCATGCCCATGGTCGCAAGCTGCATGAACCATAGCCCGATCGGTTCTACCATCACCCAGAGCCACCAAATCAGGAATCCGCCCAGAACCGCGCCCAGATTGTTGCCCGATCCGCCAACAATCACCATCACCCAAACCAGAAAGGTAAAGCGCAGCGGTTGGTATGTACCAGGCGTCAACTGCCCGTCCAGCGTGGTCATCATCGCGCCGGCGATGCCGCAGATGGCGGAGCCTAAGACAAAGACCTGCAAATGCCGCGCGGTGACATCTTTGCCCATGGCCTCTGCCGCGACTTCATTGTCGCGAATGGCACGCATCATGCGACCCCAAGGAGAGTGCAGGGCGCGTTGGGCAAGCATGAACAGGACGATTAGCACAACGGTGAACAGGCCTGCATAGATGGTTTTGACCCACAGGGTTGATGCCGTAACGGGGTCAATACCAAGGCTGGCTGCGCGCTCAACGAAGGTTGCACTGTTTTGCAGATCAATCTCGTACGGCGCGGGCCGAGGCAGACCAACCACGTTCTTTACCCCACGTGCGAGCCAATCCTCGTTTTTTAGAATTGCGATGATAATCTCGGCAATGCCAAGCGTCGCGATGGCAAGGTAATCAGAGCGCAGGCCAAGTGCTGTCTTGCCTATGATCCAAGCTGCTCCTGCGGCCAAAACCCCACCTACTGGCCATGCCAACAGAACCGGCAGGCCAAGACCACCAAGGTAGCCAGCATTTGCGGGGTTGACCGCCTCGACCGCGTGCACCCCGCCGTCGAAAACTGCGCGATATATGAAAAAGCCGGCTATCAATAGCGCGATCATCCCCACAGTGCGCACCCGGCCTTTGGGCAGGGCATTGTACGCAAGGATTGCCCCAACGATGGTGGCCGCGCCGAGCACCAGCGCTAGAACCACCCGTAGCCCACCAGCAGACCAAGCCTCATCAACCGGCGGCATGGATATGAGTACTGTGGCAAGCCCCCCTAGGGCGACAAACCCCATGATGCCAACATTGAACAGTCCGGCAAAGCCCCACTGCAGGTTCACACCAAGCGCCATAATGGCCGAGATCAGACCAAAATTCATGATCGTAATGGCAAGGTTCCAAGAGGTCATTAGTCCCGTGCCGACGATCAGCGCTGCAATGCCAGTAAAGTAGATGAAGTTGCGTGTGGTATCGGTCATACGGATTTCCCCGCGAATAGCCCTGTGGGCCTGAACAAAAGCACAATTAGCAGGATCACAAAGCTGACGGCAAATTTATAATCTGTCGACAAAAGCTGGACCAGGCTGTCGGGCGCCAGCGCGTCAGGCAGGGCATAGCCGGCCACTTTTTTCCAAGCATAGGTGATCATCACCTCAGAAAAGGCGATGGTGAACCCACCCGCGATGGCACCCAGGGGATTGCCCAGACCACCGACAATGGCCGAAGCAAAGATCGGCAGCAGCAGTTGGAAGTAAACAAAAGGTTTGAATGACTTGTCGAGACCATAGAGCACGCCCGCGACCGTTGCGATTGCAGCTACAATTAACCATGTGACCAGAACAACTCGTTCAGGGTTGATGCCCGACAGCAACGCCAGATCTTCGTTATCGGAATAGGCGCGCATGGATTTGCCCGTGCGCGTGCGGTTCAGAAAGTAAAAGAGCAGTACCACCACAATGACGGCTGTAACCACGGTCAGCCCCTGCGTTGTCTTGATCGCCAAACCTTCCTTAAGCCCGGTCAGCGCTTTGAATTCCCGCACCGAAATGATGAAGCGTTCGCCGTCTGAAAAGCGTTGATCGTTAGGGCCAATGATAAAGCGAACGAGTCCATTCATAATGAACATGACACCAAGGGACACCATTACGAAGATGATGGGTTTCGCCTTTTGGTTGCGGTAAGAACGATAAATGCTCCGGTCTGTTGCCAGCACAAAAAGTGCACAACAGATGATCCCGAAGGGCAAGGCGAGGAGGGCCGTTGGCAAAGGCCCGGCGCTTATGCCGAGACTCTGAAAGCCCCATGTGATCAGGATCGTGGCCATCGTGCCGAAGGCCATCGTGTCACCATGGGCGAAGTTGGAGAACCTCAGGATGCCATAAATCAGCGTGACACCAAGCGCGCCAAGCGCCAGCTGCGATCCGTAGGCGATGGCAGGGATCAAAACGAAATTTGAAAGAGCCACCAGAGCGTTGAGAAAATCGATCATTGCCAACCCTCGCATAGGCCACAACAGCCACCGAATTTTGGCCTCTCGGTGCCGCAGTCATCATGCGTTTGCACCACTGTGTCAGCGAGCGGCCCATGATACGCCCTATTGGCGCCAAAATCTCTTCTCATCATCGTCATCCCCCAAGGAAGCTCTTGCGCACTTCCGGGTCAGCGAGCAATTCCTTGCCTGTCCCTGTATACGCATTGCGCCCCTGCACCAAAACATAGCCTTTGTCTGCAATCTCGAGCGCTTGACGGGCATTTTGTTCGACCATCAGGATCGGAATGCCAGTGCGCGCCACCTCGATGATGCGGTCGAGCGAATGCCCTGCAACGCACACCTGACGCCCGGTTTCGCGTGCGACATCGCCCAGCGTCTGCAGCCGCGCGACATTGCTGGCGAAGGTCGTCACCAGCACGCGCTTGCCCGCATGCCGCTGGACTTCTTCGAGCAGCCCCTTGTGGACCGCGCCTTCGGATCCGCTGGGCGCGGGATTGAAAACATTGGTGCTGTCGCAGACCAGCGCGAGCACGCCCTCGTCGCCGATCTCGGTCAGCTCTGCCTCGGTCGTCGGCTCGCCGATGATGGGGTCTTCGTCGAGCTTCCAGTCGCCGGTGTGGAAAATGCGCCCGTGCGGCGTGTCGATCAGCAGCGCATTTCCCTCGGCGATCGAATGCGCAAGCGGAAGATAGGTGATTTCGAACGGGCCGACTTCGAAGCTGCCGTGGTCGTCCGGAATTACATGCAGTTCGACCTCGTCGACCAGTCCCGCTTCGGACAGTT
>JABITU010000281.1 GCA_018668195.1 Tateyamaria sp. | reverse complement strand
TTCGACAAGTTGGCCGCCAATTAGCATGCGGCCTACGATTAGATCATCTGTTGTGGTCATTATTACTGTCTCCTATGCGTTGCCTGCGATGCTGGCTTCCATCATTGCCCGCAGTTCGGGGGTGACCGTCGGCGTCAGGTCAAACCATAATTTCCAAGCCGGGGGGCCTTGGTGCAAAAGCATCCCCAAACCACCCGCAGTGATGTTGCCCCTCGCGCGTGCCGCGGCAAGGAAGGGCGTTTCAAGCGGGGTATAAATAATGTCAGCGACAACGGTATCGCGGTTGAGCGCGTCTAGTTGCAAATCAAGCGGCGGTTGTCCGACCATTCCCAGACTGGTTGCGTTCACGACTGTCGCAGCACCTTCAAGGGCAGCGTGACGTTTGTCCCAGGGCAGAACTGTGATCGGCCCACCAATATCGTGGGCCAGCTTTTCGGCCCGCTCAGGGCTGCGATTGACCAGCCGCACTTCGGGCGCGCCTTCGGTCAAAAGCGCATGACACACGGCCCGCGATCCACCGCCTGCGCCAATAACGGTCGCAGGTCCAGCGTCACCGCGCCAGTGCGGAGCGGATTGTTTCAGGTTGCCCAGAAACCCGAGCCAGTCATTGTTGGTGCCCCAAAGCGAGCCATCCTTGCGCACAACCACGCAGCTGATCGCACCAATCTTGCGGGCAACGTCATCGACCTCATCCACGATTTCCATCGCTTGTAGCTTGTGCGGGATCGTCAGGTTGCAGCCCGCGAAATTTAACGCAGGCAGGGCGTGGAGCGCTGCCGGTAACCCTTTGGGAGGTAATGGAAAATAAACATATCTCCCCGGAAGGCCGGTTTGGTCGAACCAGTAATTATGCATCATGGGCGAGCGTGAATGCATGACGGGCCAGCCCATGACCCCGATCAGGTGATAGCGTTGATTGTTCATGCGTCCTCTAACTTGGCTGCAAAATGATCCCATGTGCGCTGGAACAATCCTTGGTTCCAAAGCTTCTTATGGGCGGCTTCGCTTTCAGCGGCGTTGAAGGCGTATGGCGAACCGATCTGGAGCGCCATGTACTGGCGACGCGCATTTTCTTCGAGGTAATTAATAAGAACGAAGGCTTCTTTGATGTGTGCGCCCACGGTCACCGCGCCATGGGATTTCATCAGCGCGGCAGGGCGGTCGCCCATCACGCCACCAAGCCTTGCCGACATTTCTGGCGAATTAATGGAATCTGGCGTGTCCAGCACTGGCACCGGATGGACCAGCGTCCCTTGCGCAAAGACGGGCAGATAGTCGTGGCCTGTCATCGTCAGATAGGTCGACCATTGCGGATGTGCGTGGATGATGGCTTTGACCTCTGGCCGGCTTTTGTAGATGCCCGCATGCAGGTGAAATTCAAGCGGCGGTTTGCCCTTTCCTTCGATCAGATTACCGTCCAAATCAATCGTGCAAATGTGATCTGCGGTCAGGCGGCTGCGCTGTGAACTGCCGACATTGATGAGCATTCCAGCTTCACATCGGATCGATGCATGGCCATTGTAGTCTATGATTCCTTGGTGTTCGAGCATCCGCAAGCACAAGGCCAGATCGTCTTTATCAGCCATTTTTACCACCCCGCCCGTTCGCGAATTTCGGCGCGCCACAAATCCCACGCTCGTAGACCTGCCGTCTGGTTTGGGACATCGGCCAGCACACCTTCCTCTTTCGACAAAGTCGCCAGTTCTTCACCGTCCTCGGCCAGGGCAAGCGCCCAATGCTGCACCCGTGCGCTGACTTCGGTATAGACCGCGCGGAACACCGCAACTTCGAGCGATGGGCCGCAGGCAACAGACCCATGTGCCCGCATCAATGCGACGGGCTTGTCCGACAGGCATTCGGCCAGTGCTACGCCTTTGTCGTTGTCCGACACCAGCATGTCGGTTGCGCCATGATCGTAGGCAATGTCAAAGACTGGGACGCCTTGTGCCAAAAACGCCGCGTTGTGAAAGCAGGCCTGCATCGGGGTTTTTGTCAGGCCAAAGGGAATGACCGACGGCGAATGGCTGTGCACGACGGCGCAGACATCGGGGCGGGCTTTGTAAATCTGGCCATGGATAAAGCGTTCAAGAAAGCCTTTTGGCGCGGCCGGATCACAGGCCTCACTTTCAAGGTCGTATTCGACGATATCGCTGGGCGTCACAAGGGCAGGGGCAAGGGCACGTGACATGAGGTAACGATCAGGGGCGTCGGGGTGGCGCATCGACACATGGCCAAAGCCATCAACCACACCGCGGGCGGCAAGGATACGGGCGGCTGCGGCGACATCTGCTATGCGATCTGCTGTAACGGGTCCACCTGTCTTGGGCATCAGATCACCACCTTTGTCGTGACACTGGCGGGGAATATTTCCTCTGGTTCAAACTGGCGGTGTGCGATGCCTTGTTGGAAGGTGTATAGGCCCATCATCTCCCATGTTTTGCGATTTGCCTCGACGCCAAAGGGGAAGGGGTCCTTGCCAAACACGCCCTGCATCTTGCGACCGTATGAGGAAAGCCACGCCAGCGGATATCGCGACACGGCTGGATCAAGAAGGCGTTCGACGCTGCGGCGTTTGGATTCCTCAAAGGCGTTGAACATGTTGCGTGCCACCCAAGGGTGGGCGTCATGGACGGATTTCCTCATCGCGATAATATGCATAATCGGCCAGACACCGGTGTCGGCATACTGCTGTTCTTCCAACTCCAGAAAATTGGGGAAAAGACGCACGATATCAGGGTGGTTTTCCAAGAAACATGTCGGCGGGCGGGCGATGATGGCGCAGTCCAAGTCGCCAGATGCCAGCATTTCGGACAATGATTTGTCTTTGATCCGGGCAATTTCGATCCCGTCGGGCAGGTTCAATTCAACCTTTTCCTCGCGCCCAGGCGCATTGGCCCCTGCCTGCACCCATTTGATTTTCGACATATCCATGCCGACGTCATTCTGCATCCAGCCGCGCATCCAGACGGCGGCGGAATGGGCCCATTCGGGGCTGCCGACGGTCTTGCCGTATAAATCCTCGACCCGCTTGATGCCGGATTTCTTGTTCACATAAAATGACGAAAACCTAAATAGCCGCGAACAAATCACCGGCAACCCGATTAAATCGCTGTCCTTGCGGGTCACTTGGGCCGAGAATTTGGCGAATGACATCTCTGACATATCAAATTCGCGATTTGCCGTCATCCGGGCGAAACATTCATGATGGCCGAGCAGGAACCAATTCAGATCAATTCCTTCGGGGGTGACCGCTCCGGTGCGAATATCGCGGAAGTGGTCATAATCCGTGGTGGCAATGGTCAGCGGTAGTTTTGTCATGTCTGGCCCTCGGGGGTTAGTCGTCTCTGTTTTCTGGTTTTCATCCCAGAAAGCAAAGCTTGCGCATCTGAGATGATCCTAGGGGAGGGGTCGCTCACTCGCAAACCTACAGTGGATCGACGTTCCATATAAAGGAATTCGCGGTGGGCCTTGGTTGTCTCACTCCTTGTGACTTCGTTTGCTTAGGATGTGGATATCAGGAGGAATGATAATGGATGTAGGTTTCGTCGGCGTTGGTGCCATGGGCGCTGCGATGGCCAGTCACGCGGCAAAGGCGGGGCATGCGGTTTTGGCCTATGATACAGATTCCACAATGTTGGCTGCTGCCGCTGTTGGGGATGTCGCAGCCGCTGATACGCTGGGCGATATCGCAACCAGATGTGAGGTCGTGATTGTCGTCGTCAGCACGGACGATCAATCGCGCAGTGTTGTCAGCGCGCTGCTTGATGTAGGATCAAAAGAGGGTCAAGCGATTGTCGTTGCCGCCACCAATCACCCCGCAACAATGATTACGCTGAACGCGGACTGCGCGGCACAAGGCATCGGATTTGTAGATGCACCAGTGTGCTATGGCTTGAAGGGCGCAATTGATGGTGACCTGGTGTCGCTATGCGGCGGAACATCCGAAGATGTCGCCAAAATCACGCCAGTTCTTATGTCCTACAGCCGCAGCGTGGAACATATGGGGCCGGTCGGCACCGGGCAGTTGGGTAAGTCGTGTAACAACATGATGCATTGGGCCGCCTGTGTGGCAAATTATGAAACCCTGTCCTTGGCGAAAGCTTGTGGCATAGACGCGCAAGTCATGCGCGAGACACTATTGAAATGCCCTGCGCGCAATACGACGCTCGAACGGTGGGACAGCACACGTTTCACCTGGCACGAGAAAGATATGGATGTGGTGCTTGACCTCAGCCAGCAGGCGGGGCTGACCCTGCCATTGTTCGGGGCAGTAGATCAGCTGGTCAAACGGCTGGGGCCTGAGCAGGTCACGGCGCTGCTTTACCGGGATGAGGCCGATTACCTTGGTCAGAAAATCAAAGGGCGCCCGATTTCAGACGTTGTTTCTTCGGGCTGAAACCTGTTCTGCCATCCGGAACGGCGTACCATTGACGGGAACCGCCCCGTCGCGATACCGTTTTGAGGAAACCAAGGAGGGCACGCCATGTCGGAACCAAGTGATGGGGCAGGCGAAGGGCACAATAGCGGCAAAGTTGTCTGGGAACGCTGGACCAAGAAGCGGACATTCGTGCGCGCGCTTGAAGGCACCTACGGCCAGCTAAAGGAAGAGCTTTATTCCCAACCGCGTGTCTACAAGACAACCGATCTTAAATGGCACGGTGGTCCGCAGCACTACGGCAAGAAAACTGTCAACCCGCAGGCTAACAGGATTGCGCAGGCGATTGAGGCGCATGTCGAGGTGTTCTCACCCAAGGGCTATGGTCAGACCCACGGCCACATGAATTCCGCAGTCTTCTTTGTGCTCAAAGGCAAGGGACACGACATTCATGATGGCCGGCGGATCGACTGGGAAACGGGTGACGCGCTGATCGTGGAGAACGCCTGTGTACACCAGCACCTGAACGACACAGACGACGAGGGCCTGATCCTTGTTCTCAAGGCGAAACCGCTGTTCTTGTTCATGCATATGATCTTTCAGAAAATGGTCGAATACCCGCCGGAAACGCCGGCTCCGGGTCACGAAGACTATTTGCCGCCGACCAATATATAGGATGACACTGACATGAGTATTGATCCATCAACTTTTGCCGATGCCATCGAACGGCAGCGGGCCAAAACAAACGGTCCAGAGGTGTCGTTCTACAAAGATGCGCTTCAGGAATCCCAAGCGTTCCGTGCGGAATACAGGAACCGCTCGAACATCGTAAAATGGGACGAAATGCCGATGGAGCGGTCTGCGGACGGGCTGATCAAGCATGTTATCAATGAACGCATGGACACCAAGGAATGTTGCATCGACATTTACATGCAGATGATAGCTGCCGGCAAAGCGACGGGCACATCCCGCCATTTATCCGAAGAGATTGCCTTTGTCATCGAAGGCACCGGGCAAGATCTGCATTATGACGTGCATTTCGAATGTAAGGTCGAGTTTGAATGGACATGGGAGACAACGCCAAAGGTTTATGACTGGGGTCCCGGTGATTTCATTTATGTACCGCCTTATGTTGCGCATAAGCGCGTCAATACGTCCGATATCGAAGCCCGCGTTCTGGTCTGCAACAGCCGGATCATGAAGGCGATCGGTCTGGATTGGTTTGACCAGTTGGAGCCTGCCGAAGGTTTTGAAGAATTCTGGGTACCGCCTGCAGACGAATAGTTATTGTGTCAGCAATGGCTGCCCAAAGGCGGTGACTAACCCGACGATCATTGCAATGACCCCCGCCATAAACGGGACTGCCATAGCGGATATGATCCGCATGCGCAGGAATGATGCGCCCAGCAACGGAACCTCATAGATCAGAATGCGGTGGGCCGCGAAGATGCTCCAAGACGTGATGAAAGCGATCAAGGCTGGTACTGAGGCACCAGATTTTGCAAAGACCGCGGCAATAGCAAAAGCGATGACTGGCCCGGCTGGCACAATTAGACCTGCGGCCACGGCCACGGGCAGGGCCAAAAGACCAGCATCGTCACCCAGCAGGCTGGCGATTGCCTCTTTTGGGATCAGCTTGGCAATAAAGCCAGCCGCAATCAGCGCAAACAACATGCGCGGCACCAACATTGCGAATTGTTCCACGAACCGCCGGGCGATTGGCCCTGCGTCCTGCCTCTGTTGCACGGCAAGACCTGCCAAAATGACAAGCAAGATGACCAGAACCAGCAGACCCGTGCTCATGTCTCTGCCCCTTTGATCTGTAGGGTGAAGGGTAGGCGCCGCGCTATCAATCCGGCGATGATGGGTAGCGGAATGCAGATGGCAAAGCGCAACATAGCGAACTCTGCTCCCATGAAGGGGACGTCCCAGATCAGAATGCGCTGCAAGCCCAAGGTCGCCCAAGCGGTGATATAGGCCACAAGGGCCCCGCGATCCGCCCCCGTCACTGCAACCGCAGCCAATAGTGCATATGCCGACGATGGACCGCCCGGCGTGACGGTGCCTGCAATCGTCGCGATAATCAGTCCGCGCATCCCGGATTCAGTCCCAACCAGCGCTGACATTTTTTCGCGCGGCATCATCACCCAGATCAGTGCTGCGATGGAAAGGGCCACAACAACACGGGGCATCAGATCGACCAGCAATCCAAGGTCTTCGTCTAAAGCGGCCCAGACCTCTTCTGGTCCCTTGATCAGCCAGCACAAGACCCCAAACGCAACGGCTGCGCCAGCAAAGCCCCAAAAACTCTTTCCAAAGGCGATAAAGACCACCGCTTTGCGCCAAGCCGGGTCTTTGAAAAAGTCGAATACGTCCACGCTATCTGCCCCGATTTAGTGGTGATGGTCGTTCGCATGCCCGTGGTGGTGATCATGGGCGCGACGGATCGTTTGGGCCCGCTCTTGTGGTTCTGCGTGACCTGAGGATACAGCTTCGATTAATGCACGGAACAAATCCGCCTCTGGTGGTAATTGCCCCGCAAGGAAACCGGCCAAACGGGCAAGGGCAATAGCTTGGGCAGCCAAAGCATCGACGCTTTCGTCATCTGTGGCGCGTTCGATATCCTCTAACGATCTGGCCAGACCTGCGCGGAAGATACGTTCCATATAAGCGCCACGGCCCGCAGCATCGGCAAGGTCCACCGGATTTTCACCGCTGTCACTGGGTTTGGGCAGGTCCATGCCCGAGGTCAGACTATTCAGTCGGGCGCGCAAATCTTGGCCCACAACCACTTGTTCGTCAATCTCTCCGCACATGGAGTATCCTTTCTAAAGTCCCATGACCCCAAGGCCATGCAAGCTGTCAATAACGACGCCGCCACCAACAAGGCAGGCAAGCCCTCCGATGCTAAGCGCAAGTGAAGTGCGCATCCAGGTCGCACCACGATGAATGCGCCCCAGCGGGTAACTGGCGACCGCGGTCAGCAACGTCATCCCAACCAGGGAACCGACGCCAAACACCACAAATGCAAGCATCGCCTGCGCCGTAGATGGGGCCGTTGCGACGACAAGCACGAGCAATCCGGCAGAACCAGCAGCGCCGTGGATCAACCCAACACCCAGCGTTGGCAGCATTGCACGAGCAGTATGGTCGTGGCGATGCAGCGCGGCATTGTGGCTATCAGGATCGCCTGCATGCGAATGGGCATGGACGTGGCGCTTCCCGTCATGGGCATGGGCGTGGATATGAATGCGTTCGCGGCGCAGCTTCCACAACACCCTCAGGCCAAGCCCGGCAATCATGATCCCAACCGTCAGTTCTAGCGCGGATTCAACAGTAGCCGATATCGTCAGACCCAACATCAACACCACCGAACAAATCACGAAAAGCGCCAGTGTGTGCCCCAGCCCCCAAGCCGTACCACGCAAAATGATCCCGCGACGACTGTCGCTTTTTTCCATCATCGTTGCAACGGCGGCGACATGATCTGCGTCAAGCGCATGCGCAAGACCAACAGCAAAGCCCAAAGCAAAAAACGATAAGGTCGTTCCTGCCACCAAAGCCGCAATATCAGCTGCAAAGGCAGGCAACGCAAAGAGCGTGAAAAATGCAAGTGTTGGGACGAAGAACCTCATGCGCGTAACGCCGTTAGCATGGCTGGAATGTAGTCATCATCTTGGGCAACAACCAAAACACGAGTGAACTTACGCATTGAATTCACAACTTTCTCCATTTTATCTGAGGGCGGACCGCGTTTCAAAGCAATACCCGCGCACGTGATTTTCCGTTTAAAGCATTCCCGTGCAATCACCTCTGCAGCGGCTTCGCTTGATCCACCAGTGGCAAGCAGAACAACGATATCCGCGCCCGTCAGCTCTACATCAAGGGACGCTGCCGCGCCGTTGGGGTGACTGATTGGGATATCGCCAGAGGCCGTATCGGGCGTCACATGGCTATTGGCAAAGACTGTCAGGAAATGCGCGTTGTCCCAAGGGTCTTCGGTCACTGCATACATCGCTTCGGCCGCCGACTGATCCAGCGCGAAAATACGCGATGTCCGTGACAATGAGTTCGGGTACGGCACACGAAAACGCGCTTCTTCAGCCGTTGCCGCACGCGCGCAACTGCTCAACATCGTTGGATGATCCACCGGCCCGCGACCCGGGCGGGTCGCGTTGTCGGCTTCAAACATATCATCGTGATCGTGTGGCATCCGCTAAACCGAGGTCTGTTTGACGCCGGGGTGCGCAGTCAAATCTTCTTTCATTACATCGCCAAATGGTTGTTCGGGTGGCAACACACGGGCCGCAGAGCGGACAAGCTGATGTTCTGGCGTCCGACCGGGAGGCTGCACACCCTTGTCGCGCAAGGCCACGACAGCTTTGCGCAGACGGTGGCGGGCCATGATGATGCCGTTGTCAGTCGACACAAGGTTTTCCTTCGTCCGGTCGACAATCGGCCCCATGCTTTCTTGTAAGCTGGCATCCTGCATCGCGATGCCCCAGATGCCCGAATAGCTGTCGCCGCGCTTTTGCGCCTCGCGGTCCATCAGGTAATCATTGTCCTTGTTTTGACGCGGACGGAAACTGCCCGGGGCCTCGTATTGATTGTGAACGCCATAGCCGTCTTGCATGGCTTTGCGCTCTTCAGGTGAAAGCGCGCGGGTTGGATGGTAGTCGAACGACCACGCCCAGCAATTGTGATCGTCGATCGGAATCCAGAAGTGCCCATGCATCGGATGATCGCCACGCGGGGGGACCATCGTAAAGGACGGCATGATCCACGGGGTTACGCGCCAATAATAATGCCCGTCTTCGGCATTGCGACGCGCACCGATGTGCAAGCCACCGTCGGATTCGACGACTTCGAACACGGGCTTTTTATCGCTCTCATTGTACTTGTTGCCTTTCGCGCCGCGAAACAGCGGGTCCGTCTTGAGCCCGCCTGAGTGGAGGAAGGACACGTGGCTTGAATCAATACCACCTTCCATCGCCTGCAGCCAATTACATTCCTGCCAGCGCTTAGATGAATAGGTTTGCTCTGCTGGGACAGTGGCGAATTCCCATATCGGTTCGGGCGGGCGGTTTTCTTTATCGCCCATATGGGTCCACAAGATGTCGCCCACTTTAATCAGCGGATAGCCTTTCAGTTTGATCTTTTCGCAGAAGCCGGATTCCTCGGGCTCTGACGGGACTTCGATACACTGGCCAGTGTAGTCGTATTTCCAGCCGTGATAGGGGCAGCGCAACCCTTCTTCTTCATTGCGGCCAAACCAAAGCGACACGCCACGGTGGGCGCAGAATTCGTCCATCAGACCATAGCGGCCCTTGCTGTCACGAAACGCAATCAGACGTTCACCCAGCAATTTCACGCGGGTGGGCGGGCAGTCATCCTCTGGCAGTTCTGACGCCAAAAGCGCAGGAATCCAATACTGCCGGAACATATCGCCCATTGGCTTGCCGGCATCGGTTTCAGTCAGAAGCTCGTTGATTTCCTTGCGAAGCATATGCATCCCTTTCCGTTAAATTGCGGCCCATCTGCGGGACTGCTCCCGGTCGGGCTGCATAGAATTTCCGTCTTCAAGTCAAAGAAAGCCCGTTGATCAGGCCGCCTTACCCGGCTTCGGTGGCAAATCCGGCTTTTCCGCCTCATACGCGGGCGCCATATTCGATTCTAGCCCGTTTTCTGCCAGCGCGTCAGCAAACATCGTCCTTACTTCCTGGCTTTCATCAGCATAGTCGATCTGATCGCCGCCAATCCGCTGGCTGATCCACGCTTTCGGCACGCCCTGTTCATTGCGGATCGCCACGCCTTCGTATTTAAAAGCAAGATAGCGGGCAGGCGTTGTGCCAGTGTTGAAGTGCTGGTGATACCACATGTTCGGCGGCACGATCATTGATCCTGGCTTCCAGTCATAACGCTTTGGCGTGCCCCCTTCTGGCCACATCAGCGAATACCCGGTGCCCGAGAGCAAAATGACGTGCGCGCCGGGTCCGTGGCGGTGACACTTTTTGTAGGTGCCAACAGGGAACTGGCTGATGTGACTGTTCATTGAACATTTCGCCAGTTGAAAGCGAATATGTCCGCCGCCAGCGCCACGTTCTTTGGCGTGGATCAGCGGCAGGTTTACGGCATCGGCCACATAGTTTGTTTCTAGCAATAGCCCCTGCATTTCCTTGCTTTCGGCGAAATACTCAGGCTCGCCCGAAAAACGGCCCTTAAAGTCATGGGCGGTGCCAAAGATGAAATCGGGTTCTTCGAACACATTCATCAGTGGCGGCATGTTTGTGACGCCAATATAGCGGGCAGGGGCGGATCCTGAACCATTGAAATGCTGATGGTGGGCGTTCAGCGGGATACCAAAAATTGCCCCCGGACCCCATTCAAAGCTGACCTTTGCACCGCTGTCGTCCCAGACAACTGTCGATCCGCGGCCTGACAGGATCAGAATGGTTTCTTCGAATAACTGACGATGCGGGTTCAGCTTGCCACCCACTGGAATTTCCATGACGTAGCAATCGTTGGTTGTCCGGCTGGCATCATGGTTCATGAAAACCGCCGACCCACCGCGGCGCGCCCAAGGCTTCAGCTCCACCTCATGCAGGGACGGCACATAGTTGCCATTGATCAGGTCCAGACCCTCGGACGCAATGAAACGCGTATACGGCGTTTCTTTCTCGGTTTTGAATTTTGCGGCAAGTTGGTCTGATACAATCGCTTGGCCGTTCATGGCATACGTTCCCTCGGTAGCCAGCGAAAAGGCTGGTGCATTTTTTTACGTTGTGGAGACGATAGGACCGAGGTAGTGTTGCGTCAATGGACCGATGGTCCACATAGAGGAACACTGCTTTGCCCGAAGAACAGAAGCCCGGCCATCATACGGTCGATGATCATATGTTCGGTGACTTTTATACGCACGATCACGACGGCGATGCCGACCACGATCATGACGATGTTGATCCCGGACCGCTAGAGGATAATCCGATCTGGTTGCGCGATAACGTGGCATTAACCTCTGTCGGGATCGACATTGGTTCATCGGGTACACAAGTGATTTTCTCAACTATCCACTTGCAGCGCAAAGCCGATAGTCATGCGTCGCGTTATGTAATTGTGGACCGTCAAACGGCCTATGCTTCGCCAGTGAAGTTCACGCCTTTCCTCAATCAAAATGAAATTAACGCAGCCGCACTCGGACAGATCATCGATGACGCCTATGCAGAGGCTGCAGTCTTGCCGCGTGACATTGACACCGGCGTCGTCATTCTGACCGGTGAGGCATTGCGCCGCGATAATGCTGAAGCCATTGCCGGCGTCGTTTCTGCCAAAGGCGGCGACTTTCTGACCGCTACGGCGGGGAACCATATGGAGGCGATGCTGGCCGCCTATGGCTCTGGTGCGGCCAAAGAAAGCTTCGATCGGCAGGGGCGCATTCTGAACGTCGACATCGGTGGCGGCACCACCAAACTCGCGCTGGTTGATCGGGGCGAGATCATCTGGACGGCGGCCTTGCACATCGGTGGTCGCCTGATCGCGGCAGAGGACGGCAAAGTCACCCGCGTTGAGGCAACGGGTGCATATTTTGCGTCGCAGGCGGGTTTTGAGGTTGGGTTGGGCGACCTGATTGACGCCGCCCAAATGCACAAGATTGCGACCCATATGGCCGATCTGCTTACCACGGCAATCACCGCGCCGGATTTGCCCAAAGATGTTTGTGACTTGTTCCTTACAGAGATCCCAAGCGATTTTGCCAATCTCATAGGCGTAGTGTTTTCCGGCGGCGTCGGGGCTTATGTCTCAGGGCAGGAAGATCGTGATTTTGGTGATCTCGGATTCCATCTTGGGGCGATCCTGCGCGAGCAGGCCCTTGCAGGCCGATTCGGCGCGCCAATGTTAGACTCTGGTTCCGCGATCCGGGCAACGGCACTCGGCGCGTCGGAGTATTCGGTGCAACTTTCTGGCCAGACCAGCACGGTCACAGAGCCAGGGCGATCCCTGCCGCGTCGCAGTTTGCAGGTGCTCAAGCCGGGCATTGATCTGGCCGAAAATCCATCCAGTGAAGATATCGCAACCGCGATTCTGAGCCATTACGAAGCGTTTGATCTGGACCCTGCCCATCACGAAGTTGTTCTTGCTTTTGAATTTCAGTCGGTGCCGGAATACGCCCGCATTCGCGCGCTGGCAGATGGCCTGATTGCTGCACTTGCAGGGCGCATTATGGGTGGACACGGTCTTTACGTCATGATCGACGGCGATATTGCGCAGACACTTGGTGGCATTCTGCGCGAGGACTTGGGGATTGAAAACGATCTGTTGGTCCTCGACGGGATCAGCCTGCGCGACTTTGACTACATCGACCTTGGAAAAATTCGCCTGCCATCTTTCACAGTGCCGGTCACAGTAAAATCATTGCTGTTCTCGGATGAACCCCGCGGGCCGCGCAGGCAGGATCGGATCAAATTCGTACCGCCAAGCGGGGCAGGGCATCACCATCATAACGATCATGACCACCCTCACCATCACCATGGCGGAAGTGACGCGGACAATGTTTAGGCAACCAGTTGACACCGGCGCGGCTGGTATCAATAATGGAACGCAGTTCTTCCTTACGGAACAAGGTCTCATGCAATGACAGATGACGCGGCACGGCCGGTGCGCAAAGAAATCAACCGCAACCCGCGACGCAACTCATCACGGTTGTCTTCGGTGACAACGGCTATCCACCTTTTGAAAACCTTCACTGAAGAAGACGAAGCACTTGGGATCAGTGAACTTGCGAAACGACTGAATGTCGCTAAAAGCACGGTGCACCGGCTTGCAGGTGCCCTGTTGGACGAAATGCTGTTGCAACAAGATCCAGAAACCGGGCGCTATGGTTTGGGGATTGGGCTTTTCGCGCTTGGTTCATTGGTGCGTTCAAGGCTGGATGTCACCGTAGAATCCAAAACCATCCTGAATGTGTTACGCGAAAAAACTCAAGAAAACGTGCGCCTTGCAGTTTTGGAGCGGCAAAGCGTCGTGTTCCTGCATGACTTCGAAAGCCCGCAAACGCTGCGGCTGCGGTCAGCCACAGGTCAGCTAAAGCCAGCCTTTTGCACAGCCGAAGGGCTTTGCCTGCTGGCAGGTCTGCGAACAGCAGAGCTTGAGAAATTCCTGCAATACCCAAGGCCCGCACGCGCGCCCAACACGGTAACCGACAAAGACGATTTTCTGAAAGCGGTGCGTCAGGTCAAACGTCGTGGCCACGCATTCGAAGATGAAACTTGTGATGAAGGCACACGTTGCGTTGCGGCCCCGATCTACAACGCAGAAGGTCGGTTGGTCGCTTCCATTGGAGTTGCTGGCCCGCGCGTGCGTATCAAGAAAGCGCTGGTGCCGAAACTGGCACCAATGGTGATCGAAGCTGCAAGTGAAATTTCTCAGCGCATGGGCTATGTCCGGCGCCAACCGATCTACGTCTGATAGGAATCCGTACATGCCCATAATCACGCAAAGCCCCGATGGTCATGTGTTTGAGTGCGACGCGGGCGAGACGATCCTGCGCGCGGCCCTACGTGCGGGTATTGGTATGCCCTATTCCTGCAACACCGGATCTTGTGGCAATTGCCGGTTCCAACTGCTTGACGGCACGGTCACGCATCGGCGCGAAGATGCGCCCGCCTGGTCAGAGCGCGAATTGAAACGCGGCCGTTGGCTTGGCTGTCAGGCCGTTCCGGACGGTGCCTGCAGTGTCAAGTTTCGCACGATGGACCAATACATTCCGGACACCCCTCCGATGTCGGTCACGGCTACCCTGGTCGAGGTTAAACAGATCACGCGCGATATTGCAGAATTTACATTTCACGCCGATGATTTGCCAGCTTTTCATCCCGGTCAATACGCCTTGCTGCATGTCCCCGGCGTTACCGGCGGGCGGGCCTATTCCATGTCCAACCTTTGTGACGACGGCACATGGCGGTTCATGATCAAGCAGATGCCGAATGGTGCGGCAACCGGCGCGCTTTTTGCCGCCGAACCGGGTGCTGCGATCACGATTGATGGCCCCTACGGTACTGCATTTCTGCGCGAAGACAGCCCGCGCGATATTGTTCTTTTGGCCGGTGGATCAGGGCTTTCGCCCATGGTCTCGATCGCCAAAGGTGCTGCTGCTGCGGGGATGCTGGACACACGCAAGCTGCATGCTTTCTATGGGGGACGCGAAACTGGTGATCTGTGCAATGCCGCAGTGCTTGGCGGGCAAGCCGCTGAAAAGGCACGCTTCATCGCAGCACTTTCTGACCCCGATGCCACTTGGACCGGCCCCAAAGGCTTTCTGCATGATGTCGTCGCCGAAGACATGGGGGCGCAGTTGAAAGACTGCGAAATTTACTTCGCCGGGCCTGCCATAATGTCCGCCGCCGTGCAAAAAATGGCGCATGAGGCTGGTGTGCCGACTGACCAACTACACTTCGACGAATTCTACTAAACAACAAATTGGGGGAGCCATGACCGGATTACCAATGACGCTTGGGTGCTGGGACTATGACCGGGTGCAACCTTTGATAGATGGCAGGGTGCGTCCTGACGGCATTGACCTGCGTTTCCTCAATATGATCGTTGAAGAAACATTTTTCCGAATGGCAAAGTTCCGGGAATTTGACGCCTCGGAAATGTCGATGTCGTCATTCGTGGTGTCGCACTTCAAAGAAGACCGCCCGTTCGTTGCGATCCCAGTTTTCCCGTCACGATTTTTCCGGCATTCCTGCATCTATGTGAACGCGGATGCGGGGATCAACGACCCAAAAGATTTGATCGGGAAGCGGTTCGGCTGCCCGGAATACCAAATGACCGCCCCCGTCTGGATCCGTGGTATTCTGTCTGACCATTACGGCGTGCCCGTGGACGGGCCGACATACGTCACTGGCGGCGAGGAAACACCCAATCGCAGTGAAAAGATCAGCATCACACTGCCCGAGAACTTTCGGCTAGAACGGATCGGCCCGGAAGATACGCTTGCGCAAATGCTGGCGGAAGGGCGGATCGACGCGTTTCACACGGCGCGCAAGCCATCAACCTACGATGGGGTCAAGGTCAAGCGCCTATTCCCCAATTACGTGGATGTGGAAAAAGCCTATTGGCACGACACCGGCATTTTTCCGATCATGCACGTTATCGCGATCCGCCGCGAGGTTTATGAGCAAAACCGCTGGGTTGCGATGAACCTTTTCAAAGCCTTCCGTGAGGCGCAAAACCTTTGCTATGCTGGGCTGAAAGAAACAGCCGCCCTTAAAGGCATGCTGCCGTGGTTCAACGCCCATGTGGAAGAAGCCTTTGATCTGATGGGCGGTGATTTTTGGGCTTATGGTGTCCAGAAGAACCGCGCTACTTTGGATGTCTTCTTGCGGTATCACCACGAACAAGGCCTGTCACCGCGCAAGCTTGAGGTGGACGAAATGTTCGCCCCCGAAACTTATGAGGAGTTCGTCATATGACGAAAGTCACCATCCCCGACTTGTACGCCAAAAAGCAGCGCGGTGAAAAGATTTTTGGTGTCGTCGCCTGGGACACGCATATGGCCGCCATTGCGGACCGTGTCGGCGTTGATATCGTCTCTGTTGGGGATACCGTTGGCAAGAACCTTTGGGGTCACGAGACCATGTTCGAGATCACGATGGACGAAATGGTGATCGTGACTAAAGCCGTCCGGCGCGGTGTGAAAAACGCGCTTGTTTCTGCTGACTTCCCCTACGGCCCACTGCAAGAAGGTCCGGACGCCGCGGTGCGCGCGGCGATCCGTTTGGTGAAGGAAGCAGGCATTGACCTGCTGAAACTCGACGGTGCAGCGGATTATCCCGAAACCGTCACCGCACTGACCCGCGCAGGCATCCCCGTGTGGGCGCAATTTGGCCTGACCCCACAAACCGCATTGGCCAGCGGAATCCCTTATGAAAATCAAGCCGGTAAGACGGACGCCGCCCCAGGCATGCAAGACCGCCTGATCGCCGAGGCCAAAGCGCTGGAAGCCGCAGGTGCGGTGCTGCTGGATTTCACCAATTCCGGCCCGGTGATCGGCCCCAAGGTGGTCGCAGCCGTCGATATTCCCGTAATCGGCGGCTTTGGTGGCGGCCCATGGCTGGATGGGCGCGTGCGATTGGCGCAAGCTGCCGTCGGTTACAACGTCGCGGCACTCGACAAGGAACCATCAGGTTACGCCAATGTTGCACGGGTCATTCATGACGCACTGTCAGAATGTGCCGCTGATGTCCGGTCTGGACTTCAGATCAAAGGGCAGCCGGGGAGGTAGCGCCATGGCGATTGTGGAAATCGATGGCATCGAAACGCATTATGAACTGCGCGGCGAGGGCCCACCGCTATTGATGTATGCACCGGGTGGCTTTGATGCACAAATAAGCAAGTGGTCGGATCTTGGCGTTTACAAGCGTATCCGCCTGCTTGATCATCTTCCTGAGCAATACACGTGCATCCTGTTTGATCGTCGTGAAAACGGGTTGTCTGGGGGGCGCGTCGAGCGGATCGCTTGGGATCACTATGTGCGCCAAGGCGTTGGCTTGCTTGATCATCTTGGGATAGACCGTGCGCACTTGATGGGCGGTTGCATGGGGTGTTCGCCAGTTGCAGCTTTCGGCGTGGCCCATCCCGACCGCGTACTGTCGATGGTGCTCTATTTTCCTGTTGGTGGGGCGGCATACCGGATCAGTTCTCATCAAAGATTTGCCCGTCACTTGGCCTTTGCCGAGGAAAACGGGCTACAAGCCGTCGTTGATTTATTGCACTCGCACGATAAGAACTTCAGCGCTGATCCGCGCGGTGGACCATGGGGCCAACCAATCCGGAATTCGGATGACTTTGCAGTGCATTATGCAGCGCTAGATCTGACTCAATATCTGCTGACGGTGCGCGGCATGATGGCGGGGCTTTTCGACCGGGACACAGCGCCCGGCGCAGAACCAGAGGATCTGATGCGCGTTGATATCCCGACCCTGATCGTGCCAGGATCGGACGGGTTTCACGCCACATCAGCGGCGCGCTACTTGCAGGAGTGTATCAAAGGTTCTGAATACTGGGACGCAGTGCCGGAGGCGCAAACTGAAGACACTGCACCTAAGCGCGTACTGGATTTTCTGGCAAGTGTGACTTAACCCACTAACCCGTGGGTGTTTGTAGCGAACAGGTCTTCTAGCGGAATCGCTGTGTCAATAATGCCTTGTGACACAACATGGTGCATGATGCTATCTAGCGTATCGGCATTTGGCGCAAAGCCATAGGGCAGCGGGTCATCCATCACATCCATGACAGCAAGATGGGTCTTGTCAGCAGCGGTCAAGTCGCTGATGCGCCCTGCTTTCAAATCGGCGACATAGGCCTTTTTTGACGCGCTGAATGCGTCAAACAATTGCACGGCAAGGTCCGGGACCTCTGCCAAAAGATCATCGCGAACGACAACAAGATGGTTGATCGGATAAAACCCTCGCCTCTTCAATGCGGCCAAACCTGCCGCAAAAGGATCGGCAATCAAGGACCGGGTCGCATCGCCAGCCACGACGCCCACGGCAGCATCAAGATCGCCGCGCGCTAGCTGCTCATCCAAACTGCCTTCGCCGTTCAAATCCTGCACATGGGACGGCATCCGCCAATTCGGAACGTGTTCATCATCGGACCGCGACCATGTGACATTGGACAGGTCAACGTCATGTTCTTCTGCCAATATAGCCCGCGCCCAGACCCCTGTTGTGACGGTATAGCCGCGGCTGACACCGACGCGGCGGCCCTCCAGGTCTTTGAGGTTTGGCAGGCTTGCCATAGCCGATGCCACCATGGATTTATGGTGGAAATCACGCACCAGAAAAACCGGAATGGCCGTGATCGGCACTCCGTAAGCCCGTGCCGTAATATATGTCGTCAACGCCATTTCGCAGACATCATAGGCCTGTTCGCGCACCATGGCCCGAAACGCGCGGGGCAAGGGATTGACCTCTTCAAAGTCCAGCACGAAGTCCGGTAGCGTGACGGCACCATCTTTCAGTGCACGGTTGTTACCTTGGGTCCGGGTGACGGTTTTCAGTCTGCGTTTGCTCATCATTTCCCCTAACAGCAATCGGCCAAGTCATCATCAAGAAGCGCGCTGCGCAGCCAAGCCGGGGGTAGGTCCGATTGTCCAACCTCCGAAGCAGGTTTGAAAAGGCGCAGCTTGTGCCGTGTGTCCGGGTCAATCCAGAACAGCACAGTTGTCATTTGATCCGGCCCACCCAATAGCCGCGCTGGTTCTTGCGTGACCAGCACGATTTGATCATCGGGCACATGATAACACGCCCTGACGGCTGTTTCGATACGCGCGAGGTCAGCAACCATTGCGGATGTAATATTGCGATTTGCGAACATGTCTCTGCCGGCTCAATTCAGATGGTGTTCCCTCATGCGGAACAACGTTCTTGTAGGTAGTTTGGCGGTTTGCTAGCCTTTGGTCAACGTAAAAGACTGGAGGGCTTTAGGATGTTAGAAAAAGTGCTCGCTGCAGTGCGGACAGGTCCAGAGCGGACCGAGTTTCGCGAATTTGACATGCCCGATATCCCGGATGATGCCGCCCTTCTGAAGGTCGAGGTTGCGGGCATTTGCGGCACCGACGTAAAATTCTATTCCAAGCCGCCAATATCTGAGCCTGTGATCATGGGGCACGAGAACATTGGCATTATTGCAAAGGCGGGGAAGACCTTCAGCAAGCGGCGCGGCCTGAAAGAAGGCGACCGGGTGTTTGCTGAACACTATGTCGGGTGCATGACCTGCGAGCATTGCCACAGGGGCGATTACCGTCTGTGTATGGCGACAGATTGGCGCAAGAATCCCGATGGAATTCGCTTTGGCTATACCCCTATGACGCGCGCGCCGCACCTTTGGGGTGGTTTTGCGCAATATATGTATCTGCCGTGGAATTCTGTTCTGCACAAAGTCCCTGACGGCTTGTCGCCGGAACTTGCAGGTCTTGTGACACCGATGGCGAACGGCATTCAGTGGGCCTTGTTTGATTGCAAGGTTGGTTATCAGACGAAGCTTTTGGTGCAGGGGCCGGGTCAGCAGGGTCTTAGCCAGGTTGTGACGGGCAAGCAGGCCGGAGCTGAGCTGATCATCGTCACAGGTACAAACAAGGACGCCAAACGACTTGAGGTAGCCAAGAAATTGGGTGCGGATTTCACGATTAACGTCGAACAGGAAGATCCCGTCGAACGTATTCGCGAGATCACGGGTGGCGAGGGTGTTGATGTCGCGCTTGATTGCACCGCCGGCGCGGGAACCGCGCCGTTGTTGCTTGGGCTTGAGGCGCTTAAACGCAAAGGTGGTACGCTTCTAGTGCAGCAGGAAACGGCAGAGTTTCCAAATTTTCCACTGGCCAAACTATGCAATAAATACGTCACTGTGAAATGTGCGCGTGGGCATAATTATCAATCCTGCGAACAAGCATTGCAGCAGTTGAATTCTAATCGCTTCGCATTGGACCTGATGACGACCCATCGCTTTGGGTTGGAACAAACCCATGATGCGATCAAAGCGGTCGGGGCGTCGGGTGATGCCATTCATGTCTCTTTGATGCCGTGGATGTAGGGACTGACATCCGTGTGCCGGTGACGATTGTCACAGGCTATTTGGGTGTGGGTAAGACCACGCTTTTGAATTATATTCTCAAGGGCGATCACGGGCGTAAGTTTGCTGTGATCGTCAACGAATTTGGCGACGTCGGGATTGATGGCGATCTGATCGAAACCGGCGAGGAGGAGTTGATCGAGCTTTCCTCTGGTTGCCTGTGTTGCGTTGTGCGTGGCGATCTTATTCGCACGCTGCGCAGTCTGCTCAAGGGGAACAAAGCGCTGGACGGCATCCTGATCGAAACCACCGGGGTGGCAAACCCCAGCCCCGTGATCCAGACGTTCAGCGTTGATCAGCTGATTGCGGGCCTTGCGCGTCTGGATGCGGTCGTCA
>JABITU010000280.1 GCA_018668195.1 Tateyamaria sp. | reverse complement strand
GGTATCACGGGATGTGTGGCGAGGGTTCAGACTGTCGGTCGCATCTTGGAACACCATTTGAATTTCTGAACGCAACCTGTTTTTGGCAAAGCCTTGCGATGGGATCTGGGCAATATCCTGACCGTCGAATAGAATTTCACCGCTTGTGGCATCCATCAGACGTACCAGTATTTCTGAGGTAGTCGACTTGCCACAGCCACTTTCGCCCACAAGGCCGACGCTTTGACCCTTTTGAACCTGGAATGAAATATCTTTGACAGCCTGCACGGGCCCCGACTTGCCTTGATAGGTTTTGACCAGATTGCGCACGTCTAGCAACACCGTGTCATGGATCACATGATTAGGCGCCGCCTGACGATTTTCAGGGGGGAGCAAACTGCGAATACTCTCGCCTTTGCGAGGCGTCGCATCCACAAGTTTACGCGTATAGCTATGTTCGGGCCGGTTGAATATCTGTACCGGGTCGCCCTGTTCCACTATCAAGCCGCCCTTCATGACGATGATCCGATTGCAATATTGGGCGGCCAGCGCAAGATCATGGGTTATCAGAATGCTGCTCATATTCCGCTGGCGTATTAGATCGCGCACCAGATCCATGACTGCTTTCTGTGTGGTGATATCGAGACCCGTAGTCGGCTCATCTGCAATCAGTAACCGAGGATCACAGGCTAAGGCTATCGCGCAGACAATGCGCTGGCACATGCCACCCGACAACTCGAACGGATAAGCATCATAACGTGCTTCCGGGTCATTGATGCGGACGGCCTTGAGCGCCTCGATTGCCTTTGTCTGGGCATCATATCGCGTGGCGCGCGCATGTTGACGCAAAACATCTTCTATCTGATAGCCAACTTTACGAATGGGGTTCAGGGCGGCGCGTGGATTTTGGAAAATCATCGAAATTTCTCGTCCCCGAATGTCGCGCATATCGCGTTCTGCCGCGCGGCGCAAATCAAGTCCGGAATATGTAGCGTGACCCGCGGTAATGGATCCGCCTGCATCCAAGATACGCATCAGCGCATAAGATGTAACCGATTTTCCCGATCCACTTTCACCGACGATTCCAAGGATTTCACCCTTGGCTAGATCAAAGCTTATGCCACGCACGGCGTTGACATCACCACGTCTCGTCTTGAAGGAAACGGCAAGATCTTTGACACTCAGCATCTGGTTTAAGTCCTTTTCCGAGGGTCAACAATATCACGCAGCCCGTCACCCAAGAGGTTGAACGTGAACACCGCGATCATCAACCAAAGGCCGGGGAACACGGCCATCCACCATTCGCCAGAGACGATAAAATTTGCGCCTTCAGCGACCATTATGCCCCATTCGGGCGTCGGGGGGCGCACGCCCAGCCCAATGAAAGAAAGACCAGCGGCGTTCAAAATGGCCCAGCCAAGGTTGAGCGATACCTGCACCATCATCGGCGGCAATGCATTTGGGAAAATATGCATGGCAAGAACGCGAATGTCGGAATTTCCGACTAATTTTGCCGCACGTACAAACCCTGCATCGCGCCGGATATTTACTTCAGCTCGGACCAGTCTTGCATAAAAGGGCACATTGATGATGGCCGTGGCGTAGATGATGTTTTCAATCGTATTTCCAAGCGCGGCCACGATCCCCATTGCCAGAACGAACAAGGGAAAAGCCATGATTGTATCAAGGAAACGGTTAAAGACGGAGTCAAGCCAACCACCCCAGTAGCCAGCGATACTTCCCAAGACTGAGCCAATGACAAAAGATAACGCGACAGCTGCGACAGAAATGGATAAATCAAGTCGCGTTGCCACAATAACTCGGCTGAAGACGTCGCGGCCCACATTGTCTGTGCCAAACCAGTGACCCCAAGAGGGAGGCTGTAACACTTTCACTGCGTTCGTCTCTAACGGGTCATATGGAACCAGAGCCGGGCCGAAGATCGCCGACAAAATAATCAGGCCAAACATCACAAAAGCCAACATCGTGACGGGATTTTCGCGCAAAACGTAAGCCAGATGCTCGAACCTGCCTTGTGATCGCGCGGTCGTTACCTTTGAACTCGCGGTCATTTTGCAGCAAACCCGATCCGTGGGTCAATGACCGTGTAAAGCAGATCTATGGCTAAATTGAGCGCCACGAATAACAACGCCATCG
>JABITU010000279.1 GCA_018668195.1 Tateyamaria sp. | reverse complement strand
CGGACGAATGCCTTGAAGCTGATAGGTCAGCACCCCATCTTCGGCCACGTCGTCTTCGTTTGTTTTGGTCAATCTGACATCATAAACGCCCAACACATCGGTGACTCCCGTTACACGAATGATTGCACCGCCTGGTATGGCTTCTACCACAAGGCTTTTGATCTGATCGACAGGTGTACCAACATAGATGTCCGCTTGTTCTCGCAAACTGTCGAAAAGGCCGCGGCTGGCAGTATTGGGGATCAGCGGGTTAATTTCTTCGGGCGCTGTTTGCTGGACCGGACCGGATTGGGCGCTTCCAAACCAGTTGAGCGGATTAACCCGGCTGTTACGGATGCCGCCGCACGACGTGAGCGTCATGGTGGCAACAAGGAAGGATATGGTCAGAATGCGCATGGTATGCCTGCTGTGTCTGTACTGCGGTCTGTGGTAGCGGATTGGTCGCGTGTTGAAAAGTGCCCATTCAGCAAGAGCACCTAAGGGCTGGACGTTTGGCCCTTGGCCACCTAATTCAGCACTATAAGCAAACGAAACGGGGCATCCATGGCCAGTGCTGCATTCGAAGAGACTGTAGAGGATTTTGAGTTCCTGGAAGACTGGGAAGATCGCTATCGCTATGTGATTGAACAGGGCAAGGCGATGGACCCTTTGCCAGATGCACTCAAAGTGCCTGCAACAAGAGTGGATGGATGTGCCAGTCAAGTCTGGCTGCACCCGGTGATCGAAGACGGGATATTCCGATTTGATGGTGACAGTGACGCGATGATCGTCAAAGGGTTGATCGCTGTTTTGCGAAGCCTGTATAACGGTCTTGAGGCTTCGGCGGTGCTTGATGTTGACGCCCGTGCCGAGATGACGCGGCTGGGTCTTAACGATCATCTTTCAGCACAACGATCAAACGGGCTTCGCGCTATGATCGAACGTATCCGCATGGTCGCCGCAGGATAAGCAAAGGGCCTTTGATAAAGTCTGTGTGAAACGTTCAGAGCTGTTTAAGCGTTGTTTCTAGATCGCCATAGCCCGTAACCCGGCGTTCGAAAGCAAGGCCTAGTTGGTCTGCCGCTCTCTGGGCCTTTCGTGTCAGTGCAGGGTCGTCTGTTTGCGCCTGATAGACAAGTTTGTCGTAGTTGCCAAAGTACATGTCGCGAAGCTCGGGATGTTGGTCAAGGCCCATGGGCTTTATGACAAAGGCGTCAAATTGACGGACGAGAAAATCAGTCAGATAAAACGCCGTTATTTCACTTTCGCTTTGCGCCGCAAACCTATCATTTCCCTCAAAAAAACTGTAGCAGTGAGGGCCTGAGACCATCTCGATTCCCATGTCATTACAGGCAGATTTAAGCAGCCCGCCGGTGCCACAATCCGCGTAGACAACAAAGATTTTGTCGTAGGCATCACGGTGTTTGGCAACTGCGGTGCGGACGGCCTGCGTTATTTTTTCTGGATAAAGGTGTAGCTTGGCTGGCAGGCAGGTCAGATCCATGTGATGCCACCCATTTGCCGCCTTGAGATCCAGAATTTCGCGCGCCAGCGCGCCACAAGCGATCAAAAGAATACGTCCTTGACCGCTGGCAGGTAGACCCGTTTCAGTAAGACTTGCGTCGTTCAGTGCCATTGCGTCGCATTGCCCATTTGGGGCACCCTTTCGACCCGCCCGGTGCCATTTCTCGTAATTTGTCATATGATAATCACCGGCACGTGTTTATCCTCTCGCGTTAGCCGAAGTGCGGGAGGATGTGGCTAGCCGGCGGCCATCTGATTGTGCTTGCGCGCCACAAAATCCTTGGCCGTTTCAACAGCTACAGCAGCATCGCGGCAATAGGCATCCGCGCCGATAGCTTTGCCGAACTCTTCGTTCAAAGGTGCACCGCCCACCAACACGATATAATCGTCGCGAATGCCTTTTTCGATCATCGTGTCTATCACGACTTTCATGTAGGGCATCGTCGTTGTGAGCAGGGCAGACATGCCCAAGATATCAGGGCCTTCGGCGTC
The DNA here is from genome assembly GCA_018668195.1 of Tateyamaria sp. Next base: position 2,189 of record JABITU010000279.1, on the reverse strand, counting down.
AATCGCCTCCAGGTAGTTTTCAACAGGGTTGTTGATTCCCAGATCGACGACCTCGAATCCGGCACCTTCCATCATCATCGAAACAAGGTTTTTGCCGATGTCGTGAATGTCGCCCTTGACGGTGCCAATCACCATCTTGCCAACCCGCGGCGCGCCGGTTTCGGCCAGCAGCGGCTTTAGAATGCTCATGCCGCCCTTCATTGCGTTTGCCGCCAGCAGCACCTCGGGCACAAAGAGGATACCATCACGGAAATCTGCACCTACGATCGTCATGCCACCCACCAGTGCCTTGGTGAGAACATCATAAGGTATCCAGCCCCGTTCCAGCAGAATATTGACCGCTTCTTCGATCTCAACCTTGAGACCGTCATAAAGGTCATCAAACATCTGTTGAACAAGTTCATCGTCGTCGAGTTCGGACAGTATGATATCGTCTTCTTCTGACATGGAAGTACCTCTTAAGACAGGTGTACGCACCTGATGCCTATGATCGCGTTATGGTTCAAAATGTCGCAAGAGAACTTTTCAAATTACGACATCGTCGGCGCTGTGTGCGACGTGGTAGGAACAAATTTGGACGTGTGCTGCCTAGGGATCTATTTTTCATCTCTTTTACGGCCTGAGTTCACTTTGTGTTCTGTATTGTTCAACGGAATAAATTGGCGGTAACCGGTTAAGGGTAAGGCCTGATGCGGTTTGGTGCGAGTTAGGATTTTGGCGACCAAACCACAGCTCGCTTTGACTGCAGCTGAGATATTTCAGCGCCCCTTTCGCGGAAATTGATCAGTTTGTTCCGCCAAGGCCTGCGCAGTTCGCACAGGCACTTATTCTATGCGCTTCGGCTGCGGCTGCGTCGGCTACGTCGGGTCGACGTTGGCGCATTTCCATCGGTCCCATCGCTGTCCGAAGAAAACGGGCCCAAAGCAGCGACGATTGCGTCCAGCGTTGGTGGCGCCTGCTTGGGCCGGGTGTCGAGCGCCTCGCGCATCAAACGCAGGTGGGCGGGCATTGTGCCGCAGCAACCTCCAATAATCCGCGCGCCGCTGTTGTGGGCAAGGGCGGCGTAGTCGGCCATCAGTTCGGGCGTACCATCGTAGTGAATATGCCCGTTATGGTATTTCGGAACACCAGCGTTGCCCTTTGCCACTACGGGTATCTTAGTGCCGGTCGCGACAAAGCCCTGGACTGTACGCAGAAGGTCAGACGCGCCAGTGCCACAGTTAGCCCCAAAAGCCACCGGCGGATTGGGCAAGTTGGCTACAAGGGTCGCCATGTCGGTGCTCGTGATGCCCATCATGGTGCGGCCTGCGGTATCAAAGCTCATCGTTCCGGCCCAGGGCATGTCTGCAAGCGCGAACCCTTCGGCTGCTGCGCGATATTCCTCGGCGGCTGAGATGGTTTCGAGCCACCCAATGTCGGCGCCGCCCTCTTTCAGGCCTGCCGCTGTTTCGTGGAACATTTCGACCGCGTCGGCGTGGCTGAGCGTGCCAACAGGTTCCATGATGTCGCCCGTGGGCCCAACAGATCCTGCGACAATAACGGTCCGGCCTGCCAGATCCGCCACATTACGCCCGATCTCGGCGGCGATGCGGCTAAGCTCAAAGGCACGGTGGCTTGCATCGTGCAACTTTAGCCTTGATGCGTTGGCACCAAACGAGTTGGTCAGAAAAATGTCGCTGCCCGCGTCGACCGCACCTTTATACAGCTTCACGATGTTTTGTGGGTGCGTCTCGTTCCACAATTCAGGTGCGTCGCCGGACATAAGGCCCATGTTGAACAGGTTGGTTCCGGTGGCGCCGTCGGCGAGCAGAGTGCCCTTTTCCGCCAGCATGCGAGTGAGAAGGTCGGCCATAATGGTCCCTGCGTTGGTTGGTCTTGGGTCCAACTGTCACGCGACGCGCGATGAAGCCAGTTCATAATCTTCATCAAGATGATGAAGTTGCTTTGTATTGGTGGTCGCTAACTCTGGGGGAAGGTGGATCGCGCGGGTCAGATCAGCAAGGCCAAGCATCAATCGCAAGGGACCGGGCGCAGCGACATAGCGGGGCACCCAGCGGGGGGCAAAGGCTGATTTGAATTGGCGCAGGCCGTGCCCGCCTGACCGCGTAACAACCTGCAACGCCGCCCATCGCCAAAAAACGCTGTGCGGGTTTGGACAGGCAGGTGTAGAGGCGAGGCTTAGGTCATCG
>JABITU010000278.1 GCA_018668195.1 Tateyamaria sp. | reverse complement strand
GAAAATTTTTGATCGGTGAGATCAGTATCGTTGCCAAAGGCAGGATAACGCATCGTCAAAAAGTGGGCGGTCTGCGCGATCCTGCCAGTCTAAACTTTGGCGTAGATTGCATCGATACGGTTGGCCAGACGCCTTATTGTGTAGGGTGCTTCATGACTGTTCGTATTGGTAGGGAAGGGCATAGATTATTCGCGTTGTTATAGCATTTTACGTGGGATATAAACCGGTTACGTTCTACCAAACTCTTGGCGAAGTGGCCTTGTCAGACACATTCCATTCTGGGCGCTAACTGATGCCATAGCGAGATGTGCAGCTCATCAGGGACGTTCTCTGCGACCTTATCTGAAGCAGTCGCGCCACATGCAAAGGTTTTGAGTCAGCAATACACACGCCTAGCTTTAATTTTTTTCACGGTCGGATTCGAAGTTTATTCGGCACAGAATTTCAGCGATGTGAACAAAAGTGCGCGACGGGGCGAAAATCTTTGCATTTATTTCGACCCGCAAGGCGCAGGCCCGCTTGTATCTTGGGTCTCACAAAGTTAAACGGCGGCAGCGCGTGAAGCGCTTTGTTGAATGACTGATCAGCTATTCAAGACTGTTTAAGACGGGGGATCTGTTCCTATGAAGATCGGAACACCAAAAGAAATATATGCCGGAGAGCGGCGCGTTGCTATGACGCCTGACAGTGCTCAGGCGTTGAAAAAACTCGGCCACGAATGTGTCATCGAGACGGGCGCGGGCCTTGAGGCTGGGTTTGACGATGCGGCCTACAAGGCTGCGGGGGTCACGGTGGTCAAGACCGCTGCGGCACTTTGGAAGGCAGCGGAAGTGGTTGCCAAGGTGCGGGCCCCCAACGACGCCGAAATGAAACGGCTGCGCAAGGATCAGACGCTAATTTCATTCTTCAGTCCGGTCGCAGACGAAGAAAAAATGGGTCAGGCCGCCACCAAAGGCGCCACCGTCGTAGCAATGGAGATGATCCCCCGGATTAGCCGTGCACAAAAGATGGACGCGCTGTCGTCGATGGCAAACATCGCCGGTTACCGGTCGGTGATTGAGGCCGGAAACAACTTTGGCCGTTTCTTTACGGGTCAGATCACAGCTGCGGGCAAGGTTCCTCCGGCAAAGGTTCTGGTTGTCGGCGCAGGCGTTGCGGGCCTCGCAGCGATTGGCACGTCAACCAGCCTGGGGGCGATCACATACGCGTTTGACGTGCGGCCCGAAGTGGCTGAACAGGTCGAATCGATGGGTGCTGAATTCGTCTATCTTGACTTCGAAGAAGAACAGACAGATGGCGCAGCGACAGGTGGGTACGCTGCAGTATCTTCCCCGGAGTTCCGCGAGGCTCAGCTTGCCAAATTCCGCGAGCTGGCCCCCGACATTGATATTGTTATCACCACAGCCCTGATCCCCAACCGCGAAGCGCCAGAATTGTGGACCGAAGATATGGTTGCCGCGATGAAGCCGGGTTCGGTCATTGTCGACCTCGCGGCAGAAAAGGGCGGCAACTGCAAGCTCACGGTGGCTGACGAAAAGATCGTGACTGAAAACGGTGTGACCATCATAGGCTATACCGACTTTCCAAGCCGTATGGCGACACAATCTTCGACCCTTTACGCGACAAATATCCGCCACTTGATGACAGATCTGACGCCGGAAAAAGACGGTATTGTGGATCATAATATGGAAGACGACGTGATCCGAGGTGCGACCATCGCACACGCGGGCGACGTTACCTTCCCGCCACCACCGCCCAAGGTGGCGGCAATCGCTGCAGCGCCAAAGAAAGAAGCACCTAAAGAGCTGACCGCCGAAGAAAAGCGCGCCAACGAGGCCGCAGCCTTCAAAAGTGAGACCAAGCAGCAGGTAACTTTGCTGGCTGTTGGGGCAGTGCTGGTTCTGGCGGTTGGATTGGTTGCGCCTGCGTCGTTCATGCAGCACTTTGTCGTATTTGTATTGTCGGTGTTCATTGGCTTCCAAGTAATCTGGGGTGTGGCACATAGTTTGCACACGCCTTTGATGGCAGTGACCAACGCGATTTCGTCGATCATCATCCTTGGGGCGCTGATCCAGATCGGTTCGTCTTCAACGCTCATCACGCTGCTTGCAGCGCTGGGTACTTTCATGGCCGCTGTGAATATTTTTGGTGGCTTCCTTGTGACACGGCGCATGCTCGCCATGTTCCAGAAATCGTAAGGGGACCGGGCACATGGAATTCGGATTTACGATCGCGGCCTATGCAGTGGCCGCCGTTCTTTTTATCCTGTCGCTTGGCGGTCTAAGCGGACAAGAAAGCGCCAAACGCGCGGTCTGGTACGGGATCGCGGGCATGACAATCGCTGTGATTGCCACATTGACAGGACCAGGACAGGGGCTTTGGTTTGCTTCTCTAGTGCTGATCGCCGGCGGTGCGGCCGTCGGTTATCAGCTGGCGACCAAGGTGCAAATGACACAGATGCCGGAACTGGTTGCGATCATGCACTCGTTGGTGGGGCTGGCGGCCGTGTTTGTCGGCTTTAACGCTGACATTATGATTAACGACATCTCCGCGATATATGCGCAGCAGGGTCAGGTTCTGGGTGTGTTGGCCGCAGACGGATATTCGGCGATTGGTCTGCCCAAAGAGATTCACAAGGGCCTATCTTCCTTTGGACAACTTATTGCCAAGAAAACATCCGTAGAGATAACGATTTTGCAGGTCGAGCTCGTACTTGGCATCTGGATCGGTGCAGTTACCTTTACCGGGTCGATCATCGCTTACGGCAAGCTTGCCGGCCGTGTTGATTCAGTGGCCAAAAAACTGCCTGGCGGGCATTTTTTGAACGCTGGCGCGGCTGCGCTGTCCGTTGTGTTTGCTGCGATGTACCTTGCCGGATCTGGTAGCTTTACGCTTGTCTTGCTGACGGTTTTAGCGCTCTTTATTGGTTATCACTTAATCATGGGGATCGGGGGCGCGGACATGCCGGTGGTCGTGTCTATGCTGAATTCGTACTCTGGGTGGGCCGCTGCCGCGATCGGCTTTAGTCTGGGAAATGACCTTTTGATTGTTGTGGGCGCTCTCGTTGGGTCGTCTGGTGCGATCCTGTCTTACATTATGTGCAAAGCTATGAACCGTTCGTTTGTATCGGTCATTCTGGGCGGCTTTGGCGGACCTGCTGGCGAACAGATGGCCGTCGAGGGCGAACAGATCGCAATCGAAGCAGACGGCGTGGCTGCGGCTCTGAATGATGCAGACAGTGTCGTTATTATCCCCGGCTATGGCATGGCGGTTGCACAGGCGCAGCAAGGCGTGGCTGAATTGACACGAAAGCTGCGTGCTAAGGGTAAGAACGTACGGTTTGCTATTCACCCTGTTGCCGGGCGTTTGCCGGGGCATATGAACGTCCTTTTGGCCGAAGCCAAGGTGCCCTATGACATTGTCATGGAGATGGATGAGATCAACGATGACTTTCCCGATACGGATGTCGCCATAGTCATTGGGTCAAACGACATTGTGAACCCGGCCGCGCAGGATGATCCGAACTCGCCGATTGCGGGGATGCCGGTTCTGGAATGCTGGAAGGCAAAGCAGGTCTTTGTCTCCAAGCGTGGTCAGGGCACCGGTTATTCGGGCATCGAGAACCCGCTTTTCTTCAAGGAAAATACGCGGATGTTCTACGGCGATGCAAAAGCATCGATCGACAAGTTGATGCCTTTGATCGATTGAGTGGGTCAATAGGTATCACATTCAGGGGCGGGCCAGTGGCTCGCCCTTTTTTCATTCAAGCAGGTCCAGTAACGCGTGCCCGGACGGAAGTTGCTGAAATTGCAGTGTCTTTGAGCTGTTTGATGTACGAATGACAAGGTGGATGATCTTATTGCATACCGTTGAATTCATTTAACTAATTGAAATACAATATTAATATATTTGATTTCCTCGTGCGTTGGGTTACTTAACTCTAATGTAATTGGAACTGAGTATGACCCCCATCGAAGATCATCCGCTGCGTTACAAACTGGCTAATGAGCTGCATGCGCGCCCGTTTCCTTCGATGCGCGCGCCTTGTGCGGTGGCCTATGTCGCATTCAAGCAAGCCGAAATGGCAGCAAATCGCGATCGGTCGCAGGACATTGCGCATCTCCAAAAGCTGCTTGATCGCCACGCAGCGCCGCATCCGCAACCTGGTGCCACGCATTATTACGGGCAAATGGGGCGGCATTGGTTGAAGTGGGAACAGCACACAGAATTCGTCACATATACAATCTTTTCTGAAGGCATAGAAGAACGGCCCTTCGATCCTCGTGCCTTTGAACCGTTTCCTGAAGATTGGCTTGCGGCCGCACCAGGGCAACGTATCACGTCAATCCTGTTACGGGTTGAGGAGCGACCCGATGGTGACACCATCCGGGCTAAGCTGGGTGATTGGTTCGTGCCGGAAAGTCTGGCCGTAAGTACTGTGCTGGATGATGCTGCCATAATGGCTGGGGATTTTCGAATCGATCAAAACGGTCACATGCGATTTGCCGTCTTCGCGTCTGACGCGATCGGTGAGCGTCGGGTTGGCCGCATCGTACAGCGGCTATGCGAGATAGAGACATACAAGTCGATGTCTATGTTAGGCTTTGCCCGGGTAAGGGACATGGGCGCACAGTTGGGAGCATTAGACACTCGCCTGACCGAATTGGTAGAAGCGATGTCAGCTGTTGGGTCGAAGGCGGAAGAGACGTTGCAAGCGCTGCTGGCGATCTCAGCTGAGTTGGAAACGCTTTCGGCGCAGTCATCGTTTCGGTTTGGGGCAACCTGGGCGTATGAGGCATTGGTGAACCAGCGCATCGAGGCACTGCGTGAGACCCGATATGATGGGCGGCAGAGCTTTGGCGAGTTTATGATGCGGCGCTATCAGCCGGCGATGCGTACGGTCAAATCCGCGCAGGAACGATTGGATGCAATGTCAAGCAGGGGAGTACGCGCAGCAAACCTCCTGCGGACGCGTGTGGATGTGGAACGTTCGGCGCAGAATCAGGCATTGTTGGAGAGTATGGACCGCCGGTCAGACCTGCAATTGCGTTTGCAGCGTACGGTTGAGGGTCTGTCAGTTGTTGCAATTAGCTATTACGCTGTCTCGTTGGCGTCGTACATGCTGTACCCGCTGACCGAAGCGACGGGCTTTACCAAGGGTTCACTTACGGCTGCTGCAACGGTGCCAGTTGTTTTGGGTGTGTGGTGGATGGTTCGGCGGTTACGGCAAGCGGTTGATAGGTAGTGCCGTTGGGCGGCCCTGTTTTGGCTTGCGCCAAAATGCGCCCGCCCACCGACCCGTGGGCAAACGCGTGCGGATAACAAGTTTATCAGCTTTGTCAGCGCCCTCGAATTCGAGGGTCAAGTGCGTCGCGCAGGCCGTCACCAAGGTAGTTTACACCCAAAACTGTCAGTGAGATCATAATGCCGGGAAGCATGACACGCTCGGGGTATTCCTGCATGCGCGGCACGGCGTCCGACAATAGCTTGCCCCAAGTTGGGAAGTCGGAAGGGAAGCCTACGCCAAGGAAGCTAAGAGCACTTTCCGTAATGATGGCGGTGGCCAGACCGAGTGTGGCCGAGACCATGATTGGCGAGATGACGTTGGGCAAAAGGTGCCGTCGGATAATGGCGCTAGAGGACGTCCCGATCGAGCGGGCGGCAAGTATGAACTCGCGTTCCTTCAGGGCCAGAATATCACCGCGCACGATTCGTGCGGTTGGCATCCAGTTGGTCAGACCGATCACTCCGACAATGAGGACGAACATGCCTGCTTCTGGGCTGCCAAAAACAGAGTTCAGCGGCTGCCGAAACAGTGTGACCGCCAACAGGACCAGAGGCAGGATGGGCAAGCTAAGCACGAGGTCGGTGAAGCGCATCAACCAAAAGTCGAGCTTGCGGAAGTACCCTGACAGAACGCCCACAAGTGTGCCGATCACCAGTGCCAGCAGCATTGCCGCCCATCCAACGGCCATGCTGACGCGGCCGCCTGCGAGGATGGTCGCAAAGATGTCGCGCCCCAGATTGTCGGTGCCGAACGGGTGTGCCCAGCCTGCTCGGGCCTCTGAACTCCACAGCAGAACCCAAACTGGGCGCCAATCCTTGCTGCGGATATTGATTTTTTGTGGGTCAAGCGTCCAAAGATAGGGACCGATGATGACTGCAAGCGTGATAAAGATCAGGAATCCACCGCCAAACAGCGCGCCTTTGTGTTTGCGGAACTGATGCCACACGTCCCTCCACTGGCTGGACGGATCGGTTGTGGGGATCTTGTCCTGCAGTGCTGAGGTGAAATCGGTTTCGTTCGGGGGCATGGGTGCAGCGGGCTCAGTCATAGCGGATCCTCGGGTCTAGCACGCCATAAAGAATGTCTGCGATCAGGTTGAAGAACACGATCAGGATGGCAAAGATGAACGTCAATGTCATCACGCCGGGCATGTCATTCGCAAAAAGCCAGGTGAGCAGCAACTGCCCAATCCCGTTCACCTTGAACACGTTCTCGGTAATAATTGCGCCGCCAAAGATGGACGGCACGCCGAGTGCAATGACGGTTACGACTGGGATCATGGAATTGCGCAGGACGTGAACCATGACAACGACGCTTTCACGCAGGCCCTTGGCGCGTGCGGTGCGGACGTAATCCTGGTTGAGGTTGTCCAGCATAGAGCCGCGCATGTAACGGCTGATTTGCGCTGTTGTTTGCAGTGCGAGCACCATCACGGGCATGATCATCTGGAAGAATTGAACTTTGAAGCTGGCCCAGTCGGTGACGACGTGAGTGGTGTCATATATCGATGGGAGCCAGCCCAGATATACGGAAAAGACCACGATAAGCAGTGGGCCTGTAAAGAACGGCGGGATTGAAAAGCCGATCATTGTCACGAATGTGCCAGTTTGGTCAAAGATCGAATAGTGTCGGTAAGCTGAATAGATCCCGATCGGTATCGAGATTACGATGCCCACGATGTAAGCAAGACCAACAACCCAGAGAGTTTGGGGGATCCGCTGCACCACTGTGTCCATTACCGGGCTGCGGGTCTGCCAGCTGAGCACGCGTTGTTTGCCTTCGGCAAAGCTGGTGCCGAACAAGTGGTCAAACAGCACTTGCGGTTCGACCCAGAAAAACTGAACCAGCCATTTCCAATACTGGATATACCAAGCCTGCCCAAGGCCAAGTGCTTCGCGCATGCGTTCTTTAACTTCGGGGGGAACTGTCAGAGGTACCTGTGCCATGGGGTCGCCCGGGGCAAGTTGAAGCAGCCCAAAGATCACCAGGCTGATGAACAAAAGCGTCGGGACCGAAAGGATCAACCGGCGGATTGTGAAGGTCAGCATGAAAGCCTAGTCCTTATAAGCAGGTCTTGTCTTGTTGATTTAGAGAAAAGGGCGGCACGGAATCCGTGCCGCCCACAAGCTAAGGCGGGTTATACCCCGCCTACCGGCTTATTTCATGCGATGCCAGTCGGCAACATTCCACAATTCGCTATCCCAAACGTTCAGTTTGACGCCACCCAGGTTATTGGCATGGGCAGAGACGCGGCCACGGTGCACAAGTGGCACGATGGTATAGCTGTCTTTGGTGAGCATGTTGTTCATCTTGATCGCGATATCGGCACGTTGGGCGATGTCGCCCGTCCGGGCCAGTTCGTCGATCAGAGCATCATACTCCGGATCACAGAAGCGGTTGATGTTCTCACCCTGCCATTGGCTGGAGGGCTTTGGCTCTCCGCCACAACGGTAGGCCGCCAGGTACTGCTGGGGGTCTGTGCCGTTAAAGGTGTTGGCATACATTTCGACGTCTGCATAGAACTTCTGGAACGTGTCGGGCGAGCCCGGATCACCACCAAAGAACACCGACGCGTTCAGGTTGCGCAGCTCGGTTTCAACGCCGATTTCGCCCCACCACTGCTTGATTAGCGCTTGGAAGTCCTGACGGACGGCGTTTGTCGAGGTCTGGTAGAGGATGTTGAGCTCAACGCCATCTTTGTCGCGAATGCCGTTGCCATCGCTGTCAACCCAGCCTGCTTCATCCAGCAGTGCATTTGCGCCTGCGATATCCTGCGTTTTGCAGAAATCGTTCTTGGCCGAGAACGCATCGGGTGACGGGACCAGATCACAAGTTACTTTACCAGCCTGGCCATAGCCAATTTCCACCAGCAACGCGCGGTCAATGGCCATCGAAAGGGCCTTGCGGACAGCGATATCCGACAGGAATGGGTGCGGCTCGGCAACTGTTGCACGTGTTTCTGGCGGCAGGTCTGGCGATGGGTTCGTCAGGTTCATTTCCAGACGTTCCACGAG
>JABITU010000277.1 GCA_018668195.1 Tateyamaria sp. | reverse complement strand
CCTTCATCCGGCGGACCATCGACGCATCCATGCCGCCATACTTGGCCCACTATTTGTAAAACGACGCGTCACTCATCCCATGCTCGCGGAACAGCTGCGCCACCGGCACACCGCCTTTTGCTTGCCGCAGGATCGCGATGATCTGAGCCGCAGTGTGTCTGCTTGTCTTCATTCAAAATCTCCTCGTTCATCATGCCGAGAAAATTCTGCTTATCCAGCCACTTAATTTCGGTAGGGGGGATTGCACTTGTTTATCTGGTCAACCCTCCTCGGTGGCCGGCGATAGTTTAAAGCGCATTACGGCCGCGCGCCGCTTAGTCTTCCCTCAATAAAACGGCTTAAACTGCGCCGGCAATTCATCCGGTAAAGGCGCTTAAATGATCCATCCTCGCAGATGGGATGCATAACCGATCAGCCCTCAATACACTCAAAACGAGGCAGGGTTCATACAAGGTGGCTGTACCATTCATATATTCCTGATTTTTCGCCCAATTTCGCTATTTTTCCGATCTAAGTCTCAATCCTCCCACCACCAAAATTGTGGCATATAATCGGGGCCATCCCCATAGATCGGGATCAGATCAGCATGTTTCATTTGTTTTACATGCGCGATTCGGCCAGCTGTAAATTGCCAGAACGGCACCACGTATCGCCCCGCGATCAAAAGCCGGTCAAGCGCGCGTGTGGCGGCAATTGAACCTTCGCGGCTGGTGGCCGTCAGCATTTCAGTAATCATGGCGTCAATCGCGGGTTCCTTGGCGCCCATCAAGTTGCGCGTTCCGTCCTGATCGGCGGCTTCAGATCCCCAATAGAACTTTTGTTCGTTGCCGGGGCTGAGCGACATCGCGCGGCGGTAATAGACCATGTCAAAATCATAATTCCCCGTGCGTGCGGTGTGTTGCGCCCGGTCTACAAGATCAACCGAAACATCTATGCCCATTTTGGTCAATGCTTGCATGTAAAGATCGGCAATAACGCGATGCTGACTGCTGCTTTGATCTAGCAGGATGCGAAACGCCATGGCTGTACCATTTGCGTTGCGCAGCTTGCCATTTTGTGTTGTCCATCCTGCCTGTTCCATGAGTTTCAGTGATCGACGCAGCCCGCGTCGATTGCGCAAGGTGCCGTCGGATTTTGGAAGGTCATAGCCCTGCATCACGCCGGGCAGAAGATTGTCTTTGAAGGGCTCAAGAAGTTCAGCAACCCGGCCTTTAGCAAGTCCCGGTTTCATCGCCAGTTGCGAGTTCGAGAAATATGAGGTGATACGCGGCTGCGCCCCCCCAGTCAAAGTATCGTTAATATATTCAAAGTTGAACGCAGTGATCAGAGCCTCACGGACACGCCAATCGTCAAAAGGCGCGCGGCGGGTGTTCATGACGAACCCTGTGATGCCCGATGGCTTCTGGTGGTAAATCTCGGTTTTTATAATATCGCCATTCGCAACTCTCGGAAAATCGTACCGGCTGGCCCAACTGTCTGCGTTGAATTCGCGTATTGTCGATACCTCGCCTGCCTTGAACGCTTCAAATACGACGTCCCCATCTCCATAAAAATCGATAGTGATCTGGTCAAAGTTAAACGCTCCTTGGCGAAAATTCAGGTCATTGCCCCAGTAGTCTGGATTGCGTGCTAGCGTAACACTGCGCGCGGCCTCATAGTCAGAGACTACATAGGGGCCAGAGCCGATGGGCACGTCTGCCAGTTGGGCCTTTGCGATATCCATGCCGATCCATTGCACTTTTTGTAGCACGGGGCGCATGCCAGCCAGCAAGGCAAGCTCACGATTTCCAGCATTGAAACTGATCTTTAGGCTCCGGGGTCCGGTTTGTTCGATGGTCTCTATTTGGCGCCATAGACTGGCGTAGCGGCCATGCCCATTGGTGCCTAGCGTTTCATAAGACCAGATAACATCGTCTATCGTGACAGGGCTGCTATCAGAGAATTTTGCCTCTGGCCGCAGGGTAAAGGCGACCCATGATCGGTCATCTGGCACCTCAATCGATTCGGCGAGCAACCCATAAAGCGCAAACGGCTCGTTTCGGTTTCGGCCCATCAGGCTTTCATGGGTCAAAAAGCGCAACTGCCAGGGGACATTGCCTTTCTTGATAAAAGGGTTGAGCGAATCATAGCTGCCAGTGTTCGCAAGTTTTATGGATCCACCTTTCGGCGCTTGGGGATTCGCATATGGTAAGGACACAAAATCTGGTGGCAGCTGCGGCGCGCCATACATAGCTATGCCATGACTTGGCTCTGCTTGTGGTGCTGTCGCAGCAAAAAACAATCCACACAGAATCACAGCAAATGCAGCGATGTGAGACCGTATTTTTTGGGAAAAATCCTGTTCCATTCTAGAAAAAACCCTAGTTACCCCTGTTTTATTGAAGCATAGCGGGATCAGGTCATTCATGCATTATCAAATTTTTATCTTGGACTCTCCGCGCCCGATTGGGTATTAACGTTTCACTGCTCGATAGGTTTCTTGCCTGTATGAAACCTGCCTCAATAACTCAACGCCAGCTTCGTGCTGGCGTTTTTTTGTTGCTAGATCTGTCTTATGGGGTGGCGTTCGCATTTTCTGGCAGTTCCTTTTGCAGTTGCAGCATGACATGGTGCAGCACATCAAGCCTTACAATCACAGGAGCAGCGCTATGGCCTTTGAAATCTCACTGACTGGCAAATCAGTTGTCGTTACGGGCTCTAATTCGGGTATCGGGCTTGGCATCGCGTGGGAAATGGCGCGGGCCGGGGCAGACGTTGTGTTGAATTCTTTTACCAATTCTCACAATGACCACGCCCTCGCGGCAAAGATCGCGGGCGAAACTGGAACCAATTGCCGCTATATCCAAGCCGATATGAGCTCGTCCGAACAGTGCCGCGCTTTAATTGAAACGGCTGGCAGTTGCGATATCCTAATCAATAATGCCGGGATACAGCACGTCGCCGCGATACCAGACTTCCCAGCTGATAAATGGGACGCAATCATTGCGATCAATCTTAGCTCGGCTTTTCATACCACGGCTGAAGCGCTGCCCATGATGCGAAGCTCGGGATGGGGGCGTGTGATCAACATATCGTCAGCACATGGCCTGACAGCTTCACCCTACAAAGCAGCCTATATCGCGGCCAAACACGGTGTGGTGGGGCTAACTAAAACCACCGCTCTGGAAACCGCGCAAGAACCGATCACGGCAAACGCCATATGTCCTGGTTATGTGCTAACCCCGATCGTTGAAAAACAAATCCCCGATACAATGAACGAATATCACATGACCCGTGACGAGGTGATACAGAACGTGATGTTAACGCGACAGCCGTCTAAAGAATTCGCTACTACCGGCCAAATCGGTGGAACGGCGGTGTTCCTATGCTCGCCTGCAGCTGACCAGATCACCGGTACTACGATCAGCGTGGATGGTGGTTGGACGGCACTTTAATCTATCCTGACAGACGCGCAGAGAGCCTGATCCACCTTCATCTTGCTAAAAAAACTCCCGCCGGAGGCTCCCATATTCTCCAAACACCGCACAGCGCTATCTTAGCGCTATACAGCAACACAATATATAGCCCTTTAAGGCAAACACATGCGGTAAGTCAGGTGAAAATATAATTAGCGCGGGCCACGGTCACTTTATGTGAGTAATGGTCTCAATTAGCTCTTTGCCGTTCGGATAGACCAGCCCCGCTGAGATCACCAATTTCGCGGCATCCTCTACAGACATATCCAGCTCAATCACATCTTCCGCCGGGAAAAACAACAAAAAGCCCGATGTTGGATTGGGTGTGGTGGGCACAAAAATACTGAGCAATGCGCCCGTGTTTCCCGCGCGCGCGCTGACTTCACCCTTAGCAGTGGTTGATATAAATCCGATGGCCCAGATACCCTTGCGTGGATATTCAATCAGGCATGCTTTCTCGAAAGAGCGTTCGGATTGGGCAAACACAGTTTCTGAAATTTGTTTGATGCCAGAATAAATTGAGCGAACGACCGGAGTGCGCTCAACTAGGCTTTCTGCATAGCGTATCAGGGAACGCCCAATGTATCCTTTGGCGACCCAACCAATAAAGACCGTAAACAGTAAGAATATGACGACCCCAATGCCGCGCACGTCGATCTGCACCGATGGTTCAAGGCCAAGGTAGGTCTGAATTAACTTGTCGGGTTGATAGTAATTGGGAACCAATGGCAGTACAAAACCATCAATCCAGCCCACAACGGACCATACCAGCCATACTGTCAGCCCAACCGGGGCAATCACGACAAGCCCGGTCAGGAACGAGCCGCGCAGCCGCGCAAAAATTCCAGGGCGTTTTGGGGTTTCAGGATCAAAGGGTGTATTCATGGATTGTCCGCATGGCACAGGTTACGCTTAACTAGGCTAAGGTGTCGCACACTACAATGGTTAGTGCCCGGGCATCAGGTGTCGTAGTTCGCTTTGCTCAACTCTTTGGCGATTTGAGTAGCCAGGCGCGCATTATTTCGAACCAAAGCTATGTTTGCCGTCAGGGACTTCCCCTTAGTCAAATCAAAAATCCGCTGCAGTAAGTAAGGCGTTACGCCTTTGCCTGTGATGCGATTTGCCTCTGCGTCAGCCTGAGCCTGGGCGATGATAGGGGCGAGCGTGTCACGGTCGATTTCGTCAGCCTCAGGGATAGGGTTGGCGATTAATTGCCCGCCGGGCAGGCCGAGCGCGCCGCGCATGGTATGGGCTGCTGCGATCTGGGCTGGGGTGTCCATACGCAACGGCGCGCGTATGCCTGCGTTGCGCGACCAAAAGGCTGGCATGTCGTCCTGACCATAAGCGATCACGGGCACGCCCTGAGTTTCGAGCACCTCAAGTGTCTTGGGGATATCCAGAATTGCTTTGGCGCCCGCAGCCACGACCGTGACAGGCGTTTGAGCAAGCTCCATTAGGTCGGCTGAGATATCGAAACTCGTTTCGGCACCCTGGTGAACACCACCAATACCGCCTGTGGCAAAGACAGAGATACCAGCAAGCCGCGCAGCAATCATCGTGGCAGCCACCGTTGTTGCCCCTGTACCGGCAGACGCCATGCAAACAGCCATATCGGCCCGGCTGAGTTTGGCTACAGCTTTCGCTTGGGCCAGTTCCTTAAGCTGGGTGTTGTTTAGCCCTGCGTGTAATGTGCCATTGATCACTGCCATGGTGGCAGGAACAGCCCCGCCCGCGCGGATGTCATCCTCGACCTGGGACGCAACCTCGAGGTTCTGTGGATAGGGCATACCATGGGTGATAATCGTGCTCTCCAGAGCCACGATAGGTGCGCCACTGGCTTGCGCTTTGGCGACTTCGTCAGAAGGGGTGATTAGCGTCATGCGGGTGTCTTTCCTGAAACATAGGCGGCAGCGGCATCCAGCGCGCGATCCAAAGCGGTATCGCGGTCTGCGCCGCGCGCTTCGGCGGCAATGTGGGCGGCCATGAACGTATCACCCGCCCCGGTGACGCGGGTGACGCTGACAGCAGGCGGGGTTTGACTGATCAGACTTTCTCGCGTGCCTTCGGTGGCCAAGTACCCACCATTTGTGACCAACACGCGGGCCGCACCGTGGTCGAGCAGGCCCTGAGCTGCCGCGTTGCTATCGTCGAAGCTGCGTTGGCAAAGCACCCCAGCCTCTTCTAGGTTGACATATAGCGTGCCACGCCCACGGCTTAGGAACGGCGCCAAACGCTCGGCTTTGCCGGGGGATGCAGGCGCAACACGCAGATCCGCCATTGCCAACAATGGGCTGGTCGTGATTTTGCTCAGTAGGTCAATGGTAAGGTTGCCGTCAATTGCTGCTAAGCCTGTATAGGGGGCAGTTTGACTGCCTAAGGTGCCGTCGGTCAGCGGCTGCAGTATTTTGGCACCGGCCGCTTCCAGCGAATGCGCGTCGGCGATGGCGGCAATCACACCGTTGCTACCTTCGACGGCCATATAACGATCGGTGGGCAAATCATCAGAGCGATAGACGGTGTCTGTGATCAGCTCCAAGGCAGTACAGGCGGCTATTAACTCGTCGCCCTCTGCATCATGTCCAATGGCTGTGAGCAGCGCAGGTGTCAGGCCAAAGCGTGCCAGCGTCATGGCGATGTTTAGTACAACGCCGCCCGGCACGCGGGTGATCCGGCCGGCAACGTCCGACCCTTGCCGCATCGCGACTGGCGCCCGCCCAATGACATCCCAAAGGACGGATCCGATGCACAGTATATCAGGGGTTTGTTTCATGTTAGTCTTGTGACGCGGAGCGCTAGTCATGACAAGCCCGCCCGTACGCCTTGTTCATGATGGAAATTGTTCGAAATGACCGCGATCTAAAACCGTCAACGCTGAGGCACGGCAAAGGTGAGTGACGCCCAAAATGTATCCCAAATCGCATCTTGGCCATCTGTGATCGGTCGCAGAACGACACCATCAAACAAGTAACTGTGCCCGTGCGTTACTGGCACCTCAGCGATGCCCTTCTCATTTGTACGATACAAATTAATTGTCACTGTGCCGTCTGTAGCACGATCAAAAACTTCGACCTGCGCGTCTACGCGAGGCTGCCCTCTGTCAAGCAATTGCACTTTCATTGTGTCCATGAATGTTGGCGCATAGGGGTTGGTCAACGCCACGAACTCTGTTTCAAGTCCGATAGCGCGGTCAGACCCCGCGCCAGTGCCCACGGCAATTAGGGTCTTGGCATGACGGGTGTAGCGTTCCTTGAAAGGGGCGGGACCAAAGCCAAGCGCATCATGTCGTGCCTTGATGTCTGGGAAATACTTATGTTCCGCAAAAGCTGCGAATTTATCCCAGCTTTTGTAGGTTACAAATGATGGCGTGGTCTCATGCACGATGACCGCCAAACCGTCAACCTGAGCTGTGATGTCAAGCGCTGGGCTGTCACCCATGCGGCCAACTACGGGCGTAACCTTGTCGCCTACGATCACGTCAAAACGCGCGATATTTCTGTTGAAAAATGCAAGGTTGATGCCTTCGAACCCTTGACCATTCTTAAGATGTGCTGACATTTTCTCATCCGTGCGCACTTGGTATGCCGACGGTTCAATCCAAAATTCATGAGCTGTTGCAACGCTGGCGCATATGGCGCACCACAAGACCAGAACCAGACGGGATAAAAGCATGCTTAGCACTTTCGGTGATGTAACTTTAAAACTGCGGCTTTGGACGCTGTTGTCAAGCTTGTGGTGGATAGTAGGTGCCGGTTTTGCAGTGGCGCACGAAGTGGTCCCGACCGTCGCCGATTTGTCGGTGAATGAAGGTCGCATCAGTATCGAGATGCGCATCAACATAGAAGCGCAACTGTCGGGCATTAACCTTGATACCCTTAGTAATACTGATGCTGTCGAGAATGTATCGGACTATGACGTCCTGCGTGCCCTCCCGGGGGATGAAGTTGCAGCGCGCGCGGTTGATTTGGTTGCACGCTGGGACGCTTTGCCGCTGCTCATGGCTGATGGTAATGCCGTTAAGCTGCGACTTGTTGACGTAAGCATGGCTGAACAGAACAACTTGGAATTACCACGCTTGTCTGGCCTCACCCTTCAAGCCGACCTGCCAGTGGGTGGGCGCACGCTTGAGTTGACATGGCCGACAGGGGCAGGAAGCCTTGTTCTGCGTCAACAGGGGGTTGAGAACGCCTATACCGGGTTGATCGGTGGAGGTGGTACAACCGGGCCGATCTCTCTGGCGGGTGGTGATGCGGCCACTGGGTGGCAGACGTTTGGGTCATATATTCCGGTTGGGTTCGATCATATCCTTCCACAGGGCCTTGATCATATTCTGTTTGTGCTGGGCCTGTTCCTTCTGTCAACGCAGCTTGGACCTCTCTTGTGGCAGGTCAGCGCCTTCACGCTTGCTCATACGGTCACGCTGGCACTTGGCGCTATGGGGCTGGTCACTATATCTGGAAGCATCGTGGAACCGCTGATTGCTGCCTCGATTGTTTATGTGGCGTTTGAGAATATTCTGGCCCGAGGTCTGACCCGGTGGCGCCCTTTTGTTGTTTTTGGTTTTGGTTTGCTGCACGGGTTGGGATTCGCCTCTGTTCTTGGGGAATTCGGCCTGCCCGAAGCACAGTTTATACCGGCGTTGATTGGCTTTAACGTCGGCGTCGAAGTTGGCCAACTAACTGTGATCGCACTGGCAGCGACCACTTTATGGCTTGGATGCTTCACAGCATCTAGGGCGCGATTGACGGGCGCTGACGCGCTGGTCGCTAAATATCCGGTCATGTTCCGCGCATGGTCAGTAACCGGATCGCTGATCATCGGCGGCATCGCTATTTACTGGGTAATTGAGCGCACGCTGCTGTAACAGGTCGCAAGAGACGATGCGTACCTAGTGTATGGCAGCCATGAGCGTCCCAAGGGCGCGGACGGGATCATCAGTGGCCCAGATCTCTTCTCCGATGCCAAAGAAATCGGTGATAGGTGCCAGTTCAGCGACATATTCTGGGGTCAGGCCTCCTTGGGCCACCACTGGGACCTCTATCATTTCTGACCACCACTGGAATAACTCGGCGCCTGCGTGTTCTTCGTCGGCTGTGGCGTGAACAGGGCCAAATGCGACATAATCGGCACCCGCCTCGCCGGCGGTTATACCATCATGGCGTGATGTGCCACAAAAACAGCCCACGATGGCGTCTGGCCCAAGAATTTTGCGCGCTTCGCGCACTGAACGCGCTGCATCGCTAAGGTGGACACCGTCCAAACCGAAACGTTCAGCCAGCGCAACATGATCGTTGACTACAATGGCCACGTCACGGGCATGGGCTACTTCGCGGCAGGCATCGGCAGCGCGCCCGATGCGGTCGGCATCTTGGCTGACCAAAGCCAGCCGGATACAGGCGACATCATGGGCATCAAGCACGGCAGCAAGCTGGTCGGGAAAGACCGAAAGTTCGATCACGGGCGGGGTCATAAGGTAGAGTTGCGGCTGCTCAATCGTGGTCATCTCGTGTGTCCTTGTTGTCGTGAAAGAACGGCTAACGGATTTGGCAGGAAAAGGAAACTTCTATGCCTGCTGCGCAATTTTTAGGTCGTATTCTCAGGCACCAGACATCCGGTTGTGAGCGGGCCCGCGCTGCGGTAGACGCGAATGATGACACCCACTTTTGTACTGACGCGTCCGCAGATGGGCGAAAATATCGGGGCGGCGGCCCGCGCAATGCTGAACTTTGGTCTGGACAGAATGCGTATTATCGGACCACGCGATGGTTGGCCCAACCCGTCGGCCGTTGCTATGGCCAGCGGGGCTGGCCGAGTTTTGGATGCCGCGACGTTGCACGCGGATGTTTCAGATGCTCTTGCGGATTGCACTTTTGTCTATGCCACAACGGCGCGCAGCCGCGACTTGACCAACCCGGTGATGAGCCCCGAAGCTGCGATGCGGGATGCCGCTGCGCGTATTGCAGCGGGTGGGCATGTGGCAGTGATGTTCGGGCCAGAGCGCGCGGGCCTAGAAAACGACGATATCGCCCGAGCAAATGCATTGATATCAGTGCCGGTGAACCCGGAATATCCGTCTTTGAACCTCGCGCAATGCGTCTTGCTGGTAGCCTATGAATGGATGCGCGCGTCGGGCGATGTGATCCATGCGCGAACCGAACTGGCGGGCACCGATTGGGCCTCAGGTGACGAGGTTGAGCACCTGGCGCGGCATTTTGAGGAGCGGTTGGACGAGGCGGGTTTTTTCTTTCCGGCACATAAATCGGAAAGTATGCGTCTGAACCTGCGCAACATGTGGAGCCGGATGCCGCTGACGCGCGTGGATGTTCAAACATTGCACGGCATGCTGCGGCAGATGGTCCGCTGGGCTGGGCACCGTTGACGCTGGACGTCGGCGGGCACTGCGCCTAGGTTCGCAATCTGAAAAGACAGAGGCTTTCATGGCAAAAAACCGCAGCATATTCGAAGACGTGGGCAGCGCGCAAAAACGGGCCGCTCACACCGGATTGATCGATCAGCGCAGCGGTGGTGCGCGCGGTGCCATTCTTATATGGCTTATGATCTTATTCACCTTGGTTGTCGCGATGATTCTGGTAGGCGGGCTGACCCGTTTGACGGACAGCGGGCTGTCCATCACCGAGTGGCGGCCTCTGACGGGAGCAATCCCGCCGCTGAATGCCGCTGACTGGGACGCGGAGTTTGCCAAGTACAAGGCCATCGACGAGTTTCAGATACAGAATCAATGGATGGAACTGTCTGATTTCAAAGTTATTTATTGGTGGGAATGGGGGCATCGCCAGTTGGGCCGCGTGGTTGGGCTTGTCTGGGCTATTGGTTTTTTCTGTTTTCTGCTGCGTCGGAAAATTCCGGTGGGTTGGACGCCGAAATTGCTTGGCCTTGGCGCGCTTGGTGGGCTGCAGGGTGCGATTGGCTGGTGGATGGTGTCCAGCGGTGTCACAGCGGGCGAAGGCATGGTTGATGTGGCGAGCTATCGTTTGGCCACGCATCTGGGGCTGGCCTTTACCATTCTTGGTCTAATCGCATGGTACGCATTTCAGTTGGCCCGCCCCGAGCGCGATCTGATGCAAGCGCGGCGCAGCAAAGAGGCGCGGCTGTTTTCTATTTCGACCGGATTAATGCATTTTGCGTTTCTGCAAATCCAGATCGGCGCGCTCGTGGCAGGGATTGATGCGGGCCGCAGTTACACGGACTGGCCGCTCATGGGGGGACAGGTGTTTCCAGCGTCGGCGTTAGCGCTTGAGCCTTGGTGGCGGAACCTGTTTGAAAGTCCGGGATTTGTGCAATTTGTGCACCGGATGACGGGTTACCTTCTGTTTGTCTTTGCCGTCGTTGTTTGGTCGCGTGGACGCAAGTCAGCCCATCCAAAGACGCGCTTTGCCTTTCATGCAATGTTGTCTGCGATGGCATTGCAAATCGCGCTTGGCATTGTCACCGTTGTGTACGGTGCGCCATGGCAGATCGCGATCCTACATCAACTGCTTGCAGTAATTTTGTGGGTGCTGATCCTGAGGGCAAGGTTTCTCGCCGCTTATCCAATTGCCACGTCCATAAGAGGGGCCCGCCCATGACAAGTTATGACGCATTAATGGCTTACGACCATGATACGCAGGCCCTCGCCCAGATCTCTGGCCGGTTGGGTTGGGATCAGGAAACGATGATGCCTCGCGGTGCTGCGTCGCAACGCGGTGAGGAAATGGCCGCGCTCGAGGCCGTTTTACACGCGCGGCGTACTGATCCGAAAGTTGGCGAATGGCTCGGTGCGATTGATGTCAGCGACTTGGCCCCGGTTGGTCAGGCGCATGTGCGCGAGATCACGCGCAGCTTTGACCGCGCATCGAAAATTCCCGCAACGCTCGCCACGGCTCTGGCGCGGCTCACGTCGACCGCGCAAGGCAAATGGGCCGAAGCACGAGCAGCAAACGATTTTGCCGCTTTTGCGCCTGTGCTCAGCGAAGTGATTGCATTGAAACGCGAGGAGGGGGCTGCACTTGCGGATGGGGGCAATGTCTATGACGCGATGCTGGCCGACTATGAGCCCGGTACAACGGGTGCGGAATTAGAGGCAATGTTTGGTGCCATGCGTCCTGCGCTGGTTAATTTGCGTGGTACGATCCTTGAAGCAAAATCAGCGCCCGCATTGAAGGGTCGGTTTGACGAGGGTGCACAGATGAAGTTGAGCCGCAAACTGGCACGCACGTTCGGCTATGACATGCAGCGCGGTCGCGTCGATAAGGCTGTGCATCCGTTCTCAAGCGGGTCCGGGCAGGACGTGCGCATCACCACACGGACAAATGAAAATGATCCGTTTAATTGTTTTTACTCGACAATTCACGAAGTGGGCCACGCTGCGTACGAACAAAATATTGATGAATCCTATTTGCTGACTTCATTAGGCCAGGGGGTGTCTATGGGAGTGCACGAAAGTCAAAGTCGCATTTACGAAAATCAGTTGGGGCGCAGCCGCGCCTTTACCGGCTGGCTCTTTGGTCAGATGCGTGATGTGTTTGGTGACATCGGTGTCGCAGATGAAGAGCAGTTTTACGGCGCAGTGAACCGCGTATCAAACGGCTACATTCGGACCGAATCTGATGAAGTGCAGTATAACTTGCATGTGCTATTGCGCTTTGATCTGGAACGGGCGTTGATGTCAGACGATCTGGATGTGGGTGATTTGGAGGCTGCTTGGAATGATCGGTTTGCGGCTGATTTCGGTTATACCGTGGATGTTGCGTCGAATGGTGTCTTGCAGGATGTGCATTGGTCGGTTGGATTATTTGGCTATTTTCCGACCTATTCACTGGGCAATGTATATGCAGGTTGCCTGCATGAGGCGCTGCGGGCTGCGGTGCCGGGGCTCGACGATGATCTGGCGCGGGGCGACACTTCGGCTGCGACGGGCTGGTTGAAAGAACATGTGCAGCAACACGGTGGGATGTATGCACCGCGCGCGGTGATTTCACGAGCCAGCGGGATGGAGTCATCCGAAGCACCGTTGTTGAACTATTTGAAGACGAAGTTTGCGGATCTTTACCAGCTTTAGATCTCAATGCGAAAAACCTGAATCATCCAATGCTGAATGAAATCTAATAGTTCAACGTGTTAGGTGATGCGCGATGTTTCACGCATTGCGCATGATACACTAATCAAACTGTACGCGCCGAGATAGGCGCGCACGACATTCTTGGTCTGGAAAGTGCACACACAGAAATGCGTATCTTGCGGTTAACGGCCCTCCGGGAGGAGTTTTTTCGGCAAGATGAAGCGGTTATTCTTCGGCTTGTTCCTCGTCGCCTTGTTCTGCAATCCATGCGACGCTAACGACCTCTTCGCCTTTACCTGTGTCAAAGACCTTTACGCCCCCGGCGCTGCGCGAGCGAAAGCTGATGCCTTCGACGGGCACGCGGATAGATTGGCCTTTGGAGGTTGCAAGCATGATCTGATCGTCTGTCTCGACGGGGAAGGAGGCAACGATTTTGCCGCCGCGCATCGCTTTGTCCATTGCGGTGACGCCGAGGCCGCCGCGGCCGCGCACGGGGTAGTCGTGGCTAGAGCTAAGTTTGCCAGCACCACCGCTGGTGATGGTTAAAATAAGATTCTCTGCCGCCGACATCTCGACGTAGCGGTCGTTTGAAAAGTTAGGATCGGCGACCGCCTCTTCGTCATCGCCTTCGGCGTCGTCGGCCAAGCCAGCCATGGCACGGCGCATTTTCAGATATGCAACCCGTTCCTCTGAGGTGGCGTCAAAATGGCGAATGATGGACATCGATACGACTTTGTCAGAACCGCTCAGTCTGATGCCGCGCACCCCAACCGAATTCCGGCTGTTGAAAACGCGAACGTCAGTCGCTGGAAAGCGGATGGCGCGGCCAGAATTGGTAACCAGCATTACATCATCATTGTTCGATGCGATCCGGGCATTGATCAGCGTTGTACCTTGGTGTTCGTCCTCGAATTTCATCGCGATCTTGCCGTTGGCCTTGACATTGGTGAAGTCGGATAAGCGATTGCGCCGTACTGTGCCTGCAGACGTGGCAAAGACGACTTGGAGATCGTCCCAGTCCTTTTCATCCCGATCGACGGGCATAATGGCGGCGACACTGACCCCTTGCGGGATCGGCAAGATGTTGACGATGGCCTTGCCTTTGGAGGTGCGCCCTCCTTGTGGCAAACGCCATGTCTTGAGTTTGTAGACCATTCCGTCCGTCGTGAAGAACAGCAGTTGCGTATGGGTATTGGCAACAAAAAGGGTCGTTATTACGTCTTCCTCTTTGGTTTGCATGCCGCTTACGCCTTTACCGCCCCTTTTCTGGCTGCGGAATTCCGCCAAAGGCGTGCGTTTTATATAGCCGCCAGAGGTGACAGTGACGACCATGTCTTCGCGTTCGATCAGATCTTCGTCTTCCATGTCGCCTGACCAGTCAACGATTTGGGTGCGACGAGGCACCGCAAAGAGGTCGCGGGTTTCGGCAAGCTCAGTGGCGATGATCTCCATGATGCGTTCACGTGATCCAAGTATTTCCAAGTATTCTTTTATTTTTAGAGCAAGTTGTTCAAGCTCATCTGTAACTTCCTTGACGCCGATTTGAGTCAGGCGCTGCAGGCGCAATTCGAGGATGGCTCGGGCTTGGGTTTCAGACAGATTGTAAGTTCCGTCTTCATTCGCGGTGTGGGTCGGATCATCGATCAGCGCGATATAGGGAAGTATGTCTTGGGCAGGCCAGCGGCGTTCCATCAGCTTTGCACGAGCCTCGGCTGCATCAGCGGATTGGCGGATTGTTGCAACAACCTCGTCAATATTGGTGACAGCGACGGCAAGGCCGCACAGAATGTGACTGCGTTCGCGCGCTTTGCGCAACTCATAGGCGGTGCGCCTGGCAACAACATCTTCGCGAAAATCGATGAAGGATGTGAGGAACCGGCGCAGGGTCAATTGCTCGGGCCGACCGCCATTCAGTGCCAGCATGTTGCAGCCAAAGGATGTTTGCATCGGGGTGAATCTAAAGAGTTGGTTCAGAACCACTTCGGCCGTGGCATCGCGCTTTAGCTCGACGACCACGCGAACGCCGTTGCGATCGGATTCGTCTTGAACATGGGCGATGCCTTCGATTTTTTTGTCGCGTGCCGCTTCTGCGATGCGCTCGATCATAGTGGCCTTGTTTACCTGATAAGGTATTTCTTCAATTACAATGCCATAACGGTCTTTCCTCAATTCTTCGACCCGCGTCTTAGAGCGCACGATGACAGAGCCTCGCCCCTCAAGATAAGCTTTGCGCGCGCCGGACCGGCCGAGCATGATGCCACCTGTGGGAAAGTCGGGGCCAGGTACATATTCGATAAGCTGCTCAGAAGACAGGTCGGGATCTTTAATCAGGGCAAGACAGGCATCGACCACTTCGCCAAGGTTGTGCGGCGGGATGTTGGTGGCCATACCCACCGCGATACCGCCCGCGCCATTAACCAGCATGTTGGGAAAGCGCGCAGGCAAAACTGTCGGCTCACGATCTTTGCCGTCATAGTTGTCCTGAAAGTCGACGGTTTCCTTGTCGATATCTGCTAAAAGATAGGCTGCAGGCTTGTCCATGCGGACTTCGGTGTAGCGCATGGCAGCGGCGTTATCGCCGTCCATTGAGCCAAAGTTGCCCTGACCGTCCAAAAGCGGCAGAGACATAGAAAAATCCTGAGCCATGCGAACCAAGGCGTCATAGATCGCACTGTCGCCGTGGGGGTGGTACTTGCCCATGACATCGCCGACGGGTCGGGCGGATTTGCGGTACGATTTTTCATGACTGTTCCCGGTCTCGTGCATGGCATAGAGAATGCGACGATGCACCGGTTTTAGACCATCGCGCAGGTCGGGGATTGCGCGGCTGACGATGACCGACATGGCATAGTCCAGATAAGACGTGCTCATCTCATGCTCGATGGACACCGTCGGGCCCTCATAAGCAGGCCGATCTGGTACCATTTTATCATCAGTTTCAGGGGGTTCTGGTGTATTATTCATTCAGTAAGCCTGATGTTTTCTTGTGCTATATCTTGCGGTTAATTTATAACAAAACCCGAGATGTTGCGCAATGACAACTTGGATGTAAGTCTGTGTATCGGATCCGTGTCCAAGGTCGCTTGCTGTGCCAAAAGGTTTTCGTAGGGCGCGCCCAAGAAATGATGAAACCTTAATGGCAAGCCTGATTGCAGCGACTGAAAAAGCTATTACCAATCTGCGTCGCAAACGGGTGTCCCGCCACGTTTTTGAACTTAATGGCGGCCCTGCGCGTTGTGGCCCATTCAAAGGACCTATTCTTGGGACTAGAGCGCATAAATCTGCGGGTAATTTAGGGCGAAAACCTGCGGTTTGTAAGTAGACGAGGTGATTTCAAAGATTGTGGAGTTGCATGACAAGTTGATGAAAAAAACGGCGAAAATTTGCGGCAAGAACTTATCGAAAGGTTGCCTGACGCCGCCCGGCATCGCGTGCTCAGATCGTCTCCTCCGAATTGTCAGGGTATTCCCGAGATCGAGGAGATGACCGACTTTGACGGGGCTCTTGCGTCGGTTGATGGGCGCAAACTGCTTGGAGGGTGGCTGATCGTCACTTGCGACGATTAACCTTATTAACCTTATTAACCTTATTAACCTGCATACCGCACCAGACTGCGTTCCAAATTTTCAAGTCAGCCAGAACAGCTCGCCCCGCCCAGCACGCAGAATTTGGCGCAATGGGGATGGTTCAAAGATACGTCCGTTTCCGCTTCAGCAAGCGTTGCTCCTAGGTCGAACCGGGCATCGTATGGCAGCAGGGTGCAGGCAAGAACTGTGGGCGCATCAGAACCTTTGCGCTTGACCACCATCCTTGACGAAGCGCACATCACATCCTCAGGCCGTTTGTTCAGGATTGTCCAGCATTCTGTTGTAATTTCAGGTACATCGACTTGCACGTCCATCTCAGGGAACAAAACAGTGGTGCCCAAATTGTGTGCATCGATATCCCAGCCATAAGTTGCGTACAGGGCGGCATAGCCTGCGCGTGCCTCTGCCTCGCTTTCGGCCATTTCGATACGGCCCGCAATCGCAAGACGCGCGCCGATACCAGCCAGCCAGTTGATCCCTTTGACTGATTTCTGAAATGCGCCATTGCCCCGCTCGGCATCATGTGCGGCGGCCCGGTGATGGTCGAGGCTGATCCGAAATGTAAGCTTGTCACCGTAGCATTCAATGAGCTCGGTCAGTCCAGCTTGCATGGCTGGGCGCATCATCGGCGCCATTGCGTTGGTAAGTACCAACACCTCATATCCGCGCGCTAGGCTGATTTTGAGCATCTGAATGATTTGTGGGTTCATGAACGGCTCGCCACCAGTAAACCCTATTTCCCGCACGCCCCAAGCGCGCTGCTCGAGCTGGTCTAAGTATGGCAAGACCTCGTCAGATTTTAAATAAAGCAGCGCATCATTTGTGGGCGAACTTTCTATATAACAATTTGCGCAGGTGATATTGCACAGGGTGCCTGTGTTGAACCAAAGCGTTTCCGGATTGCTGAGCGTAACGTTAGCGCGGGCTTCTCCCTTAGCGGTGATGTCCGGGTTTTTGAATTTGCCTTCTGGGGTGGGGTCGAGATCTTTCATTTCGAAATCCGTCTACGCGTTATTTAATAGAATGTTCTTATCGTGTTGCGCGGCAAAGGCAAAGTGTGCGCGTGACGTGCTGTCGCATTTGTGATAGCTAAAAGCGGCAATGCGCCCCAGTTGAGCCAAGACGGTTAACTGTAAGCTAAAGAGAAATCTGCGCCTGCATTGCAATGTTGTGGATTTGATTGTTTCTGCTACTGATAGCGCAAACATTTTTGGCGAGGAGCAGACCGATGGTATCGCGTGTCATTCCAGTAGGGGTTTT
>JABITU010000276.1 GCA_018668195.1 Tateyamaria sp. | reverse complement strand
TGGCATTGCTCGACATCGCGCCGACCCGCGAAATGTATACGGGCACAAATGCGGCATTCGCACATGCGTATTGGCACTGGTTTTTTCTGACTCAGCCAAGCCCACTACCTGAGCGCATAATAGGCGCAGATCCCGAAGGGTTCTGGAAGCTGAAATGCTTTAATCAGGCGCGCGGTGATAATCCGTTTATACCCGAGGCCCTGGCGGAATACCTAAATGCCTTCGCAGACCCCAACGCTATTCACGCAAGCTGTGAAGACTATCGTGCTGCCGCCACGATCGACATCGCACACGATGATGCGGATCAGGGCCGCAAACTTCACATGCCCATTCTGACCCTTTGGGCGAAACGAGGTGTGATTGAGACTTGCTTTGACGCGCTTGCACTATGGCGACAGCGGGCAGAAAGGGTTGAAGGCGAAGCGCTCGACACCACACATTACATGGCCGAAGAAGTTCCGGGTGACGTCGCTACACGCATGTCTGATTTCTTTGCCCGTAACCCAATTCACGCAAAGGCTACCGCATGAGCCGGACACTTTACGACAAACTGGTCGACGCCCATCAGGTGTGCGATCTGCCAGACGGCGACATGCTGATCTATGTCGATTTCCACATCATGAATGAATACACCAGTCCGCAGGCCTTTTCGGGTCTAGACACAAAGGGGTTAAGCGTTTGGCGGCCCGAGGCGCATCTGGCTGTGGTCGATCACGTGAACGCAACCCGCAGCGATGAGCCGCATGATGCGGCGTCCAAACTCTTGATCGACAATCTGGAAGACAATTGCACAAAACACGACATCGCTTTCTACGGTCTGGGCGACCCGCGACAGGGCATCGAACACGTTGTGGTTCCTGAACAGGGGTTGGTCACACCCGGCATGTTAATTGCCTGCGGCGACAGCCACACCACAACCTATGGCGCATACGGCGCGTTGGGGTTTGGCATTGGCACGTCGGAAGTGGAACACGTCCTTGCAACCCAGACGCTGCGCTACAAACGCATGAAAACCATGCGGGTGATGATCGACGGCGAAACCGCACCCGGCGTGACCGCGAAAGATATCATCATGAAAGTCGTGCAGGTCGTTGGCGCAGGTGGGGCCAATGGGTTTGCGGTTGAGTTTGCAGGTTCTGCTATTCAAAGCCTCGACATGGCTGGACGGATGACCGTCTGCAATATGGCGGTTGAGTTAGGCGCGCGGGCGGCATTGATTGCAGTAGATGAAGTCACCGAAGCCGCGTTACAAGGCCACGCCCACAGTGGTCAGTTCGCGTTCGAAGGTGAAAACTGGATGAGCGACCCCGAGGCCGTCTTTGATAAAGAGGTCACGATTGCAGGCAGCGACATCGAACCGTTAATTACGTGGGGCACCAGCCCGGATCAATCGGTACCCATAACTGCAAATGTGCCTGTTGCGTCGGACTATGTCTCTCCGAAAGCCAAAGCCGCTTTGGATCGCTCTTTGAAGTACATGGGGCTAACCGAGGGACAATCAGCCCAGTCGATTAAAATCGACACAGCCTTCATTGGGTCTTGCACGAACAGCCGGATCGAAGACCTGCGCGAGGCGGCCAAGATACTCGAAGGTCGGAAGGTTGCGGTGGGCATCGAAGCCATCGTCGTGCCCGGCTCTGCTATGACGCGGATCAAAGCCGAAGCCGAAGGTCTGCGCGCGATCTTTGAGGCCGCCGGTTTTGAATGGCGACCAGAGGCGGGCTGTTCTATGTGTCTGGCGATGAACGACGACATCGCGATGGATGGTGAACGCGTCGCCTCATCAACCAACCGGAATTTTGAGGGGCGACAGGGCCGCGGCGCACGCACGCACCTTATGTCACCCGCAATGGTCGCGGCGGCTGCTGTCGCGGGGCATCTCGCAGATGTGCGAGGTTTCACATGAAAGACCAAAAGATGATTAAAACGATCAAAGGGGTTGCAGCACCTTTACCGCTGGCCAATGTCGACACAGACGTGATTATGCCCAAGCGGTTTCTGATCACGATCACCCGCGAAGGATTGGCGGATGGCACTTTCGCAGATCTGCGCTTTGATAATGCTGGGGGTCCTCGACCCGACTTTATCTTGAACAAAACACCTTGGACTAAGGCCAATATTCTGGTTGTCGGCGACAATTTTGGCTGTGGTTCTAGTCGGGAACATGCTGTCTGGGGTATGCGCCAACTTGGTATTGATGCCTGTATTGGAACAAGTTTCGCCGGAATATTCTACGATAATGCGCGAAAGAATGGTTTAGCACTGCCGATTATCTCACCAGAGACGCGGGATTTACTTTTGCAGGCCGCAGGCAACGGTACCGAGATAACAATCGACCTTAATGGCCGCAGGCTCACAACTGGTGACATTAGCGCGCCATTCGAGATGGACGACGCTACACAAACAGCGCTGATCCAAGGACGCAATGATACGCTGGACACATTGGAACATGCAGATGCGATCCGAGACTATGAGGCAGGATTGAATAGCGAGATGCGGGTAAGCGTCAACAAGTAGACCAATAAGGAAACACAGATTGGACATCAGACAGCTGGAATGCTTCGTCGCCGTCGCGGAAGAGCTACACTTCCGTCGAGCAGGCGAACGTTTGGGGTTAAGCCAATCGGCTCTTTCTGAACGGATCTCAGCGTTGGAACATGAACTTGGTGCGCGACTGTTTTTTAGAACGACACGGCAGGTTAGCCTGACCCAAGCTGGGTCAGAGTTCGTCCAGGATTCCAAAAGGATACTTGCCGATATCGAAAGGGCGGTCTCAAATGTTCGCCACACCGCCGAGTCTGACCTACGCCACATCCGTGTGAGCGGGGTAGATGAGGCGATATCAATGCTGCTGCCCAAAGCTCTCCTTGCGTTTCGTCGGACGGACCCAAAGGTCCATGTGCAAGTACTGGAAACCTCGTCTTCTGAACAACATTCCCAAGAGTTGATTGGCCATCGTACTGATGTGGCATTCGTGCGCACCCCTCAACAAGACGATTTTATATCTAGTGAGTTGCTTCATCGGCAGCCGGTGTTGGTGGTCCTTGCCAATACAAACCCTCTTTCAAGCTCTGTCTCATTGTCAGCGTCCGATATCGCCAACCAGCCAATCGTCGGGTATCCCAAACACGCCCGACCAATCCTCCACGAAGCGTTGTGGAACGGTTTTCGCAAAATTGGCGCTCAACCAAACATTGTCTGTGAGTTAATTGATAAATCTACAATGTTGCAGTTTGTAGCTCAGGGACTCGGAATTGCATTGGCACCTGCCTGGGTCAGGAATATCGCCCCGCCGGGTGTTTCCTTCGTCCCGTTTGAACCATGCGAAAACCTCATTGAACTATACGTTGCATTCCGCAAATCCGGAAATTCAGACACCGTCAAAAGATTCGTCGATGCAGTAAGAAAAACCACGGTTTAAGGGTCCGAGACCGTGATTTTCCTCGATGATAAGGTAACGCTGTTCAATGCAGCACTTAGGGTCAGGACTTATTACCAAAAGCTGACGGCTGCTGCGAGAGCAATTGCAGAGAGGAAGACGGTTGGGGATCTGTCGTAATGGGTTGAGATACGCCGCCAGTCTTTCAGCCTGCCAAACATCCTTTCGATGCGGTTGCGGCGCTTGTCGTTCTTGACGGTCTT
>JABITU010000275.1 GCA_018668195.1 Tateyamaria sp. | reverse complement strand
TACATGCCCGCACGCTTTAGCGGCAGACGCAATCAACCAAACGAGATCCGCGTTGCGCTTCATGATTTTAGCGCGCTGCGTTTTTTTGTTTCAGACCGTGTGAGATGATAAAAGCATTCCGCAAAGCGTTCTGGCACGCGAGCAACCAAAGATGGGTGGCCAAAATACTATCTTGATAGCAGCTCTTTGCTATCAAAACCGTCCTGAGAAAGGACGCCGCCGCATTTGCGCAAGAAGCAAAACCCAAAACCCTCGCACGGGTGTGTGCACAAAATGTGGCGTTGATCCGGTAGATCTAAAGGGGCAGGATGAGACCACTGGTCAAAACGCGGTTGTCGCTATGTGATGCATTGATGATCTAGCGTCGTATATTGCGCCGCCGCGCATCAGGCGCTAGGCCGGATGTATGAAACCAATCCGCCTCATGTACGGCTTTGTCACCGTTGGCTTCTGGACCTTGGCCAGTCGGATCTTGGGGTTTGTGCGCGAAGTACTCATCCTGTCACTGATCGGCCCGGGGCCAGTGATGGATGCCTTTGTCGCGGCCTTTCGTCTACCAAACATGTTCCGACGTTTCTTTGCCGAAGGCGCGTTCAACGCAGCCTTCGTGCCCATGTTCTCGGCCAAGATAGAAGGCGCCGAAGATGCGCGCGCTTTTGGACAGGATGCGCTCAACTTGCTGGCGCTGGTGACGCTCGCGCTGACCGGGCTGGCCATGATATTCATGCCAACGCTTGTCTGGGCCACGGCGGGGGGCTTTGATACCCAGCGCTTGGACCTGACCGTCGGGTTCGGGCGCATTGTATTTCCCTATATCTTCCTCATGTCCCTATCGGCACTCTTTTCAGGTGTGTTGAACGCAACGGGGCGGTTTGCTGTTGCCGCCGCAGCACCCGTGTTGCTGAACGTTGTGGCCATAGGCGCGATGGTTGCTGCGTGGGCCACGGATGCCGTTGTCGTCGACTGGCTGATTTGGGCGATCCCTGTGGCGGGGATTGCGCAACTGGCGCTGACGTGGCGTGCAGCAGCACGCGCCGGTTTTGCCCTGAAAGTGGGTCTGCCGAAATGGACCCCTGACATGCGTAAGATGGTCCAAACCGCCGTTCCTGCGGCATTGGCATCCGGTGTCATGCAGATCAACCTTGTGGTCGGTCAACTTGTGGCCAGCCGCTTTGACAGCGCTGTCAGCTGGCTCTTTGCCGCCGACCGGCTTTATCAACTGCCCCTTGGTGTTGTGGGCATCGCGGTTGGTATCGTGTTGTTGCCGGACCTGTCGCGCCGGCTCAAGGCCAAAGATGACACCGGAGCCCGCAACGCTTATTCTCGTGCGGCCGAGTTTTCCATGGCGCTGACCATCCCGTCAGCCCTTGCGCTTATGGTGATCCCACTACCGCTGGTTTCGGTGCTTTTCGGACGGGGCGAGACCGGCGTTGACGACGTTGCTTCGATTGCTTTGGCGGTGTCGATTTACGGCTTAGGTCTGCCCGCATTTGTGATGCAAAAAGTGCTGCAACCGCAGTACTTCGCACGTGGCGACACCAGCACACCATTCTACTTTGCGCTCATTGCAATGGTGATCAACGTGGTCATTGCTGTAGGGTTAGCACCAATAATAGGCTGGATGGCCCCTGCAATCGCCACCACTGTTGCTGGTTGGAGCATGATGTTTCTGCTTATTTGGGGATTGCGCGGCATGGGCGACGCGGCGCAGCTCGACCAGCGCTACCGCGAGCGCCTGCCTCGGATTGGTATCGCAGCTGTGATTATGGGAGGCGCTCTCTGGATTGGGGCCATTCCCCTGCTACCAGCGCTTGACGCACCCTATGTCCGCTACGTCGCCCTTTTAGTTCTGATCAGCATCGGTGCTATCAGCTATTTTGGGTCTGCGCACCTGCTTGGTGCACTGCGGTTGTCAGAAATCCGTCAGGCTATCCGCCGCTAGAGCGTGTTGCACCAAATCCGATTCGATCAACAGGCCCTAAGTATATGATTTCGAGTGTCAGTTTAGTTCAAAACCGGAGTCACTGTTGAGCGACATGCGCTAACGACGCCGCAGCACCGACATCAGACGCGTCATGCCACCCGGCATTACGAAAGCCGAGAGGACAAAGCCCGCTGTAAACCCGCTCAGTTCAGCGACCCATATATAGCCAACCTGAAAAAAGATGCCAAAGACCAGTTGGATACCCATAAGGAAACCGATCAGCGTAAAGGCCTGAGCCTGTGGCCCACCACTGTCGGCCAACCGCTGCCACAGCAAGAATGTATAGGCCCCGATCAACCCATAGACTCCAGGGTAGGCGCCGATGAGCCAAGATTGGTCCGTCACCAGCCCAAAGACCAGTGCCCCAACGACACCACACAGCACAAACAGCAGCACAACAGCCCAGCCGCCCATCACCTGGCCCACCATCTTGCCCATCGCCAGCAGGATTACCCCAGCAAACAGCGCCGAGGTAAAGCTGCCATGTAGAAAGGTATACGTCAGAAACCGCAAAAGGTGCTCTGGCAGCAAACGACCGTTCTTTATCATGAAATCAAACGCAGGACCGGAAAAACCGAATTCGTTGATCGCGACCAAGCGCCAGCCCACCGCAGCAGGTCCACCTATCACCCCCGCTTCACCAAGGCTGAACATGCCTTCTACTGCAGCCAGCACTCCGAACAAGAGCCACACAGGACCTGGCAATGCATTGAACGGGCTGGGATCAGCAGGGTGGGACATCGGGTATGGCTCCTTGACGCTACGTGCCACCATGGGTAAGCCAGCCACGCAGATTTGCCCAGAGGTTCCGATGTTTCAAACCCCCACTCCCGCGACTCAGTCCGACGCGATGTTCACACCGCGCGTCTTTTCCGGCATCCAGCCTTCGGGCGGTCTGACGCTGGGCAACTATCTTGGCGCGATCAAACGCTTTGTGCAGATGCAGGAGGAAGCCTATGAGACAATATATTGCATGGTTGACCTGCACGCGATCACCGTTTGGCAGGACCCAGCAGCGCTAGTGCACAACACACGCGAACTGGCTGCCGGTTTTATCGCATCCGGAATCAGCCCCGACAAATCCATCCTGATCAATCAATCTCAGGTCCCCGAGCATGCACAACTTGGCTGGATCTTTAACTGCGTTGCGCGAATGGGCTGGATGCAGCGTATGACACAATTCAAGGACAAGGCGGGGAAGAACGCCCAGAATGCATCGCTTGGCCTGTTTGGCTATCCAGCTCTGATGGCTGCAGATATCCTCGTTTATCATGCCACCCATGTACCAGTGGGCGA
This sequence comes from Tateyamaria sp., assembly GCA_018668195.1. Next base: position 12,491 of record JABITU010000275.1, on the reverse strand, counting down.
AGATCAAAAGCAGCATTTGGAGTTGACCCGGGATATCGCGGCCAAGTTCAACCACGATTACGGCGTCGACTTTTTTCCGATGGCAGAGCCGGTGATCGAAGGGGCCGCAACCCGCGTAATGTCGCTGCGTGATGGCACCAAGAAAATGTCGAAATCCGACCCATCCGATGCTTCACGCATAAACATGACTGACGACGCCGACACCATCGCGAAAAAGATCCGCAAGGCCAAGACCGACCCCGACGCGCTCCCCTCAGAAGCCAAAGGCCTTGAGAATCGTCCAGAGGCACGCAATCTGGTCAACATCTACGCCGCTCTGAGTGATCAAAGCGTCGATGAGGTTCTTGCAGAACACGGCGGCGCACAGTTCGGAGCGTTCAAACCCGCGCTGGCAGATTTGGCCGTCGCACATCTATCGCCGATCTCAACCGAAATGGCCCGCTTGATGGCCGACCCTGCCGAGATCGATCGCATCCTTGCCCGTGGTGCAGCTCAGGCCCGCGAAATCACTGGACCCATCCTCAAAAAGACTTATGAGATTGTGGGGATGGTTGGCCCTTAAGCGTCAGAAATATTGAGCTGCCAACCCGGGAATTTGGAAAGAAACCCGTTATCCCAGACAGCGGCTTTTGCCAAAATCACACTCACGCTCACCAGCGACAAAGATCTGATTGTGTCATTTAACTATAAAAAAAGCAGAGTGGCACCCGCAGTGTCTTAGGCAAGGATTTTACTACGCTGCTGCATTGAGGAGTGCGCCAGCGCAGCAATGCCAAGTTTTTCGGACGGTTTTATGATAAAAACGGTACACTACCTAATTTCTCAGCCTGTCACCGACTGTGCATCAGGCAAAGCACTGCCCTGAACTTGAAGTATAGCATTCCTCCATACACTGTATGTTTTGGTGTTTTGCCCTAAATAATCTCCAAACGTGCCGCTCACGCAGCTAACGCATATCATGGACAAGACATCATCACTCCTGCACCTTATCACCGATCAATTCTCGGAGGATTCCCATGCACACCGGTTTTTATCATGATGAACGCACCCTATGGCACGCAGGCGGCAACTACGCCTTCACGATGCCGATCGGCGGATTGGTGCAGCCTTTGGCCGCAGGTGGTTTGCCTGAAAACCCAGAAACTAAGCGTCGCCTTAAGAACCTGATGGAGGTCACAGGCCTGCTAGGTGAATTGGCTGTCACATCTGCTTTGACTGCAAGCGATGACCAGCTTCTGCGCGTCCATCCCGCAAGCTACATAAATGAATTCAAATGTTTGTCTAATAATGGCGGAGGTGAGCTTGGGCTTCGCACCCCATTTGCTGCCGGTGGGTTCGAAATCGCGGCCCTGTCTGCGGGCCTTTCTATCGCCGCTGTTAACGCCGTCTTGGACGGCACGCACCACAATGCCTATGCGCTCAGCCGCCCGCCTGGGCACCACTGTCTACCCGATTTTCCAAATGGCTTCTGCCTTTTAGCAAACATTGCCATCGCAATAGAGGATGCCAAAACCACACGCCCCGACCTTAGGGTCGCAGTGCTGGATTGGGACGTGCATCACGGCAATGGGACCGAAGCGATCTTTTATGACCGCTCTGATGTGCTCACGATCTCTTTGCATCAAGAAGGTAACTATCCGCTTGATACCGGCATGTCTGAGGATCGCGGAACAGGCGCAGGCACAGGGTATAACATCAATTTGCCGCTTCCAGCCGGCTCAGGCCACACTGCTTACCTGCACGCGCTCGACCACATCGCACTTCCTGCCATTAAGGCGTTCCAGCCTGATCTGATCATTGTTGCCTGTGGCTTTGATGCAAGCGCCGTCGACCCGTTGGCCCGCATGCTTGCCACGGCCGACACCTTTCGCCAAATGACCCTGAAAACCAAGGCATTGGCCAAAGACATCTGTGACGGAAAACTGGTGCTGGTACATGAAGGTGGCTATTCAGAAGCCTACGTGCCCTTTTGCGGTCATGCCACGATCGAGGCCCTGTCCGGCAGCGCCATCACTGCCCCAGACCCACTTGCCCAAACCCTAAGCGTCCGCCAACCCAACCCACGTTTTGATGCGTTTTTACGTGCAGAAATTGACCGAATGGCGCAAGAACTGAATCTCTGACACCTTGCGATGGAACAGCTATACCACAACATGTGAAACAATTGAAAAAGACGTAACATATGCCCGTTCCCAATCCTCAGGCGCTTGCCTTTCTTCAGTCGCGCAGGTCTCGGCCTGCCAAGACCCTTGCGGCGCCCGCGCCAACGCGCGAACAGCTTGAACCCTTATTAATGGCTGCCGCGCGCACGCCAGATCACGGCAAACTTGAACCCTGGCGTTTCATCGTGATTCAGGGCGGCGCAATGCCCCGCCTTGCCCACATTGCTCAGGCGCGTGGCACCGCTCTTGACCTCAATCCAGATCAGATCGTCAAAGGCCGCACGCAGTTTGATCAGGGGCATCTGGCCGTAGCCGTCATCGAGATGCAAAAACCGTCTGAGAAAATCCCTGCGCTCGAACAAACATACTCCGCCGGGGCCGTATGCCTTGCTCTTCTGAATGCAGCGCTTGCCGCTGGATGGGGGGCAAACTGGCTGTCAGGCTGGCCAAGCCACGATCGCGAATTCATGCGCCAGGGCTTGGGCTTGGCTGATCATGAACGGATCGCTGGATTCATCCATATCGCCACCGAAACCAGCAGCCCGCCGGACCGACCACGCCCTAATCTAGGGACCATAACCGATTGGCTCGCCTCATGATCCTGTCATCCTTTTTTGCAGCGCTTGGACAGATCGCAGACCCGCGGTTTCGACGCGTTATTTGGCTAGGAATTGCCCTGACCGTCGCCCTTTTGGTCGTGGCTACATCCGGTTTTGTCTGGTTGATCGGCACGCTGATGGCCGAAACTGTCGATATGCCATGGGTCGGTGAAATCACCTGGCTCGATGACATTGTCACATGGGGATCATTCTTTTTGTTTCTGGGCCTATCCGTCTTTCTGATGATCCCAGTCGCGTCGGCAATCACGTCGATGTTCCTTGATCAGGTCGCGCAAGCAGTTGAAGACAGACACTATCCGGGCTTGCCCACCCCGCGGTCTGTGCCATTTGGCGATGCAGTCATAGACACGCTCAATTTTCTGGGTGTTTTGATCGCGGCAAACCTGCTGGCGCTGATCTTGTATGTGATGTTTCCACCGGCCGCGATTTTCATATTTTGGGGTTTGAACGGGTTCTTTCTGGGGCGCGAATATTTCACTCTGGCTGCCATGCGCAGAATGCCTCGTGACGAAGCCAAGCAATTGCGTCGCGCCCACACCAGAACCATATGGCTCGCAGGCACGTTAATGGCCGTGCCACTGTCAATCCCTTTGATAAACCTTCTGATCCCCATTCTGGGGGCCGCCACGTTTACCCACATTTTTCATCGGGTTACAGGGGCGGCAGGGCGCGATCAAACCAGTTCATATCACTAAGTGAAACCCACCCCGACAGGATAACACCTGCAACGATCAACCACAAAACAGCAGCTACACCTGTCACAATCCAAGCCTTGCGCTTAAGATTGTGAACCTGCGGGGCCCCCGCGTGTGTGCCCGGTTCGACAGCACCCAGATCACCTTGGGTCTGCACCTTGATTGGGAGTGAGATCAAAAAACACATCCACCAGATCACTGCATATAGAACAAGAGCTGAGGTAATATCCATGATTACACCTGTTCCAACTCAACGAGACAGCCATTGAAATCCTTGGGGTGCAGAAACAAAACAGGTTTCCCATGCGCACCAATCTTGGGCTCTCCGGAGCCAAGCACTCGGGCACCTGTTGATTTCAAGTGATCACGCGCAGCGATTATATCATCAACCTCGTAACAGACATGATGGATGCCGCCCGAGGGATTTTTTTCAAGAAATCCGTTAATCGGACTGTCGTCGCCCAGTGGGTACAACAATTCAATCTTGGTATTGGGCAGTTCGATAAAGATGACGGTCACACCGTGGTCAGGTTCGTTTTGGGGCATACCCACATCTGCCCCCAAAGCAGAGCTATACTGCGCGGCGGCGGCTTCAAGGTCGGGCACGGCAATCGCCACGTGGTTAAGTCGTCCGATCATCGTCAGGCTCCTGGAATTCTAGGTTCGGCCCCTTATCGCCAAGGCGAAAGCCACACGCAAGGCCACGCGTTAACTTGCTGTTAGCCATAGACAGATAACGATTGAGTCGCCGCAAGTGCAGGAGGAAGTTATGGATACGATTGACCCGTTCAAACCCAACTACCCCGCCCCGACAGCGATGCGCCCGCTGCTGGGCCTTACTGTCCTGGTAATCGAAGACAGCCGTTTTGCATGTGAAGCGATGCGACTTCTTTGTTTGCGCAGTGGCGCACGAATTCGGCGCGCCGATACACTGCGCGCTGCGCGCAGGCATCTTCAGGTCTATCGGCCCAGCATCGTGATCATCGATATTGGCCTGCCCGATGGCAACGGAGCTGACCTGATCCGCGAACTTTCCATCGCTTCGCCGCGTCCGGAGGTAATCCTTGGAACATCAGGGGATGACAACAGCGAGGCCATCGCCATGGAGGCTGGCGCCGATAGTTTTTTGGCCAAACCAATAACCTCACTCGGTGCATTTCAGGATCGCATTCTTTCCAACCTGCCGGATGATCGACGCCCAATGAGTCCGCGCCCTGTTGCGCAAGATGTGGTGGAACCAGACCCAATTGCATACCGCGATGACATGGCGCACGTAGCCGACGTACTGGATAACGCTAAAGGCGCCGCAGACGCCCACGTGCTGGATTATATTGCGCAATTCCTTGGCGGTGTTGCCCGCAGTGCTTCGGACGATGATTTGGTTCTGGCTACGGATGCGCTGGCGGCGAAACGCGCGCGCGGCCATGCAGTCCTATCCGAGCTGGCCACAGTAGCGGGGCTGGTCCAAGCCCGGTTGGCACAGAAAATAGCAATCTAACTGGGAAACCGAGGGCATCAGCCGTCAGAGTGACGAGCCGCGTGCCCCAGCATACACGCTGTCGCGCCGGCTAACCTTTGATCAGTGGGTCACTTGCCACCCGGACCAGGCGGGTCAAGTCGGCGAGGCTTTCGATTTGCTGCCCCGCATCATCAAAGTTTGATAACGCCAACCAAGCGGCAAAAGCCTCTTTCAAAGCGGACCATTCGCTATCAATGACCGCAAACCATGCGGTGTCACGATTGTGGCCCTTGACGACAGTGGCCTGCCGAAAAATACCCTCGTAGCTGAACCCAAACCTTTGCGCCGCCCGCCGCGAGCCAAGGTTCAACGCATCACATTTCCATTCAAAGCGCCGATATCCAGCGTCAAACGCCCATGCCATCATACAAGACAGCACTTCCGTCGCAGCGCGTGTGCGCTGCATGGCCGGGCTAAAATTTATATGTCCTACCTCAATGCTGCCCGCATCGGGCGAGATTCGTAAAAAGCTGGCGACCCCCTCGAACTGACCGCTGTCAGTGTTGCGAATGGCATAGAACTGCGTAGCCGCGTCTTTTTCGGTCTCGCTCACCCAACGGTGATACTGCGATGACGAAGAAAAAGGGCCGTAGGGCATATACTGCCAAACGTGATCGTGCCCCACGAACGCAAGGAAAAGCAGAGCCGCGTGCTTATCGGCCACCAATGGTTCCAGAGTACAGAAGGTGCCATGCAAAACCGTCTGGTCATCCGGCGTGGCGGGCGGCGCCCAATCAGGAACCGGCTTGGAATTTACTTGGTATAGGACTGACATAGCCTGACACTAGTCACAGATACATGCAAACCCCAAGCTGTTTCGCGTCTGCTATCAGGCCCGAAGTCAGCACTGATTGCAGCGCTCAGATCAAAGATCAAGCCATCCTGTGAACACTTTACACGATACCGGCCACCTCACTTAAGTGGCCGCAGGCAAGGGTCTAATCCTGCGGAATGATCCGCAAACCTAGTTCCATCAACTGATCGCTCATCGGTTCTGACGGTGCGCTCATCATCAGGTCTTCGGCACGTTGATTCATCGGGAATAGGATCACCTCGCGGATGTTTTGTTCACCCGCCAGCAACATGACGATTCTGTCGATGCCTGCAGCACAGCCGCCGTGGGGCGGCGCGCCGTATTGGAATGCGTTGACCATCCCGCCAAACCGTTTGCGCACTTCGTCTTCGTCGTAACCTGCAATTTCAAAGGCTTTGAACATGACTTCAGGGCGGTGGTTCCGGATCGCGCCCGAAACCAGTTCATAACCATTGCACGCCAGATCATATTGATAGCCCAACACATCCAGCGGATCGCCCTGCAACGCTTCCATTCCGCCTTGCGGCATCGAGAACGGGTTGTGTTCAAAATCGATCTTGCCTGTTTCCTCGTCTTTCTCGTAGATCGGGAAATCCACGATCCAAGCAAAGGCGAACCGGTCGGTATCGGTCAGGCCAAGCTCTTCGCCGATAACGGTGCGCGCACGCCCTGCAACACCTTCGAAAGCCTTTGGCTTGCCGCCAAGGAAAAAAGCCGCATCGCCCAAACCAAGGCCTAATTGCTGGCGAATAGCCTCGGTGCGCTCTGGCCCTATGTTTTTGGCCAGCGGTCCGGCAGCTTCCATGCCGCCCTCAATCTCGCCCGATTTCAGCTTGGCCTGCGCGTCTTTGACCGTGATGCCCAACTCTTGTGCCACAGCGTCGGCCGTCTTGTCCCGCCAGAAAATATACCCCATGCCTGGCAGTCCCTCTTTCTGGGCAAAGGCGTTCATGCGGTCACAGAATTTGCGGCTGCCGCCCGACGGTGCAGGTATCGCGCGGATCTCGGTGCCGTCCTGCTCAAGCAATTTGGCGAAAATTGCAAATCCAGAGCCACGGAAATGATCTGAAACAACCTGCATCTTGATTGGATTGCGTAGGTCGGGCTTGTCGCTGCCGTACCACAGCGCAGCATCGCGATAGCTGATCTGTTCCCAAGTTTGATCCACCTTGCGCCCGCCGCCAAACTCTTGGAACACACCAGCGATAACCGGTTGGATCGTGTCGAAAACATCCTGCTGCGTGACAAAGCTCATCTCGAGGTCGAGTTGGTAAAAGTCGGTCGGCGATCGGTCTGCACGGGGATCTTCGTCGCGGAAACACGGCGCGATCTGAAAATATTTGTCAAAGCCAGACACCATCAGCAGCTGTTTGAACTGCTGCGGGGCTTGTGGCAGGGCGTAAAACTTGCCCGGATGCAGCCGCGACGGCACCAGAAAATCGCGGGCACCCTCGGGGGACGAGGCCGTGATAATCGGGGTCTGATATTCTCGAAAGCTTTGATCCCACATCCGCTTGCGGATCGATGACACAACGTCAGAGCGCAGCGCCATGTTGGCTTGCATCTTTTCGCGGCGCAGATCGAGGTAACGGTAGGTCAGTCGCGTTTCTTCGGGGTATTCCTGATCGCCAAACACCATCAAAGGCAATTCACCAGCGGGGCCCAACACTTCGAGGTCACGTACGTAGATCTCGATCTCGCCTGTGGGCAGTTTGGGATTGATCAGACTTTCATCGCGGGCTTTCACCTCGCCGTCGATTCGAATGCACCACTCGCTGCGCAGTTTCTCCACTTCGGTAAACACTGGGCTGTCGCCGTCGCATAAAACCTGTGTCATGCCATAATGGTCGCGCAGGTCAATGAACAGCACCCCGCCATGATCGCGCACGCGGTGCACCCAGCCCGACAGGCGAACTGTTTCACCCACATTTGCCGAGGTCAGCGCAGCGCAGGTGTGAGAGCGGTAAGCATGCATGTTTTCTATCCCCATCTAGGCCCGGTTCAAATATCGGCGCAGGTACATCTGTCACGCAGGGGAAAGTCAAGGCAACAAAGGGAGATTGGCCATGATATACGAATGCGTCTTGTCGTGATGTCACAGCCCAAAGGGACGATCGCATAATTGATAATTTCGCCCAAGGTGAATTTGTGCGCCGCAAAGTGCTGGGCGATGCCCTTGTTGACAGGGCCAATGCCGCCTGCACCAAGCTAGACAAGCAGATCACGGCAATGGAACCCCTCAATGAAAGACAGATCTTTTAGTACGAATATTAGGCGATGTTTCGCAATTTCCGCCTGAGCCGTGACCGCCCCTTACCCCGCCAAGGTCATGCCACGCGGATAATCTGGAACGTGCCGTTGTCATTGCAGCGGTTCATGAGAGCGATGCGAATGTGGAATTTGGCGGTCTGGGTCTTTCGTCATGATGCATGCACCGAATGCTTTGGGGAAGCGCATCCTCGCCTCGATCCGGTGGCGGGCATGGTATCTAGTCCCGCGCCTGCGAAGGCTCAACCCATCTGATTTCAGTAGCTGTGAGAATACTCCTACGCGCCGTCCAAGTGCCGGTGCGCAAGTTGCGCGCAAACCAATCGTTCCAGTGCTTCTCAAACGTGTATTCAACCACGTTATGCCCAAGCCTTACTGTTTGCTGCAAACGCAATTATTCAGCCTGTGTGAACGCATACGCATCTTCATACTTTGCCAGTTTTGTGCTGCGTGTGATGTAGCCTTTGTGCCCAGCTACTTTTAGCTGCGTATATCAGTATAGCTGACGTTGGGTTTTGAGTTCGGCACAGCAACAGCCAGATTGCGCTGAAAGAGCACAAGCGCGCTGCCATAATACTACATGTCTGTTTTCGTAAAACGCCATTCTAGTCTGCCAGCTTAGTCCTCGTCTTTGTCTTTGACGATCTTCTCGCCTGGGCTCTTCATTGTCTTTCTCATCGTCCACTCCTCGGTGGTTACGATGAGCAACAAACACTCTCTTAGCAAATCACACTATTTGGACCCACAGGCGCTGACGTCAGACAAGTACAACATCAATCGCTGAACAGTTCAAACAGGTTAAAACTTTGGGTGAATACGCAGATGGTGTGGTGGGGAAACGTGTGGTTGCATCAGAAGGCGATGCTTGGCTTATTATTAATGAAGACGGCACAATTACGGGGAAAATAAACGGGGCAAAACTGAGCGGACGATGGAATTGGAGCAAAGGTCGATTTTGCCGAAATGTGCGTGTGGGGACAAAAGATAGAGGAACTGATTGTCAAAAAGTCTATTTGTCAGGCAATTTGATGAAAGTAGTTGGCCAGAAAAGTAAGAAAGAAACGGTCTATATTTTGCAGTGAGTTTTTTGATTATATAGCAAGTTCTGACACTTTTTCAGAACTTGCTTACAAAGGAAAAAATGTGCAGTCTGCAATACGCTTTAAAACGGTACATTGATTACAACAAAAACAAGTTGCGAAATGCGATTGAACTGATTTGATTACTGAACTGCACAACTTTGCCACTCAGCCACAAATTTGTCGGTAATGTAGTAAATCCCAAAATCAGCGGTCATAAACATAACCCGCTCCGCCCACTCGTAACCTTCACCAGCACATTCAGCGTCAAATAACACTGCGCTCATTCCGTTTACGTTAACAGGATTATTGAGTTTACAGTAAGTTTCAACGCCTCTCAACACATTTCCATCAATTGCTACAGCACCACCATCTTGCCCAATCGTTTTGCAATCCCAGCTCTCAAAATTAGAGCCACGTGGCTTGTAAATTCCATCAAAAGCACTTGTATCCGCTGCAACGCCTGTGGCTCCCAACATGGCAGAAATTGCTAGTGCACAGGTTACTGAATTTTTAATAAACACCTATTACTCCTTCGCTTTATTTGATTTTGCTATCGCCAAAAATGCTTCGTCACTTAACTCGCCAGCATTCAATCTGCGCAGTGCCTCAGCAATAAACGCATCACCCTGCATCACCGCGCCCTGCCCTACATCAATTGCACGTTTCTGCTTCTTGTTAGTACGTGTGATTTGCTGCCTGCGCTGTTTTGAAACGACGTGACTGTAATGCGTTTCAATCTGCTTAACTTTGCAGCCCATGTTGATGCTCAAGTCATAAACGCTCACGTCGCCCTTCTCCAAGCGCAATGTAGCGTAAGTGTGCCGCAAGCTATATAAGCTGCGCCTGTCCCCATCCCTGTCATAAAGCAAGCCATCTTGCCTGGCCTCAAAATCAATCGCTTTGAGATACTGCTGAAAGCTTTTGTTTAAGTCACCAATCTGTGTCGCTTTGCCGCCTGCATCGTGCTGCTGTCCAAACCAAACCCAGTCATTTGCAGCCGTGTGCGGAGAAACTTTTCGCCATTCCTTAAGTGCATTGTTTGCGCTTGGCTGTGTTTGCACAAAACGCGCCTGCCCCTTCTTTGTTGCCTTGCTTACACGCACTTCGGCATGTCTGACGTCAGCGCCTGTGGGTCCAAATAGTGTGATTTGCTAAGAGAGTGTTTGTTGCTCATCGTAACCACCGAGGAGTGGACGATGAGAAAGACAATGAAGAGCCCAGGCGAGAAGATCGTCAAAGACATCAAGCGTGCAACGCGCAAGCACTATTCATCCGAAGAGAAAATCCGGATCGTGCTGGATGGGCTGCGGGGTGAGGACAGCATTGCTGAGCTTTGTCGCCGTGAAGGCATATCGCAGGGCATCTATTACAAATGGTCCAAGGACTTCATGGAAGCCGGTAAGAAGCGTTTAGCTGGCGATACGGCGCGTGCAGCAAACACTGACGAGGTCAAGGAACTGCGCCGGGAGGCAAAGGATCTCAAGGAGGTGGTCGCGGAGCAGACGCTTGAGCTGCGTCTTCTCAAAAAAAGTATGACAGGCGATGGGGGCGACCACGAATGAGGTATCCCGCATCCGAGAAGTTAGAGATCATCCGGCTTGTTGAGGAAAGCCATCTGTCGGCACGCCTGACTCTGGCCAAGCTGGGTATCCCTCGCACGACGTTCTATCGTTGGTATGATCGGTATTTGCAGCGTGGCGAAGCAGGCCTTGAGGATCAATCTCCCAAGCCTAAACATGTCTGGAACCGCGTTCCTGACGAGGTGAAGCGCAAGATTGTCGACTTCGCCTTGCAGGAGACAGAGCTGTCACCGCGCGAGTTGGCGGTGACGTTCACTGATCAAGAGCGCTACTTTGTATCGGAATCTACAGTGTACCGCGTGCTGAAGGCCCATGATCTGATCACCAGCCCTGCCTTCATAGTCATAAAGGCAGCCAGTGAGTTCAAAGATAAAACAACTGCTATCAATCAACTTTGGCAAACAGACTTCACCTACATCAAGGTATTGGGTTGGGGCTGGTTCTATCTCAGTACGGTCCTTGACGATTACAGCCGCTACATCGTCTCCTGGAAGCTCTGCACCAACATGCGGGCTGAAAACGTGACGGACACACTGGACCTCGCGTTGCGGGCATCTGGTTGCGATCAGGTGCATGTCGTCCACAAGCCACGCCTACTCAGCGATAACGGCTCAAGCTACGTCTCTGGCGACTTGGCTGAGTGGTTGCAGGACAAGGGCATGAAGCACTCTCGCGGTGCGCCATATCATCCGCAAACCCAAGGCAAGATCGAGCGTTGGCATCAGACTTTAAAGAACCGCATCTTGTTGGAAAACTACTTCCTGCCGGGTGACCTCGAGGCCCAGATCGAAGCCTTCGTCCACCACTACAATCACCAACGCTATCACGAGAGCATCAACAACGTCACACCTGCCGACGTCTACTTCGGCCGTGACAAAGCCATTCTAAAACAACGCGAAAGCATTAAACGAAAGACACTCGAAGCGCGACGCTTGCATCACCGCCAGCACGCCGCATAATGAAACCAACAAGATGAGCCAAACTCTCCCTTAGTTTAAGCTGCCATTGGTTCCAAAAACTCTGATGACGGACAGACTGGCGCACGGACCTGCAAGAACGGTTTCACCGTCGTTTACCGGGTCGATCTCACCAAGGTCGAGGCGCTGGAACCCACGCTAGAGCCCGAGATTGAGACGGGGTCCACAGTGGCCCCCGTCCAGTCTGGCCCCGGTACGGGGGCCACTGTGGCCGGGGTACCGGGGCCACCACGGCCCCCAAACCATCCTAAAACCATCCATAAACCACCTACGCGCAAGCGCGAGGCGGCGGATGAAGAAGCTGAGAAGATTTTAGCAGCATATCCGCCAGACCGTTTGCGCGGCAAAGCGGCCTGCCTTGCCCAGATCGAAGAGGCCATGAAGGAAGGGATTGCACCGGAGGACTTGCTGCAAGCCGTCCAAGCCTATGCCGCCGACAGCGCAGGTTTCACCCGTTCCAAGGTCTGTTTTTCCGATAACTGGTTCCATTCGCGGCGCTGGCAGGCTTATGTCGAGAAGCAGGCCGAAGATCGCGGAAAGACCGCAGCTTTGCAGGCTGATCACCATGCGCGGCTGGCCTGCTGGATCAGTGACCGCAGCCCGATGTGCAAACATATTACGGCCCCGCAGGTCATGGCATTGCTTGCCTCAAAGCTGGTGTCGCAGGCCCAAATCCAAGCCGCTGGCCTCAGAACATGACCGCTACCGATCCGACCACAGAGCAAACAGCAAGGTTACCCACCGATTACATCGGCGGGACTTGTGAGGGGCGGC
>JABITU010000274.1 GCA_018668195.1 Tateyamaria sp. | reverse complement strand
TTACCGGCCGCGCCCCTTCGGGCTTGGGCAAAATGGGCAGTGTCGCTTCAGTTACGATTGCCAATTGGCCTTCGGAGCCACAGATCAACCCCATCAGATCCAAACCGGGCGCATCCATTGCGGCACCGCCCAGTTCGACAATCTCACCGTCAGTCATGACCATCTTGACGCCCAGCAGGTTGTTCGTCGTCACGCCATATTTCAGGCAATGTGCGCCGCCGCTGTTCATCGCGATATTGCCCGCGATCGCGCACGCCAATTGCGAGGAAGGGTCCGGAGCGTAAAAGAACCCCTGATCCTCGACAATACCGGTGACAGACAGATTGGTTACGCCCGTCTGCACGCGGATGAAGCGGTTGTCGTAGTCCACCTCGACCACATCCTTTAGCCGAGCGGTGCCAAGGATGACACAATCCGCCGTTGGCAGTGACCCACCTGCAAGTGACGTACCTGCGCCGCGTGGCACAACCGGCACACCCATTTCGTGGCAGGCCCGCATGGCAGCAGCCACTTCTTCGGTGGTTGAGGGCAGGACAACAACCAGAGGTGGGCAGCGATAGGCCGTCAACGCGTCACATTCATACGCTTTGGTCTCGCGCTCGTCCCAAATCACGCTGTCGGCGGGCAGCACATGCGAAAGTGCTTCGACAATTTGGGGCTTGCGGTCCAACACACTCTGGTCGGGTTCAGGCATAACAATTGTAGACATTGAGCCTCTCCTATTCCTGTTGCTGCGTTTTGAGATGTGCCAAAACTGTCTGCGCATTTCCGGCCGGGTCCGACACAGGGTCAAAAACCTGTTTGATTGAGTTCCCAAAAGTCACAAGCGTCACTCGCCCATACAGCGTAAGACCAGCTGCAGTAAAAACAGGCAGCCCAAGCGTTCGATGAAACAACATGCCCGTGTCAGAAATCAGCGGAAAAGGAAGCCGCAAGCGGTCAACAGCTTCCCGTTGATAATCAGTGTCCTGGGCAGACACCCCGAACACAGCGGTTGCTCCAGCTGATTTCAAGTCCTCAAAGTGATCGCGAAATCCACAAGACTGCGGCGTACAGCCACGCGCGCCCGGAATTTCGTTCCACCCTTCGATGGGCATCGCGTTTGGCGGGCTTGTTCGTGGATAAAAATAGAAGACGCTCCAGCCCGCCAAGTCGGTGCAAAAAACATTCTGACCATTGGTCGCCGGCAAGATGAGAGGCGGCAAATCGCGCCCTGTGAGGTGCTCAACTGTTCGCAGTTGAGTATCTGTGTCGACTGCCATATTGTTTCCTCCCCTCTCGCGTAAAAATTAGGTCAAAGACTAACCTGTGTTGCCAAACCTTTTTCCTGTGCGACGCGCGCGGCAACGGTTGCCACTGCCAGATCCTGAAGACCGACCCCTGTACCATCAAACAGCGTAATTTCAGCGTCGCTGGTCCGGCCCGCATGCGTCCCGTTGATCACATCACCGATGGGTGTGATGTCCGACTCCGCGATCAGACCCGATGCAATTGCGTGCTGCGCCTCGCCGATGCTAATTGATTGTGCTATCTCGTCAGCAAATACCGTGGCGCGCGCGAACAAGGCCTTGTCCACTTCCATCTTGCCTTTGGTGTCGGTCCCCATACAGGCGATGTGCGTACCGGGCTTTGCCCAATCGGCCATCATCAGCGGCTCAAAGGCAGACGTGATGGTGATAATAACATCAGCCTGCGCGCCCAAGTTCTCCTGCGTGACCGCCTCGAATTCAAGACCCAGATCCTTGGCCACGGCACCGAGTTTGGGCAGCATGTCAGGATGCGGGTTCCAAGCGACGACTTTTTCAAAATCGCGCTGCTCAGCGGCGGCGCGCAACTGGAATGTGGACTGGTGCCCTGCCCCGATCATACCCAATACTTTGGCATCTTTGCGTGCCAGGTGCGCAATCGACACCGCCGACGAAGCTGCAGTTCGGACAGCGGTCAGATAATTCCCACCCACAAGCGCCTGAAGCCGCCCTGTGTCGGGCTCAAACAAAAAGATGGTAGATTGGTGGTTGGTCAGCCCCTTGGCCATGTTACCCGGCCAGAACCCACCTGACTTTACCCCGAGCGTTTTGCCCGCTTTGTCAAAGCCAGATTTGAACCCGTAGAGCGCGTCGGCATAACCGATTGCTTCGCGGATGACCGGGAAGTTGTAGGCGTCACCGCGCGCCATGGCACCGAAGACGGCCTCGACTGCGTCAAAGGCATCCTTGCGGCTGACGACCTGTGCGCAAACCTCTTCACTAACGATCAGCAGTCCTGGGGTTTCGGCCATTTTATTCGGGGTCATGAGGGCGGTTCCTTTTGAGAATTTCAGGTCGGGGATGCGCAAAATTGAGATAGGGCGCACCCCCTGTCGGCGGGAGAACAGACGTTAGTAAGCTTTGCCGCGTGCGGACACTGGCCAAAGTGTTTCCACCTTGCCGTTTCGCACGCCGACATACCAATCGTGCACATTGCAGGTCGGGTCACAGTGACCGGGCACCAGCTTAAGCTTATCGTTCACCTTCAGCACACCACCCGGATCGGCAACCACGCCATGCTCGTCCGAACATTTTACGTATTCCACATCCGTGCGGCCAAAGATCACCGGCAGACCAGAGTCCACGGATTGCGCTTTGAGACCCGCATCAACGATGGCCT
>JABITU010000273.1 GCA_018668195.1 Tateyamaria sp. | reverse complement strand
ATTGGCGATGAAAAGCGGATCAAGGAAGTGATCAATGCTGCGCGCGACAATAATTGTTCGATCCGGATTGGCGTGAATGCGGGATCTCTGGAAAAACACCTGTTGGATAAATATGGCGAGCCGACGCCGGATGCGATGGTGGAAAGCGGGCTGGATCATATCAAGATTTTGCAAGATAACGACTTACATGAATTCAAGATCAGTTGCAAAGCTTCCGACGTTTTCATGGCTGCGGCGGCCTATCAGCAATTGGCCGAGGCCACGGATGCGCCGATTCACCTTGGCATCACTGAGGCCGGGGGCCTGACAAGCGGCACGATCAAGTCGGCCATCGGGCTGGGGCAGCTTTTGTGGATGGGCATCGGGGATACAATCCGCGTGTCCTTGTCGGCTGATCCTGTCGAAGAGGTCAAGGTTGGCTATGAAATTCTTAAATCGCTCGGGTTACGCCATCGTGGGGTGAATATCATCTCTTGTCCGTCTTGCGCGCGTCAGGGTTTTGACGTGATCAAAACGGTCGAAACGCTGGAAGAGCGCCTTGCCCATATCAAGACGCCGATGAGCCTGTCGATTATAGGCTGCGTTGTGAACGGACCGGGAGAGGCACTGATGACAGACGTTGGATTTACAGGTGGTGGTGCAGGCGCCGGGATGGTTTATCTTGCGGGAAAGCAGAGCCACAAGCTCGACAACACACAGATGGTCGAGCACATCGTTGAACAGGTCGAAAAGAAGGCTGCCGAACTGGATGCTGCCGCTGCATCCGAAATCGAGGCAGCCAAGTAGGAGGCGGCGCCCCTGATGGAAGTATCGCCCGCCTTGCAGCTTTTGTATGGACTAAATACCTAAAAGACCGTGCATCATCTTACGTGTTGAAATGTTTGACTTCAGGGGCCGTCACGTAAGGCTCGTTGTTCGCAAGACGATCTAGAACGTGACGCATGGCCTAAGTGCGACATCCTGCGGACGTCGCATGATGTGACGACTGCCGTGAAAGTGCAGCGATAAAAAATCCTATCAGCCCCGTTTTTCGTTCACGAGTGCCAGCATCTCATTGAATGGAAGATAGCCGCGCAGCAATTCATCTTGCAGCACAAAGGTTGGCGTCCCCGATATTTTTAGGCGCTGGGCAAGCGCACGGGTCTGTGCGATTTCGCGGCGCACGTCATCTGATTTCATGTGCGCCTCGATGGCGTTTGCATCCATACCAAAGCTGGATGCAATGCTTCGTAGGCTGCGCAGCGTTATGGTTCCATTTTGCGTCATCAACGCATCGCCCATTGCCTTGTAGGCTTTTGGCCCCGCTATCTGTTTGGCAGCCACGGCGAATTGCGATGCCAGCACTGATTGTTCGCCAAGGATTGGGAACTCTTTAACGATCAGTCGGATGTTTCCGTCTGCTTGCATCAGCTTGGCCACTTCGTCATGGGCGCGCTTGCAATAGCCGCAGCGATAGTCGATGAATTCTACCAGCGTAATGTCCCCATTAAGGTTGCCGCCGACATAGCTGTAACCGTCATCGAATATGTCGCTGGCGTTGTCCGTGACAAGCGACATATCAGCATTAGCCTGTGCCTTGGCCTGACGTTCTTCAAGAACCGCGACTGCCTCCATGATCACTTGGGGGTTGTCCATCAAATATGCGCGCACCTCGGCACGAAAACTGGCGCGTTCATTGTCGGTCATTTGCGTCAGGTCGAGTGCAAGAGCAGGCAGTGCCACACCAAGTGCAAGTGTCAAAGCGGCGAGTAGGCGAAACATGGTGTTATCTCCGTTTCTTGATGGCGCGTTCCGAAGCAAGGAGCACATCCTGAGCGCGTTGCCAAGGGCCTGACCCGACCAGCAGGAGCTCTATCGCTCGTTTTGCATGTATACCTGCGTCGCCAAGCCGACCCCGAAGAGCATATCGTTCGGCAGTGATCAAAGAGGCCATGCCGCGTTGTCCTGTCTTGGCATAGGCAACGCTGAGATCGCGCAGCATCAACCCGTCGCGAAAGTCGATGGACCGCGCCCTTTCTAGTGCTACGAGCGCTGCTCGGGTGTTCCCGGATGCCAAAAGCGCCCGCCCGTGACCCGCTTGCAAAAGCCCGTTACTGGGTCGCAGGCGGACCGCCTCTGTGGTTGCCTTGGTTGCCGCAGAGAATTGCCGCGTGTCCATCAGGATTTGACCTTTGAGATCGTATAGAAACGGATCTTTGGGTGCACGTGCGATGGCCTTGTTGATCGCGCTTAACGCTTTTTTGGTGTTGGAGTTGCGGTGCTGCGCAACAGCCTCGCGCATCAAAGCCACATCGCCGTATCCGCTGTCGCCCAGACGATTTAGGGTCCAGCCGGGGCGGCGCTGAAAGGCGGTCAGTTTGCCCTTGGCGCGGGCAAACCAGTAGTCCCACGCGCTGGTATCGCCAGAGCTCTCGCCATAGGCTGCAACATAGCCTTCGATCGCGCGCAGTCGGTCACGGCTAAGCGGATGGGACCTTACATACGGGTCCTGCCGGACTTCGGACAAGCTTTCCTGACCGCGAAACAATCGGAACACGTCACGCATACCGGATACCGGCACACCGGCGCTGCGCATGTATCTAAGCCCGCTTTGATCAGCCGAGGATTCTTCTGCCCGAGTGTGACGAAGAAAGGTACGTTCCGCAGCACTCTGCGTACCAATAGCCAATCCCGCAGCTGCTTTTGAAGCGCCGGATGCGGCCGCCAGAACCGCCAGTGCGGCTCCAAGCCCAGCAGCCGTACGGGCGGCGCCGAGGTTGCTGATCCGTCGCGTAATGTGGCCATTGGTAATATGCGCTGCCTCGTGGGCGATCACCGCCTGCAACATGGCGGCGCGGTCCATGCGGCCAATCAAGCCTGAGTGAATGTAGATCGCGTCATTGCTTACGATAAACGCATTCAAAGAGCTGTCGTTGACCACAAGAATCTTAACCCGCGTCGCACTAAGCCCTGCGGCCTTGAGCACAGGAGCGGCTACTTGCGACAGCGCATATTCCATATCCGCATCGCGCAACAATGATACTGCGCAGGCGGGCAATGCGAACGCAAGGCTCAGTATAAGGATTGACGCCAGTCGCGTCAGGGTATGAAACACCATAACGCGATCATAGGAGACCCCATGCGAACCTCAACCCGAAGTGATGTGGATCCCTTCATTGTGATGGATATAATGGAGGCCGCGCGCGCCGCAGAGGCCGCTGGTCGCCATATAATTCACATGGAGGTGGGTCAGCCGGGCACTGGCGCGCCACAGGCGGCAACCCGCGCATTGACCGAAGCGATGAAAAAAGGCCCGTTGGGGTACACCGTGGCCCTGGGCTTGCCCGAGCTGCGGGCACGGATCGCACGCCTGTACGGCGAGTGGTATGATCTGGACCTAAACCCCAATCGCGTGGTGGTCACATCCGGTGCGTCCGGTGGGTTCCTCTTGGCGTTTAACGCGCTTTTCGACAGCGGTGACCGTGTCGGCATCGGCGCACCAGGCTATCCCAGTTATCGTCAGATTTTGCGCGCTTTGGGGCTACAGCCGGTTGATTTGCCCACGCTAGACGTCAATCGTTTGCAGCCGGTGCCCGCAAACTTTGCAGGATTGGATCTGGCCGGGTTGCTGGTCGCATCACCTGCCAATCCGTCAGGGACCATGCTTGATATGTCTGCGATGCGCGCTTTGGTCGATGCAACGCAGGAAACTGGGGCAAGCTTTATCAGCGACGAGATTTATCACGGTATAGAATACGAGGCCAAAGCGGTCAGCGCCCTGCAAATCAGCAACGACGTCTATGTGATCAACTCATTTTCCAAGTATTTCTCAATGACGGGTTGGCGCGTGGGTTGGATGGTGGTGCCCGAGGATCACGTGCGCGTTATAGAGCGGCTGGCCCAGAATATGTTCATTTGCCCCTCGCATGCCAGCCAGGTAGTGGCCTTGTCCGCGATGGATGCCACGCCCGAACTAGAGGCCAACATGGATGTGTACCGCACCAACCGTGCCCTGATGCTTGATGGGTTGCCCAAAGCTGGGTTCAACAGGATTGCGCCTCCGGATGGCGCATTTTATGTCTATGCCGACGTTTCTGATGTGACGGATGACAGTCGGGCCTTTGCCGCCGAAATACTTGAAAAAGCGGGTGTGGCAGTGACGCCGGGGCTCGATTTTGATCCTGTGCGTGGTCACCAGACGCTGCGCTTTTCATATGCGCGCAATACCCAAGATATCAATGAAGGCTTGCGGCGCTTGCGGGCATTCATGGCCAATCGCTGACGCTGGGGATTCCCGATGTCGGTCAGATGCTTTATGTTCGGAAAAAAGGGCGGGCCAATGCGGGCAATCTTGATCGGACTGATGATGTGGTGGGTGGCAATCGCTGCCACAGCACAAGACTTGTCCGGACTGGCGCGCATTGATCTTGCCAAAAGTGGTATCCGTGATGGCTGGGGTGGCAAGACGACACTAACACTGGGGTTAAGCCAGGGCGTTCCTTACCGCGTCTTTGCGTTGGACGCGCCCCCCCGCCTGGTCGTTGATTTTCGCGAAGTGGATTTCAGCGAAGTGACCGCTGATGCGTTGCTGTCCAAACCGGGCAGGGTATCTGGCGTGCGGTTCGGCGTTTTTCGGCCCGGTTGGTCGCGGCTTGTGGCGGATCTTGTCGAACCAATGTTGCCGCGCAATGTCGCAATGTCTGTCGATACGGCCACAGGCAGCACGGACTTATCCATCGTATTGGACAGCGTAAGCAAACAAGAGTTTGCGGCATATACTGTGCCGTCTGTAGATGCCGAGTGGAGCCTCGCTGCTGCGGCACCGCCTGTGTCGCTCCGGGTGGATAAAGACAGCTTTATCGTGGTTCTTGATCCGGGCCATGGTGGTGTTGATCCTGGTGCTGTCCGCGGCCCCACAAGCGAAAAAGATCTGATGTTGGGCATCGGTCTTGCTTTGCGCGACGCTCTGCGACGCACCGGCGAGGTTGATGTGGTCATGACACGCGACCGCGATGCCTTTGTTTCGTTGCCGGGGCGCGTGGCGTTGGCCCATCAGGTGGGTGCAGACGCGTTTGTGTCGCTGCATGCGGATGCGCTGCAGTACGGACAGGCGCGCGGGGCCACCGTCTATACCCTGTCGGAAGAAGCGAGCGATGTAGCATCAGCGCAGTTGGCCGCGCAGCATGACCGATCTGATATCATGGCAGGCGTTGACCTGAGCGGCACAGATGACGAGGTGGCAGGCGTTCTTATGGATCTTGCCCGTATTGAAACCCGGCCTCGGACTGACGCGCTGGCTGCCACGCTGACCTCAGAAATGGCAGCCGCCAACGGGCCGATGAACAAACGACCTCGGCGAGAGGCGGCGTTTTCGGTTCTGAAAAGCGCTGATATCCCATCGGTTCTTATCGAAGTTGGGTTCCTGTCGGACGCACGTGACCTTGCTAATCTGCGCGATCCGGTCTGGCGTGCTATCATGGTCGAAGCCATTGCCGCTGGCCTGCTGAAATGGCATTACTCTGACCTTACCAAGCAACCATTGGTGCGACAATAACATCGGCGCGTTACCGCTGCTGATTTTTTTGACGGCCTTTGTGCAGTCGCGTATAGATCAACCTCAGTGAAAAGCGGATAAACACAGGTGTAGGCGGTCATGTTCCGATTTGTTTTGTCCTTCTTTGGCGGGATTTTTTCCGCTGTTACCATGGGGATGGCGATGGTCGCTGTGTCCATTGGTGCTGTGTTGTGGATGTACGGGCGTGACCTACCTAGTCACGACTCGCTTGCCCAATACCAGCCGGCCACGATCAGCCGCATCTATTCTGGCGAGGGCCGGATCATCGACGAATTTGCGCAGGAACGCCGCTTGTTCGCGCCGGCTGAAATCATTCCCAACATGGTTAAACAGGCGTTTATCAGTGCTGAGGATAAGAATTTTTACACCCATGATGGCTATGACCTGCGCGGGATCGCGGCAGCGGGGTTCGATGCGGTCAGATCTCGGGGGCGAGATGTGCGCGGCGCATCAACGATAACCCAGCAGGTCATGAAGAATTTCCTGTTGTCTGGTGACCGGCGGGCTGAGCGGAAGATTAAGGAAATTATTCTTGCTGCACGCGTCGAAGAGGCGCTGAGTAAGGAAAAAATTCTCGAGCTTTATCTGAACGAGATTTTCCT
>JABITU010000272.1 GCA_018668195.1 Tateyamaria sp. | reverse complement strand
GATCGGCGGTGGGACCGATGGGTATAATAACTATACCCAGCGTGGATCTTTCCATCATATCGAGGAAACCGTGCGTGCCCTGATCGAAACGTTTCCAATGATCTCTCGCCTCAAGATGTTGCGACAATGGGGCGGCATTGTTGATGTGACAGGAGACCGATCGCCGATCCTGTCCAAAACGCCGGTCGACGGTGTCTTTGTCAATTGTGGCTGGGGTACTGGTGGGTTCAAGGCAATCCCCGGTTCTGGCTGGGCTATGGCGGAACTGATCGCCAAGGGACATTCGCCGCTGACCGAAGAATTCGTGCTGGATCGGTTCCGTGCGGGGAAATTCATTGACGAAAGCGTTGCTGCCGGAGTGGCACACTGATCATGTTGGCCGTACGCTATATCCTTCGACGTTTTGCGGGACTTGTCGCTTATGTTGGCCTTGCAGCTTGGGCCATCGGCACGGTACTGATGGTTTGGTCTGAAAATGCCGAACTGTTTCAGCGGTTTGGTGCCCTTGGTGTTGCGGCATCTGTATTGTTTTTTTCCAACAGGCTAGCGACGATCGAGCAAGGCCGCCAGAAATCGGTAGAAAAGATTTTGCACGAATTCGGTATCGAGTTGACTGCGCTCAAACAAGGCACACCACCTACAGAAATCCCGAAACAGGGCTACTCGGTTGACTACCTGACCGAAGAACGCAACTTTGACAGCCTACGTCAGAAGGCTGATATGTTCAATTTTTTGAACGTCTTGCTGCTTACCGTAGCCACGTTGCAATGGGGCTTTGGCGATCGATGGGTGAACGTGCTTTTGATCTGCGGGGTTGGTCAATGCTGATGTTGCAACTAAACGCACTTATGGGCGTCGCGTCGAACCACCCCAATTATCTAGTCAGCGGTTTTCGTCTTTTTCCCTGCGCCCGCAGCCGAGCCAAAGGCGATAAGGTCGCTGACGTCTATCTCGCGCCCGCCACGGGCTGCCTTACGTTTGGCAGCGGCACGCTGTTCCAACGCAAACATGATCAACGCGCCAACGATAATCGCACCAAAGACCACTATGGCCCCCATTTCCCTGCTCATGGCATTCTCCTGTCAACTCAGGCTGACACTGCCACGATCCGACGTACCGCGTCACGTAAAATCGTAAGTGCCGAGCGCGGTGGGCGTGTTCACAAGGCAGCAACCCGACGTTGTTCGGCCCCACGTCCAAACCCGATCTCACTGGGGGGCTGCGGCAAAAATATAGCCACAAAAACCAAAGACACCGCGAAGGTGGGGCATGTTGCGACGTCCGGCCCCTGCCGACGCACGTCACTGAACGGAGCCTGCACATGTTGATACTGACGTGCCCCTACTGTGGGCAAATCGGCGAAGAGACCGAATTTCATGCAGGCGGAGAGGCACATCTGACCCGGTTTGGCCCGGGCTCGTCGGATGATGAATTCGAAAGCTACTTGTTCGTGCGCGAAAACCCCAAGGGGGTGCACTTTGAGCGATGGCGCCACGTCTATGGCTGCGGCAAGTGGTTCCATGTGGCTCGCTGCACAACAACACTCGAGGTCTTTGGCACCTATTCCGCCCAAACCTTGCGCCCGCCGCAGGATCTGATCGATAAAATTACCGCAAAACGCCCCGGATGGACCTGGAGGGATATTCAATGATCCACTTTCATCTTGCCAAAAAAACTCCCGCCGGAGGCTCCTGCGCTTCCAGCCCGCGCCGAGGCCTGATCACATGAGCACGCGTCTTGCCTCACAGGGTCGTCTTCTGAACAAAGATCGCGCGATCCATTTCAGCTTCAACGGCAAACAGTTCAAAGGGTTCGAGGGTGATACTTTGGCGTCCGCACTGCTGGCCAATGACCAGATGCTTGTTGGCCGGTCTTTCAAATACCACCGTCCGCGCGGTATTGTTGCGTCCGGTGTAGAAGAACCCAATGCGCTGGTAAATCTTGGGATTGAGGGCAAATTTGAACCCAACCAACGTGCCACTACGACCGAATTGTTCGACGGGTTAGACGCCACCAGCCAGAACCATTGGCCTAGCCTAGAATTTGATGTCGGAGCGATCAACGCCAAGCTGTCGCGCTTCATGCCAGCGGGCTTTTACTACAAGACATTCATTCATCCGCGTCCCCTTTGGAAACATCTGTATGAGCCGTTCATTCGGCAGGCAGCTGGCCTCGGCCAGGCTCCCAAGTCGCGGGATGCGGACACATATGAGCATTTCTATGCCTTCTGCGACGTGCTTGTGGTTGGCGGTGGGATTGCAGGCTTGCATGCGGCCAAGGCTGCGGCGCTGGCCGGGGCAAAGGTCATTGTGTTCGAACAAACGGCCCATTGGGGGGGGCGCGCACCCGTTGATGGTGGAGAGATTGGTGATCACCCTGCTGAAAAGGCAGTGAACAGTCTGGTTGCTGAATTGTCCCAGATGGCCAACGTAAGCATGCGTCTGCGGACGATGGGGGCAGGTGTCTATGATCACGGCTATGTGCTGGGTTATGAACGGCTGACCGATCACGCGCCTGAACAGAAGGGCTCGCGACATCGCCTTTGGCGGATCAGGGCCGGGCACGTCGTGACAGCCACCGGGGCTATAGAACGGCCGCTCAGCTTTGCGGGCAACGACATTCCGGGGGTAATGCTTGCCTCTGCGGTGCGCGACTATGCCGTCAATTTCGGGGTCAGCGCGGGCGACCGTACCGTCGTTGTGACCAACAATGATGATGCTTATAGAACCGCGCTGGTTATGCACGATGCGGGTTTAACCGTTCCGTTAATTATCGATGCCAGGACCCTCTCAAGCGATAGTGCACTGGTGACCGAGGCAAAGTCCCGAGGCATTCGCGTTCTGATGGGACATGGTGTCGCCAAGGTGCTGGGTGGTAAACGCGTAAGCGGCGTTGCGATCTGTGCTCAGGCTGGCGAAGGCGCTGTGTTGGAAGACGTCGCCTGTGACGCGGTTGCCATGTCGGGTGGCTGGTCGCCTGTGGTGCATTTGTGGTCACATTGTGGTGGCAAGCTTGTTTGGAGCAATGAATTTGCCATGTTCCACCCCGATTTGGAGAAAGCACCGACGGGTGCGGATGGCACAGCCTTTGTCAGTGCAGCAGGCGCTGCCAACGGTTATTTTGACTTGAACGATATCGTCCGAGATGCCCACGCAATGGGGCAGGCTGCGGCAAAGGCTACTGGCTTCGCACCTGAAAATACTCTGGCACCCCAAGCCACGTCGATGGCCGAGGCCCCGATGGCGCCGGTCTGGATGATGCCGCATGGCGCAGGCGTAGCTTTGCGGGCAAAATCGTGGTTGGATTACCAGAACGATGTCAAGGTCAGCGATGTGCAACTTGCCGCGCAAGAAGGATTTGAAAGCGTCGAACATGCCAAAAGATACACCACGCTGGGCATGGCAACAGATCAGGGAAAGCTTAGTAATATCAATGGCCTTGCAATACTTTCCGATGCGCTGAATCAACCCATTCCGCAAACGGGAACCACGACGTTCCGCCCGCCGTATACACCCATTTCTATGGGGGCGATTGGCGGCGAAGCGCGCGGTGATGTCTTTCAACCGATCCGGCGCACACCGATGCACGACTGGCATGGGGCCAATGGTGCGGATTGGGAGCCTGTCGGCCAATGGCGCAGGCCCTATGCCTTTGTCCGTTCAGGCGAAAGCGTCCACGATGCCGTGATGCGCGAGGTTGCCAACACACGCCAGAACATGGGTGTTCTGGATGCCTCGACGCTTGGCAAGATCATCGTCAAGGGCAAGGACGCGACAAAATTCCTCGACATGCTCTACACCAACATGATGAGCACGCTTAAGCCGGGCAAATGCCGCTATGGTTTGATGTGCGGTGAAAATGGATTTCTGATTGATGACGGCGTTGTCGCGCGCATCGATGAAGAAACCTATCTTTGCCACACCACCACCGGGGGTGCTGAAAGCATCCATGGCCATATGGAAGAATGGCTCCAGACCGAATGGTGGGATTGGGACGTATATGTTGCCAATGTCACCGAACAATGCGCGCAGGTGGCTGTTGTGGGTCCGAATGCCCGCAAGGCGCTTGAGAATATGGGCGGTATGGATGTCTCAAAAGAGGCGCTTGGCTTTATGGAATGGGCGGATGGCTCGCTCGGTGGATTTGACGTGAGGGTCTATCGGATCTCTTTCTCAGGTGAGTTGAGCTATGAGATCGCTGTGCGCGCAAGTGAAGGACAGGCGTTCTGGGATGCTGTCATGGCGGCAGGGGCTGAGTTGGGGGCCATGCCCTACGGCACCGAAGCGCTGCACATCTTGCGCGCCGAAAAGGGCTTTATCATGATTGGTGACGAGACTGATGGAACGGTCATTCCCCAAGATCTGGGTCTGCATTGGGCACTGTCGAAAAAGAAAGAGGACTATTTGGGCAAGCGTGCGCATACCCGCAGCCACATGGCCGATCCAAACCGATGGCAGCTTGTGGGGCTTGAGACGGTGGATGGCTCTGTCTTGCCAGACGGCGCCTATGCGGTTGCGGATGGCACAAATGCGAATGGTCAACGCAATGTGCAGGGGCGTGTGACGTCGACATACCACTCACCGACCCTTGGTAAGGGGATCGCCATGGGCCTTGTGTTGCACGGGCCAGAGCGGATGGGCGAGTTCATCGATTTCCCCGGGACAGATGGCAAGACCTATCAGGCCAGGATCGTCAGCCCGGTCTTTTTCGATCCGGATGGGGAGAAGCAGAATGTCTAATGCTGTCAGTGCTTTGAACGGGGCTATATGGTCGGATGGGATTGCCGACGTAGCCGAAGCGCCGTTGCAGGGCATGATCACCCTGCGTGCAGATCTGAATGCGCCTGCGGTCAAAAAGGCAGTCAAGGCTGCATCAGGTGTGGCCATGCCTGGACCCGGACAGGCTCGTGTCAGCGGTGATGGCGGGTTGTGCTGGATGTCGCCCGATGAGGTGCTGATCCTGTGCCCTTACGACGCCGTGGATGAAACACTGGCAAAGATGCACATTGGCCTTGCTAAGGCCCATGCGCTGGCTGTTGACGTGTCAGATGCAAGGGCCGTGTTTCGCGTTTCTGGTGAAAACGCGCGCGAGGTGATGGCGAAACTGGCTCCGGTTGATTTTAGCCCAGAGGCGTTTGGCCCGGGCACGTTCCGACGCTCGCGCATGGCGCAGGTTGCAGCTGCGTTCTGGATGTCTGATGAAAAAACCTTTCAAATCGTGTGTTTCCGCAGTCAGGCGCAGTATGTCTTTGATCTGCTGAGGGGGGCGGCACAAAAGGGTAATGCCGCCGATTTCTTTCGCTAAACAAAGAATGTTTCTGCGCGTAAAACATCATAGCTCCCAATCGCCGTGGTACAGGTCCGGCGATATCAGTCTTTGAGTGGGGTTTGATAGAAGCCTAAGGGTAAGTGTACTTTTTCAGACGCAGGTCTGACATGGTCTTTTGACAAACAGTAGCAAGCTGCCCGCGAAAAAATATGTGAAAAAATCGCAACGGGTTAGCGAACAGTTCAGATCACCCTTGATCTTGCGGCGTTGCGCACAATCTGTCAGTCACAAAGT
The DNA here is from genome assembly GCA_018668195.1 of Tateyamaria sp. The sequence continues at coordinate 939 of JABITU010000272.1, read as the reverse complement.
GAATTTACAAAAGGGGGCCGACAATGGCTTTTGCACTTCCTGATCTTCCCTATGCCCACGACGCGCTCGCACCCAATGGCATGTCCGCAGAAACGCTGGAATACCACCACGATCTGCACCACAACGCTTATGTCACGAATGGCAACAAGGCGATCGAGGGCACCGAATGGGCCGGAAAATCTCTCGAAGAGATCATCATTGGCACCTACGACGCCTCTGCCGTGGCTCAGAATGGCATCTTCAACAACATCAGCCAGTTGTGGAACCACAACCAGTTCTGGGAGATGATGGGCCCTGGGAAAACCGCCATGCCGGGTGAACTTGAAAAAGCGCTGACCGAAAACTTTGGCTCTATCGACGCGTTCAAGTCGCAATTCTCGGATGCGGGTGCGGGACAGTTTGGTTCAGGCTGGTGCTGGCTGGTTAAAAATGCTGACGGCTCACTCGCGGTGACCAAGACCGAGAACGGCGTGAACCCGCTTTGCTTTGGCCAGACCGCTTTGTTGGGCTGTGATGTTTGGGAGCATTCCTACTACATCGACTTCCGCAACAAGCGGCCTGTGTATCTGACGAACTTCCTTGATAATCTGGTGAACTGGGAAAACGTCGCGTCCCGTATGTGATACTGCGAACCGCCTGTAGAATAGGTGGACACAGACCTGCAAATATCACGCCCCGTGTCAAACCGGGGCGTTTTTAGTTTCCCATGTCAGAAAACTGCTCGAAACAGCTTTGTTTCAAATCACGGCAACGCCTCAAGCGCTGCCGCAGCGTTGGGTACATCTACGAAATAATCCAGCAGTGCTGCGTCGGCAAATCCCTGCGCCACCACGTGTTTCAGAAGTACTAGAAGCGGATCCCAGTAAGCGTTGACGTTGACCAGAAAAACTGGCTTGTCGTGTAAGCCAAGCTGGCGCCATGTCAAAACTTCGAACAGTT
>JABITU010000032.1 GCA_018668195.1 Tateyamaria sp. | reverse complement strand
CAACGCATGAAAACCGTGGTACTATGTTCGATCTGGTGCAGCGCACGGCAGAACAATGCTTTATCCCGCTCACCGTGGGTGGGGGCGTACGCACTGTCGCTGATGTTCGTGCGCTTTTGCTCTCCGGGGCTGACAAGGTTTCGTTCAACTCGGCCGCTGTGGCGGACCCGGATGTTTTGTCGCGTTCAGCCGACCAGTTCGGCAGTCAGTGCATTGTCTGCGCCATTGATGCCAAGACGGTCGAACCGGGCCGATGGGAGATTTTCACACATGGTGGTCGAAAACCCACGGGCATTGATGCCATTGAGTTTGCCCGGACCGCGGCTGCCAAAGGGGCCGGAGAGATCCTGCTGACGTCGATGGACCGCGATGGCACGCGCGCGGGTTTCAATTTGCCGCTTACACGGGCCATTTCTGATGCGGTTAGAGTGCCGGTAATCGCGTCAGGCGGTGTCGGCACGCTGGATCATCTGGTACAGGGTGTGACCAAAGGCGGTGCATCGGCTGTACTGGCCGCGTCTATCTTCCACTTTGGCGACTACACTATTGCCCAAGCCAAGGCTCATATGACCACAGCAGGTATCGAGATGAGGCTGACATGACACTGGATGATCTTTTTGCCACCATAGAGACACGCAAGAACGCTGATCCAGATAGCTCTTGGACGGCCAAGATGCTGGCCAAGGGCCCCGATAAGTGCGCAGAGAAATTTGGTGAAGAAGCGATCGAAGCTATCGTCGAAGCGATAAAGGACGACAAGGCGGCCCTTACGTCAGAGGCCGCCGACGTTGTCTATCACTTAATGGTAATGCTAGCTGCGCGGGATGTATCTTGGCAGGCAGTTGTCAGTGAACTGGCGCGCCGTCAGGGTGTGTCGGGACTGGCGGAGAAGGCCGCTCGCAAGGGCTAGGGGGCCCAAGTCAGGAAATTGCGTATCATCCGCAGACCGACATCCTGACTTTTTTCCGGATGGAATTGCATGCCTAGCATTGTGCCGGTGCCCACCACTGCTGTGACATCGCCGCCATATTCGACATGCGCAAGGCGGGTTGCAGGATCCGAAACTTTGAAATGGTAGGAGTGCACAAAATACGTGTGATCGCCATTTTTGATCCCGTCAAACACTGGGTGGCTCGCATCCAAATGTAGATCATTCCAGCCCATATGTGGCACCTTTAGGGTAGGATCATCCGGGCTGATCGGCACGACAGCGCCTGTAACCCACCCAAGGCCGGGTGTATCGGTGTATTCGCAGCCAAGATCAGCCATGAGCTGCATACCGACACAGATGCCGAGAAACGGGCGACCACGCGCCTCGACCGCCTCGACCAACGCATCGTAAACGCCGCTCGCGCCGCGCAAGGCCGCAGCACAGGCCGGAAAGGCGCCATCACCGGGCAATACGATCCGGTCGGCACGGGCCACGACATCGGCATCTGATGTCACAACAACGGTGCCGGCATCCGCTTCGCGGGCCATACGTTCAAACGCCTTTTGGGCCGAGTGCAGATTGCCACTTTCGTAGTCGATCAGAACCGTAAGGCTCATAGCGCGCCCTTGGTCGAAGGAATGGCGCTGGCGCTGCGCGGGTCTACCTCCAGTGCGACGCGCAAGGCGCGGGCCACGGATTTAAAGGTCGCTTCGGCAATATGGTGACTGTTGAGGCCATGCAGCATGTCCACATGCAGCGTGATGCCAGCATGAGTGCTCAGCGCCTGAAAGAATTCGCGCACCAATTCAGTATCAAAAGTGCCTATCTTTGCTGTTGGTATCGCAACGTTCCAAACCAGAAACGGACGGCCAGACAGATCAAGCGCAGTCCGAACCAACGCATCGTCCATCGGCAAAAGGCACGAACCATAGCGGGCAATTCCGCGCTTGTCGCCAATAGCCTGCGTCAGGGCCTGACCTATGGCAATGCCCACATCTTCAACCGTGTGGTGATCATCGATATGCAGATCGCCCGAACAGCGCACGGTCATGTCGATCAGCGCATGACGCGACAGCTGATCCAGCATGTGGTCAAAAAAACCAACGCCGGTCTGGTTGTCATATGCTCCGGTCCCATCGAGATTGAGTTCGACCGAGATATCGGTTTCGGCAGTTTTTCTTGTAAGCGTGGCGCGGCGCATGGGCGGCCTCCGGCATTGAGAAATGATTTCGCACTCTCTTTAGGGGCCCAGACCAGCGCTGCCAAGCCCTGCGCAGATGTCTTGCATCAGGCGCGGCGCTCGTGTCACTAATCGGTGTCACTGCAACGCGTCCACCACTTTGAAAGGGTGTGTCTTATGTCCACTTGCGTCTTTATCCAGATCCGTTGTCGTCCCGGCAGCACCTACAAAGTTGCCGAAGACATCGCGCTGCGCGAAATCCACTCCGAATTATATTCGACATCGGGTGATTTTGATCTGCTGATGAAAGTCTATATTCCGGCAGACAAGGACGTCGGCAAATATATCAACGATGAGTTGCTCGGCATTCCGGGGATTGAACGGTCATTGACGACGATGACCTACAAGGTTTTTTGATCGCATCCTGTACACGGTCGATCGACCATAACGGCGCGTGAACCGGGCTCGACCAGTGTTTGCAAATCCTACGGTGAGATTGCAATTACAGCGTTAGCTGCTTCAGGTTTTTCGCACAACGCTTTGGTCCGCGTTATTGGGGCCAATCCGGCGGCCGTTTGTCGATAAAGGCAGCGATACCTTCTTTTGTGTCGCGGTGCAGCATGTTCTGCACCATCACTTCGCCTGTGTAGGCATAGGCCTGTGCCACGGGCATTTCCATCTGCGTGTAAAACGCCTCTTTTCCGAATGTGACCGCAATTGCCAGTTTGTCAGCAATCTGTGTGGCCAGCGCCAGTGT
>JABITU010000271.1 GCA_018668195.1 Tateyamaria sp. | reverse complement strand
GTGATAACCCCGGCATACCCGCCCGTCGGCACGGCTGGCGACAGGTTCGGCCGTCCAGCTAACCGCCCCGAACCAGTTCCACAGACCGTTATGGGTGGAGTTCAGATGATCCGGGCTAAGCGGTGCGGCACTATTGGCCGGGCTCGGCTGAGGCGCGTTTGATCCGGCACCGCCGCCGACCAACACATCCCATTCATTGGGCTGGGTGGCGCCCTTATAGTGGTCATCACGGGGCGTATCACCGCCGGTCAGCAGCCGGCATCGAAACTGCCTGCCATCAATGGAAACTTCTGTGCCAAAGACATACCCGGCATCATCCAGATCTTGCCAACTGATGCGAGTTATAAGCATCCGGTCTGCTACCAGAATCCGGGTGCTGCCCTGCGTAAATTCATGCCAGTTCAGACGCTTGAGCGGGTCTTCAGGACTGTCTGTGAGGGACCAGTTGTTCCAGTCCGGGTCACGCTCAAATTCCGGGATGTTACCCGGTTGCAGACCCTCGTAGGGGCAAAGTGCTGCAAGATCCGTGATCCAGGGCCGGGTTGCCGGGGCAAGGACCTGTCCTGCATGGCATAGCCCACCCAGTTGCCGGGTTCCGATATATTCCGTCATTGTCCTGTCACCGGCCGAGTGCGGAAGCGGTGCAAGATCCGAAACAGCATTTCCGCCGCCAGGAATTCCGTGCGCTCTGACGGATCAAGCGGCGGTGAAACCTCGACAATGTCCAATCCGCCCAAGGGTGCCTCCGCCAGCCCGTCGAGCAGATCGTAATACTGGCGAGGGGTAATGCCGCTGTGCACGATGGAACCTGTACCGGGCAGGTAACCCGCGTCCATCGCATCAATGTCAATCGACAGATAAAGTTCGTCGCACCCCTGCATGGCATGGGCAAGCGCTTGGCGCATGACCTCTACCGGGCCCAGCTTATGCACATCAGAAGCCGAAAACACTTTCCCGCCTTGTTCTTCGATCAAGACCAAGTCACCGCCATCGACCCAGCCAGCGATGCCGACCCAGACCATGTTGGACACATCTATGTTGGGTAGTTCAGAAATCCGGCGGGCATTGGTTGCGTGGTTGAGGCTGCCCCATGCCCCCAATCTGTCAGAGAAAACCAGATGACCGTCGATCTGGATATACCCAAAGCGCGCGTTAGGGGCGCGTTTGGCCAGACCACGAGAATACCCCAGACAAGCCGGAAAACTGTTATAGTGATCGCCTCCCAATGCCAGGGGGATCGCACCAGCCGCGCTCAACCCTTCGGTCATAGCGGCGATGGCCTGCGTCGTTGCATCAACGTCTTGCGCTGTGATCTCTGCATCCCCGCAATCCACCAACCAATCGATTGCTGGCACGGTACGGCGGCTTGTGTCTGGATCAACACTTGCCCCTTGCGGACGTATGGATTGCAGCAGCGTTGTCGCGCGGCGCAGTGCATCTGGCCCGAACCTCGTGCCTAGGCGGCTTGAATGCGTCCAATCGCTCGGCATGCCCACCACGCCAATCTGACCTACACTGACGTCACCCACGCAGCGCAAAGGCCCATCAAACAGGCGATATCCTGGTTGAGACAGGGGCGGGTGAGATGTCGATATCGCAGCAGTCATGTGGTTACGCTTTCCTTGGAAATTTGACGCGTCGGAGGGGCAATTCCAAATCCGAGGCGCGCATAGATAAATGCCAAAAGGGCCGTGACCATTAGTCGTTGGCCGACCTTCACCACCCCCATGCCGGGCCTGTTCGGGTTCAGGCCGGTTAGCATGATGGCGCTGACGTCAAGCTGCCCTAGGGCGCTAAGCCAATGCGACACGGTATCAAGATCGCACCCCCCCAACCGGGGTTGATCACAAAGGGCGCTGAGCGATGTTTCAAACACGGATAAATCAAACCGGACAAACAACGGTCTTGATGCATCTCGCCAATGGGTTAGCTCAATCAGCTGCATGGCCGTGTTTGATGTCTGTGTCGGTATAGTACCGTCCGACAAGGGCGCTATGTGAAAGTCGCCTGCATCACGCGGCTTACCGCCAAGTTGCGCTGTCTGACACATAGGGAGCGCGCTCTGCACGGTCTCAGATAAGTGATCTGAACCGCCCAAAATAACGGCACAAGCACCAGTGTTGTTGATCTGACTTGCGGCCGCCCTCAAGGCTGCATGAACTGCGTCTTCCGACCCCAGAGAGATATCGCCAAGATCACATAACCGCTCATGCAACCCGTCGGTCGATATGTCTTGGCGTGCATCAATATCAACCGGATGGCTAAATTGCGGGTTTGCATGCCAGCCAAAATATACTGAGGTTTCGCGCAATGCGCGCGGCGCCAGGGATTGCCCGGCATGCGGCGCGCCGGTGTCTTCAAACGGGACGCCCAGCACCGCCAGATCGTCGGGCCTGACATCGCAGATTGCTTTGGTCTGAGCGCGCATGAAAGACAAATGTCCTGCCATGCGCGGCAATGGGGCCGACCGTAAAGGCATCAAGGCGCTCCTTTCTCAAGGCGCTCAGTCACCGCCTGCAAGATCGCCAGTGCCGCGCGGGTTTCCGTGCTGCCACGATTATCTAGTGCCGGGGCGAGTCCGAAAACCGCCGCAGCAATTACACAGCCCGGAGTGGCGTGGATTTGCGCAATCATCTGTGTGGGAGATTGACCGCTGAGGCGACGCGGTTGCGACATCCATTTGCCAGCAAGCTCTTGTAAATCCACACGCAGAATGGTCGGTTGATCATCGGATAGATTGCTTGCGATGCCCTCCGCGACCGAAACGACAGGAACATTCGCCCCCGTGATCTTTTGTCCCGCGAATCCAAGCGCTTTGAGGCCGCTGGAATCGCCGCCAACCAGCACCATGCGCGCTCCGGTTTCCAGAACCGCACCGCATTGCGCGATAACTGCGGAAAAATGCTTGTCCGGCTCTAGCGGAAATACATTCACATCCCCCAGATCGATGGCGTTCGCGGGTGCCTTTCCGGACTGGGAAGCGTATCGTAACTGTCTTGCGAGGTAGCGTTGCCCTGCCGCTGGCCGGTCAAGATTGTCACAAAAATAACCAACCATCGCGATCTGATCGGGCACGAGATCTTCCAGATCGCCAACAGGCACGCCCAGAAAACTCGGGATCGTATCAAATTGTATGTGCGCCGCATCACCCATCGCGCAGTGCCGCGTTCAGGGTTTCAATGGCTGCCAATTCCGACATACCTCGCGTATCACGCGCAGGCGCAAGGCCAGTGATCACAATCGCCTGCCAGCTACAGAGCATTGCACCGATTACGGCCACCAGCGTTTCGGGTTTCATCCCAGCAGGATTGAGACCGACAACACCTGCCGCGTGTCCCAGATCAATGACCGACATGTCGATCCAGAGGACAGCGCGCTCGGGGCTTTCAGAAAACTCGCCGTGCCCTTCGTCCAAATGGCGGGCAGTACGCCAACCCATCTTGCGCTGGCTGATCTGATCCCAGACATCGGCAGGTTGCGCGCCGTTCAAGCCCACCCAGATCGTGTTTGCTTGTCGGGCTGCGACATCACCTCGGGCCATTGGCATGGCCGCAACAACTGGCAAATCAAGGATGGCGTGTAGCACCGCCAAGGCAACATCTGACGCACCACCCAGAACAACTGGCACAACGTCGTTATCCACCAATTGCGTCACAAGCTGCATCAAAGCATCGGACCAATCACCCGACAGATCCAAATTTCCCAGATCCCGACCATTTACAGGCAGATCAGCGCCAAGCTGCCCGGTCATCCTGCGCAACGCATCCGGTGCTAAAGAGGCTCCCATACGCGGTCCGTTGCTGACTTCGCTTGGGACACCCAGAACCCCGACATTGCCCGCTTCACATTGCGACACCTCGCCAAAGGGCAAGCCGCCATACCCGGCTATCATCAATCGTTTCTGCGCGTTACTCATGACCTGTTGCCTTTATTGATTGCGATTTCCAATTGCGTGCGAAGTGGCTACAAACAGGCACACAATTGCGTCGAAAGGTCTGCCCATGTCCGACAAACCCCAAGCCCCGGACACAACAGGTGGTGTCGAAGCGGTTGAACGCGCATTGCGTGTGCTGGATTGCTTTGAGCCCGGCGATGCGGGTCTGTCCTTGAAAGAAGTTGCGGACCGCAGCGGGGTCAACAAAGCGACGATCCTGCGTCTGAGCGTCTCGCTTGAGAAGTTTGGCCACATCACACGAGACGCCGAAGGCCTGTTTCACCTCGGCCCATCTTTGTGGCGTCTTGGATCCGTATTTCGCCAGAACCTGCGCATGGGGCCTGTTGTGCGCCCGGTGTTGGCGGAGCTGGTAAAATCTACGGGGGAAAGTGCGTCGTTTTACGTGCAGCGCAGCAATTCCGGCGTCTGCCTTTATCGTGTCAATTCGCACAGGCTTGCGCGGGATCATGTCGAAGAAGGCGAGATTATACCGCTGAGCATGGGCTCGTCTGGTCAGGTGCTGGATGCTTTTTCCTTGTGCAAAGGCAAACAGGCCGCCGACATTCGCAAGGCTGGGTATTATCTGAGCCTTGGCGAGCGTGATCCCGACGTCGCTGGATTGTCTGTTCCTGTGCTTGGGCTCGAAGGCGAGTTGCTGGGCGCGGTCAGCCTGTCGGGTCTGCG
>JABITU010000270.1 GCA_018668195.1 Tateyamaria sp. | reverse complement strand
ATCATGAAAGACATCTTCAAAACGGATAGACTTACAAGCAAAAACGCAGTGCCGCTCTCACGGAGTGGTTTCAAATCTGCGCTTCATAGATTTGTGTGATCGTGGTGCTTTGAGACGTGTTAGACTTTGTCTGACAACACCCGCATTATGCATCTCTAATTTGCTCGGCATAGTGACAGGCCACCTGATGCCCGGCACTGACCACACGCAGTTCGGGCCGTTCCTGCTTACAATGGTCTTTTGCGAACGGGCAGCGGGTATGAAAGGCGCAACCAGATGGCAGGTTCACAGGGCTGGGCACGTCCCCTTCCAGCCGCATGCGGCTGCTGGGCCGATCCAGATCGCGTGATGGGATCGCGGAAATGAGCGCCAGCGTGTAAGGGTGGAGGGGAGCGTCAAACAGGTTTTGCGCTGGGGCCCTGATCCGTATCCGCCCATGTCTGTGCTCCAATTTTTTCAGGTAATATTTTGGGAACTTGGTCTCCAAGGGACAGATGGGACAGGTTTTTCTCTGGCACTAGTAATTTGAGAAAAACACATACCTCAGTTCTATATCTATTTTTTCTCAGATTGCAGTAGATAGAAAAAACCTGTCCCATCTGTCCCTCGCGTCCCGACTTATCTCTTTAACTGGAGGCCCTTAAATTTACGGATGGGTCCAGATTTACCGCTTATGAAGCCTAGTCTTTGCATTCGAGATGAGAATGTTTTGGGGGTAGGCGATGTTAAGTGATTGCGATGAACCCAACCTTGGTAGCATCTGTATAGCTCGTTAAAACTTTCGGCAGCTTCTGGTCTCTCATCGCATTTGTCTATTACGAATTGGGCAACTTGGTTGGTTTCCAACTTCCATTCATCTCTAGCCTGTTGTGACGAAGCTGGGATGGTGAACCCATTTTTTGGTCCCACGTTTATAGCAACTTACCCACAGCTTTTACAAGCATTTGCGAGCATTTGATAAGTTGCTTCTGAGAGATGTACTCATCAGGTTTATGCCCCTGATCTGCCATTGAGCCTGGCCCGCAAACGACCGTTGGAATCCCAAGGTCCGAAAGAAATCCAGCCTCGGTGCCGAAGGCAACCTTGCAGGTCTGCCCACCAGACCATTTTCGCGCCAATGTCACCGCCGCGTTCGTGAGCGGAATTGCCAAACCCGGATAGGCGGCCAAGGAATGTAATTCTATGTTTGCGACCTGCGCATAATGCGCTGTCACAGCATTGGCTGCTTCGGTGATCCTGTGCGCCAGACAGTCCGGCTCGTCCTCGGCGAGGTGTCGGAATTCGAACAGCATCTCGGCGCTGTCCGGCACGATATTCAGCGCAGAGCCACTGCGCATCCGGCCCACATGGATCGTGCTGTAGGGAACATCATAGCTGTCATCCCGGCTGCCATACTGTTCCAGCCCGTCCTGCAAGGCGCGCAGTGCCGCTACATAATCCACCGCAATGTGCAGGGCACTGACAAACCGTGGTGCCAAAGCAGAGTGGCCCGCCTGACCTGTGATCTTTGCCTTGTACGCCCGCTTACCCTTGTGGCCTACGGCGACCTGCATTTCAGTCGGTTCTCCCACGATGGCCATTTCGGGACGCCCCAACAGAGGTTTCAGACGGTCTTTCATGCGGCCGATGCCAACGCAGCCGATCTCTTCGTCATAGGAAATCAGCAACTTCAACGGTGCCTTCAAGGTTTTGCCGCTGGCGAGATCGGCAACGCCAAGCATCTCGGCCAGAAAGCCTTTCATATCCGTTGTGCCGCGCCCGAAAAGCCGATCCCCATCGCGCGTCAGTTGAAAGGGTGCCCGACTCCACGCCTGTCCTTCCACTGGAACAACATCGGAATGTGCAGAGAGTAAAATGCCGCCGTCCGCTTGCGGGCCAATCTCTGCGTAAAGGCCTGCTTTCTCCTGGGTCAGGTCGGGGATTCGATGTACCCGAAATTGTCGCGCACGCAGAAAATCTTCAACATAGGAAACCAGGTCGAGGTTGGACCGGTTGCTGACAGTGTTAAAGGCAATCAGCCGATCCAGAATTTCCAGTGACAGCGTCATTTCAAAGGCTCCCCGCCAATGGGCTCAAGCGCACCAGAGGAGACCTGATCCTTGGCAAACTCCATGAAAGTCCGCACGGTTCGGGATTTTTCCGCCCCTTGGGAGGTCAGCAACCCCATCCGCAGAGGTCGCACGGTGCCTGCAATGGGCACGCAAGCCAGCGGTAACCCATCCGGAGAAATATTGCTTTGCGGTCGCACATTGGCAATGGAATAGCCAAAGCCATTTCCGACCAGCGAGCGCATCACCGCCATGTCGCGCGTGCGCTCGGCGATGCGGGGAAGTTGTTTGGCGGCTTCGAACAGGGATAGGAAATAATCTGTACTGATCGGCAAATCCAGCAGCACCATTGGCAGATCGGCGAGGTCTTCGATGGCGATTTCTGTTTTACTTGAATAGTCATGCGCAGCACTGAGCAACGCAAAAGGGCGCAGGCGCACAAGACCGGTAAAGTGCAGGTCTGTGGGAATATCCATGTCGTAGGTCAGTGCGATATCAATGTCAGAGCGCCGCAGCGCGCTGAAGATTTCAGCTTGGTTCAGCTCGCTCTGCTCGATGCGGACATCTGGAAAGGCCGCCTCATAACCAGCCCGCATGCGTGGCAGGACAAGTTGCGCAAAAGTAACGAGGCATCCCACAGCGAGTGGGCCACGCGCCATACTGGATACGTCAGAGGCAATGTCGGCTATTGTCGCGGCCTCCTTCAAGACGTGCTTTGCTTGATCAATCACCCTGCGCCCGCCTTTTGTGGTCGACAGGCCTTGCGCGTGCTGCCTCACAAACAGCGAAATGCCGAGTTCTTCCTCCAGTTGCGAGATTGCGGATGAGATGGAGGGTGAGGACACATTCAGGTTTTCCGCCGCGCGGGCGATGCTGCCCGTATCACCAACAGCAACCAGATATTCCAACTGCCTAAAGGTGAAACGGGGCAAACTCTGTTCCTTTACTATGTACCGACTCAAACTAAAACAGATTTTCCGATCAAGGACCAGTGAACACCTTATGCGTCGGGTAACCTCGCATCCCGTGCGGCAAGCCACGTCTGGAAATCGCGCACCGTTCCTTCGTAATCATCCTCCGCCAAAGGCCCCTCGACCGCATGCGCGGACGCCAATGCCACTTGCATCCGCTCGAGCTTCTCACGGTCTTCGCGGTTCACTTCTTCCCATAGAGCAATCCTTTGCTGGACAGTGTCCCCGTCCAGATCGTCCTGATACACTGACATGGTCCATTTCACGCGGATCAAACCGGCATGGATCGGAAAGATCGACAGGGAGACCAGCAGGCTGGCCGCCTGACTGGTAACTTGCGTGGGGAACTTGGCAAAAAGTGTGGATCGTTTGCGTTCAGCCTCGCTTAGCCCGGGCGCGCCGTCTCCGCGCGGTTCACTGCTGTCGGGGTAATTGGCAGCATAGGATGTATAGCCGTCCCCACTCACCAATTTACGTGACAGACCCGTGGGCGTGTAGCCGTGCAATGTCCGTGGATGCACAACACTGAGATGATAGCCTTCCATGAAATTCTCAACGAGGCATTTCCAATTGGTGTGCCATTCTTCCTCGGCCATATGTACCAACCGGAAAGATCCCGTCTCATAGGGCGATAGCAAGGCATCCAGCTCGGGATGTTCAAAGTCCAGCTCATCGGGGTCGAGGGTCACATAAATAAACCCGTTCCAAAGCTGAACCTTGTGTTCAGGCAGCTTGCAGCCTTTGGCATCAAAGCCTGCGTTCTGCATGCGCGGAGCACGCAATAGTGCCCCGTCATGGCCATAAGTCCACGCGTGATAGCTGCACACAAAACGCTTGGTGTTCCCTCGGCCGGCTGCAAGCGGCATGCCGCGGTGACGGCAGACATTTGCCATAACCCGCACGATGCCTTCCTCTCCGCGCACCACCAACAGCGGCTCATTGAGGAGTTGTGCGGTGAAAAAATCGCCCATTTCAGGAATCTCGTCTTCGCGGCCAAGGCAGTGCCAGCCGCTCCGCAATACGGTGCGCGCTTCATGTTCGAACTGTTCCTGCGAGGTGTAAAACGCCCCTGGCATACCCATTGGGCGGTCTGCAGGCAGAGCCGCGGCGTCCTGAAGTTTGTCTTGTAAATAGCCCATCGCTGCCTCCCTTATTTGTTTTGTGTTACTTTTATTATGTTACTGGTCGCCCGGCACGCCGTAGGACGGCGCTTGTGATGGGTCGAGCGCGCGGCGCACGTAGTCATCGAGTTGTGGTTTGTAGACCGTCCAAGCCGTAGCAATCGCCTCGATGGGGCAGCCTTCGGTCCAGTCACAACGAAGTTCGGCCACCGGCCATGACACCTTATCCACCAGCAAAAGGCCCGCTGAATGGACCGGTCCGGCTTCGCCGCCAGCGGCAAGGCCTGCGCTCATCGCCGCAATCAATCGATCACCCAGATGGCCCGTCGCCGTCTCAAACCCTGCGACGATGGCAGCGGGGACGCGGTCGTTGTCCAGCAGGTTCCCGCTCGAGGCGACATCGCGACCCTGTGCTTCGTTCCAGTTGCCGAGCACGTTTGCGCCTGAATGGATGGACGTGCGCCCCGCCGCGTCAATCGCCATGATCTGACGGTATTGCACATGCGCGGCCTCGGCCACTACGGCACTTACGGCCTCCAGCGCAGACAAGCCCTGCTCCATTGCATCCAGTGTTTTCGGCCCCAAGGTGGGGTCGGTGATATTCTGGCTGGCCACAGCACCCACGCCTGCACGGGCATAGGCACAGCGCGCGGCTACTGCCGGAGATGACGAGGAGATTGCCATACCGAAAATGCCGGTTTCTGCGCAGCGCGCGACAAGGGAAAATGTCATCGGCTTAATCCGGGATCACAGCGGTGGCATCAATCTCCACCAGCCATTCGGGCCGGGCGAGCGCCTGCACCACCAAACCGGTGGAGACCGGATGCACGCCCTGAATATATTCGCCCATCGTGCGATAGACTGCCTCGCGGTGACGCACGTCCGTAATATAGACGACCACCTTGACCAGATGCTCCATCTGTCCACCCGCTTCTTTGATCAACTGGCGGATGTTCTGCATGACCTTATGGGTCTGCTCGACGGGATCGTGGCTGTCGAGATTGACGGCATCGTCGAGGTTTTGCGGGCATTGGCCCCGCATCCAGACTGTCTTGCCCCCGTGCGTGACGACTGCCTGACACAGATCATTGTCCAATGCCTGCTCTGGATAGGTCTCGCGGGTGTTAAAGGGGCGAATGCGTGTGTGTGCCATGTCAGGTTCCTTGTCCCGCGTCGATTTTTGCCATCAGGTATTGCGCGAAATCATAGTTCGGACGCTCCAGATGGCTCAGGTGGCCGGGGGTTGCCGCATCTGAACACAGGCCACGAAAGACCTTTTCCGTGCAGCCACGATCCTCGATATTTACGTCGTCGAGCAGGGTCTTGAGTTGGGCGAAATTTTCGTCCGTGTCAGGATCATCGGCGAAATCATTGGACATGCCACCACCAAACCTGATGTGCACCTGTCCGGGGCCCTTGGGGTGCAACGATATGTACCAAAAATAGCCCGGCGTGAGCGTGATCATCAAGCTTGGATAGAGCGCTAGCAGATAGGTTGTTCGCCGCTCCTCGCCCTTCAATCGGTCATTCTTTGTTGGGTGCGCCATGGCGATACGCAGGGATTCATCCTTGAGGATCGTGTGGTAGTTAAAGGCCGTACGCCCGGGTGGGCAGATCATGTCTTCCAGCTTGGACAACCCGCCAATCGTGCCTGCATGGCAGACAGGCAGGTGGTAGCTTTCCATAAAATTCTCAGCCAACACTTTCCAGTTGGTGTCCCAGACGTGTTCCTCGTAAAACGACTCGGAATAATTGGCCATATCATAACCCGAGATCATCTCAGCGACCTCCGACAGTTGATCGGCAACCGGTGCCGCGTCGGTATCAAGGCCAACAAAAACCCAGCCGAGCCATTCTTCGCACCGCACCTGTGGCAACTTGTAATGGTCTTTGCAAAACCCTTCGTTCTGCGTCATCGCTGGCGCGCCGCGCAGCTTGCCATCCAGATTGTACGTCCAAGCGTGATAAGGGCATACGATGGTCTTGGCGTTACCGCGTCCGTGCAGCAGGGTCGACATCCGGTGCAGGCAGACATTGCTCATGGCGCGCAAGGTCCCTTCGCGGTCGCGCAGCACGACGATCGGCTGGCCAGCCAGTTCAGCAGACACATAGTCACCAGCCGCCGAAAGCGCGTCCGCACGCCCCACGCAGTACCAGTCTTTGCTAAAGATATGCTCCAGCTCTGCCTCGACGAAATCGGGTGAAGTATAAACCTCGGTGGGCATAGCCCGGGCGCGTTCAAACGGAACCGCGGTGTTGTCACGCAAAGCGGTGATCGGATCGATATGATCTTTGGGCATGGGCGTCTCTCCTCGGGCGAGTCAACAGTCGTCTTTGAATGCAGCGTGCCGCCACATTCGCACAAAAGAAAGTGTACCGATAACTTACCGTTGCTTAGTCAAAAACTTAGTTGTCTTAGGCAAATCAAAACCACTGCTTCGTAAATGATTGGTTGGTATCGCCGCACGCCCTGCGTTAGTCGTCAGGTTGAAACAGAAAAGGCGTTGCTATGGAAAAGATCAACACTCTTGTTATCGGCGCGGGCCAAGGCGGCGTTGCCACCAGTGAACACCT
This sequence comes from Tateyamaria sp., assembly GCA_018668195.1. Next base: position 11,646 of record JABITU010000270.1, on the reverse strand, counting down.
GCGAAAACAAGGTGTTGAGCATGTCGTCCTTGAGCGTGGTCGCATTGCAGAACGCTGGCGATCCGAGCGGTGGGACTCCTTGGTCGCCAACGGCCCGGCGTGGCATGACCGTTTTCCGGGCATGGCCTTTTCGTGTGATGACGACGCCTTTGCCGACAAGGAAAGCGTTGCCACCTATTTCGAAGACTATGCCCGCATGATTGACGCACCTGTGCGGACCGGCATCACCGTCGAGGCGGTAACGCCGCACGCGGGTCGCGCTGGTTTCCACGTGCAAACGTCGGATGGCGAATTTGATGCTCTCAATGTGGTTAGCGCCACCGGTCCGTTTCAGAAGCCCTCCATACCTCCTATCGTGCCGGATGCGGCAGAGGTCACACAAATGCATTCTACCGCTTATCGGAACGCGCAGACCTTGGCCGAGGGGGCTGTGCTGGTCATCGGGGGGGGGTCATCGGGCTCACAAATTGTAGCCGAATTGAACGATGCTGGGCGAGACGTATATTTTTCTATCGGTCCGCACGATCGACCGTTCCGGCGCTATCGCGGACGTGACAATTGCTGGTGGCTCGGTGTTCTGGGTATCTGGAACATGGACACGCCTGCTCCTGGCACTGAACATGTGACCATCGCCGTCAGCGGCGCACATGGGGGCAAAACCGTTGATTTCCGGCGACTGGCAGAGCGGGGTATTACACTTTTGGGGATGACCAGCGGATTTGAAGACGGCACGCTGCATATCGCCGATGATCTTAAGACGAACATCAACGCGGGTGATGACAACTATCGGTCCTTGATGAAAGCAGCTGACGATTACATCGAACGCACCGGGATTGACCTGCCGCCCGAGCCAGAAGCCTGGGATCTCCCCGATGACCCCGCCTGTGTCGCAAATCCGATCAGATCACTGAACCTTGCCGAACGGGGCATCACTACGATCATCTGGGCGACCGGGTTCAAGTTTGATTACAGCTGGTTGCACGCCGCCGACGCGCTAGACGAGGTCGGCAGACCGACTCATCAACGCGGCGTCTCAAAGGTACCGGGACTTTATTTCGTAGGTTTGCCGTGGCAATCGCGCAGAGGCTCATCCTTTATCTGGGGCGTGTGGCACGATGCCAAATTTGTTGTGGATCAGATCGCCATCCAAGAAAGCTATCTGCAGCATCATCAACGCAGGGCGTGAACTGATCGGCGCAAAGCGCTCTTTCTGAATATCTGTCAATGGAACAAATGCGTGTCTCAAGCCTCATTCATGCGAGTTCAAAACATAATTCACTACTAAAAAGAGGTGTTTCTGATCATGTCTCATGTTGTGGTAATAGGCGCCGGTCAGGCGGGCAAACATGTTTGGTTTGGCATGCGGTTAGGCGGCTGCTTGCCTGCTGAGGCGGCTGTGGCTCGGTTAAGGCGCTATTCAGACGGGGTGCCGGGTTAGGTTGGCTGTGCGGCATGACATAATTTTGCGCGATTGCGTCAGGATTCAAAAGCGCATCTTTTTCGCGCAACTCATCCACGTTTGGGACATTTTCACGAATGAAGTTTGAATCTATCGCGCCATCAATCACGGTATGGGCCACATGGATGTTCTTTGGCCCCAACTCGCGTGCCATTGATTGTGCTAATGCGCGCAGTGCATGTTTAGCACCCGAGAACGCAGAAAAACCGTCGCGTCCGCGCATGCTAGCGGATGCTCCTGTAAAGATGATCGTTCCGTGCCCACGGGTCAGCATCTTGCCTGCCACTTCACGCCCCATAAGAAACCCTGCGAAACAGGCCATTTCCCAAACCTTGCGGTAGACGCGCGATGTTGTCTCAGTAATGGAGAACCGCACATTTGCGCCGATGTTAAAAACTGCGACCTCGATAGGGGCTACATCCTTTTCAATGTGCTCAATCAGGGCGATCATCGCGTCTTCGTCGCGCGCATCAGCAGGCATTGCAATGGCTTCGCCGCCGCTGTCTCGAATGGATTGCGCCAATGTTTCAAGCGCATCAGCGTGTCGCGGGCGGCGCACCAAACACACAACCATACCTTCTTGCGCAAAGGCGCGTGCAACGGCTGATCCCGTGTCGTCCCCGCACCGATTATCAAACACGCTTGTTTCGCTGACATCATGTGTTCCTTTTTGTAATGATTTGACAAATCGTTTTTGACAGAGGGCTTTGTGGGTTGCCAAGTTCGAGTATGACAGAAAAATGATGCTGATCAGGATGGTAATCGCTATGCAGCACAAACTTGGTGTCCGCGCCAACCGTAGCAATATCCGCCTCAAAACCAGAACTTATCCACGTTTTCGTGAATATTTTATCGACTTTGAGATCAATGACCTGAGGCGACGTAAATGCCTTATTCGGCAACCACGATGTTTCCTCTGGCGGTACCCTAACTTTGGCAATCTGGTCGCCGCTGAGAAGTGTCCGTGACATGCTCATGTTGAGGTCTCCGTGTGTAAGAATTGTCGTCAGGATTCTGGACCCGATGGCATCTTACACTACAAGAGAGCTCGGCTTATCTGGTGGGCTTCAGTATGAGATGCAGTTTTTGAAAAGCAAGTGTTACGGCGTTTGCGCCCTTAACTTTGCAGCAGTTTCAACAATGCTTTCGCGCAGAATGCCCTCGATATCCATGATCATTTTCTCGTCCATAATCAACGTCGGTGACAGGATCAGAATATTTCCCAAGGGCCGTGCAATCAAACCGCGCCTTTGACAGGCCTTGGCCAACTGCAGACCGATGTTTACCTCGTCCGAGAACGTCTCTTTGGTTTCCTTGTCAGACACGAACTCCAGCCCCATCATAAAGTGGCTGCCCCGCACGTCGCCGACGATGTCGATGTCCATCAAACCGCGCAGCGCATTTTCGAAAATCTTGCCGGTGGTTTTTACACGACCGGGAATATCCTCGTCCTCAAGAATTTTGATGTTCGCAAGGCCAGCAGCGCAAGCGGCTGGATGGCTGGAATAGGTCATACCGTGCAAGAACATCGCATCTGGCCCCGAAATCACGTCGTAAATTTCATCTGAAATGATCGTCGCCGACAGCGGTTGATAGCCGGACGTGATGCCTTTGGCCGTACAAATAATATCTGGCACCATTCCGAAAATCGCTTCGGACGAGAACATTTCGCCAAGCCGCCCCCAAGCGGTTACCACTTCGTCGGCGACATACATGATGTCGTGCTGTTTGGTAATTTCATGCATCCGTTTGTGGTAGCCTTTTGGCGCGACCAGCACGCCACCAGCGCCCATGATCGGCTCTGCAAAAAAGCCTGCGATATTGTCTGCGCCAACACGTTCAATTGTATCGGTCATGTCTTTGGCCAGCACCTCAAGGAACTCTGCCTCTGTCATACCGTCCTCGCCTTCGCGATACTGGTAAGGCGAGCGGAGGTGATGCACGAGCCCGTTTGCGGCCGTGTCCCAGTCCTCGGAATAAGCGGGCGTTGTTAAGGCCATCGCGAGGTAAGTGGAGCCGTGATACGCCCCAACACGTGACAAGATCTGCTTTTTGTTCGGACGTCCTTTCAGGTTATTGTAGTGGTGTAGCATTCGCACTGCCGTGTCGTTAGCCACCGACCCAGAGTTGGCAAAATAGACGTGGTTCAGACTATCAGGCGCCAATGACGTGACCTTTTTTGCCAATTCAGCCGCCGCGGGGTGAGTGAAGTTGTAAAAGGTTGAATAGTAGTCCAGCGTTTTCAGCTGTTCTGTGATTGCGTCGATAATTTCTGTGCGGCCATGGCCGACATTCACACACCAAAGGCCGCCGATGCCGTCAATCAGCTCGTTGCCCTCGCTGTCCGTGACCATCGCGCCCTTTGCGCCAACGATGGCTGTGCGCGCGTCTTGTTGTTTCAGGCCATGCAGATTGGCGAAGGATTGGATCAGGTGGCTATCGGATGTAAGGATATCATCTGTGCCTGTTGGAATGTCGAGTGTCATGGAGATACCTTTCTGTAATCCGCTTGCTGTGTAGACAGTTGGGACGGTTCGATTTGATCTGTTTCATTCAGGTCAGCGATGAGGAGGATTTCCGCGTCGCGGGTGGCTTGGGTCAGGATTGTTTCGGCGGGGCCTGCAATGATGGATTGGCCGCAAAACGACAGGCCGTTGTCTGCGCCGCAATAATTGGCATAGACGATCGTTTGGTTGTTTTCAGTCGCGCGCGCTGGAACAAGTGTGTTGCACACAAGGCTGAAATCGGCGGGGTTTGCGGTGGGGACTAGAATGCGTTTGACCGCCATATCTGCAAGGGCGCGGCAGTGCTGTGCAAATTCCACGTCATAGCAGATAAGGATTGCGGTTTTCACGCCGTTTAGGGTGAAGGTGGTGTAGCTATCGCCAAAGGCAAAGACGGAAGGCTCGACTGATCCCCAAAGTTGGATTTTGCGGTAACGGCCGAGTTTGGTTCCGTTTGCATCAAAAGTGCTGGCGCTGTTGTAAAGAATTCCGCCGTCCCGTTCCGCCCAGCCGATTGTCAGACCGCATTTGTGTTTTTGGGCAAGGGTGGCGCAGCGCATTTCCCAATCGCCGCCGACGGATTGGGCCAGCTCTGCGTGGTGGTGCATTTGATTGTACCCCAGCAGGTAAAGTTCTGGAAACACAACCATTTGCGCACCCTGTTTGGCGGCTTGAGCCAGTGTTTCATCTATTTTTCTGAAGGCATAGAAAAGGTCACCTTCAGGAGATGGGCCTTGGTATGCTGCGATTTTCATGGCCCCTCCTTTCGCGTTAGACGCTTTCAAAACCAGTGAGGACGTTGACAGTGTTCAAGCCGATTTCTGCGATGTCGTAGCCACCTTCCATCACGAACAATGTCGGCAGGTTAACGGCCGCGATATCTGCTCCATAGGTCGTGAAATCTTCTGACTTTAGTTTAAAGAAGCTGATCGGATCGGTTTCAAACGTGTCCACTCCTAGCGAGATGACTAGCGCGTCAGGTTGATAGGCCGCGACCTTTTCTAGCGCATCTTTCAGTGCCCTTCGCCAAACGTCGAACGTGGTCCCCGGTGGCATCGGGTAGTTGTGATTGAATCCAACGCCTTCGCCTGCGCCCGTTTCATCTGCATGGCCAAGGAAATGCGGGAAGGCGTCCATCGGGTCGCCGTGAAGCGACGCAAACATAATGTCATCACGTCTGTAAAAAATGTCCTGCGTGCCATTACCGTGGTGAAAATCCACATCAACAATTGCAACGCGCTTCATACCGTTGTCGCGCAGAGTTTGCGCGGCGATTGCAGCGTTGTTTAAGAAACAATAGCCGCCGTACATATCAATCGCCGCGTGATGACCAGGGGGGCGGCATAACGCGAAAGCATTTTTACCTGCAAGAATTTCATGTGCGCTCGTGATTGCGACTTGCGCACTGGCGTAGGCGGCTGGCCATGTACCCGCGGTTAGGGCTGTTTCAGCGGCGAGCGCGTAATATCCAAGCAAGCCCTCGATAAAGTTTGGCTTCTTGTCAGACATGCGCCGTGCGGGCCAACAGGTTGGTATGGCTTCCCCTTTGAATCCTTCTGCCTCCCAAAGTGACCATGCGTCTTGTAGAAATTGCACAAAATCTGCGTCATGAATGCGCAAGATCGGGTCCATGCCGTATTCATTGGGCGGGACGACCGGGCCGAAACTGGTTTGCGTCAACCGATCGTGGATGTATTTCGCGCGTGATGGGCGTTCAAAGGGTTCAACCAATTCGCCACCGAACAGCTCGGTTTTCGCGTCGCGCAGCAGATGGTTCTCGCTGAAAATCGTTTTCATTTTGGGCCTATTGCGTGAAATGGAGAGCGGGATAAGCCGCTCTCCAAAAAGGTTCTACTTTTTCAGGTTGGTCCAGATTGTGTCATACACCGCCTGAACTTCTTGCGCGCAAGCTTCAACCAATTGGCCCACTGGAGTGGCAGGTGGATTGGATTCTGGCGAGTTTTTCACTGCATCAGACAGGAACGGTTCTGTACCATTTACCCCTGCCGTGTAGGCCGCAAAATTAGTCAGCGCCGCCGCGTTTTCTGGTTCCAGCATGAAGTTCATGAACTTGAGTGCGTTGGCGCGGTTTGGTGCATCTTTCAACAGAACGATGTTATCCATCCAAACCACATAACCTTCTTTGGGAAAGGCGTATTCAACGTTCGCGCCTTCTTCGCGGGCCTTGGCCGAAAAGCCGGACCAGATCATGCCAACAGAAGCATCGCCAGACACAAGCACATCTTTTGCCACGTCAGAGCCAAAGCTGGCCCAATGTGGTTTTGCCGCAAGCAACAGATCGTTCAGCGCCTTGAGCTGTTCACGATCAGTGGAACATTGTGGGATACCCAAATACATCGACCCAAGAGCGAGGAGTTCGCCTTGGCTGTCCAACACGTTGATCTTGCCTCTAACTTCCTCTGGCGGATCAAAAACCATCGCGAGCGTATTGATGTCGCCTTTGTAATCGTCACGGTTCACAGCAAAGCTCGTGGAGCCCCATTGGTATGGAACCGAGCTTTTACGCTCTGGATCAAAGCTAAGGTTCATTTGCTGATCCATGATGTTGCCAAAGTTTGGCATCTCGTCGCGTGTGAATGTGTCGAGCATGCCTTCGCCGCCCATAATGTCGACCATATAATCTGACGGTACAGCAACGTCATAGGTCCCCATTTTGCCAGCCTTGAGCGAGGCCAACATGGCTTCGTTGGAGTCGAATGTATCCATTGTGACTTCGACGCCAGCTTCGGCCGCGAACTTGTCGATCAGGTCTTGCGGCAGATATTCAAACCAGTTGTAAATTACCAGTTTGCCTTCAGCACTGGCGGCATTTGCAGCAAGTGAAATGGCCAGCGCAGAAACGCCAAGTTTCAGTAGTTTTTTCAATTTAAGTCTCCCTTGGTTGAGTGTCGTCGTCATTTATTCTTTTCCCCCATCCGACCGACGAAATAGGACAGGGTGACAAAGACCACGGATACCAGAAGCAGCAGTGTGGAAATTGCCATAATGTTGGGTTTGATGCCTTGCCTGACGGCACCATAGATTGCAGTGGGCAGGGTTTCGACGCCTGCACCTTTGACAAAGTTGGTGATAATAAAGTCATCCAGCGAAATGATAAATGCCAGCAAGAAGCCCGACAGGATGCCCGGCGTCATGAGCGGAAGAAGGATCAAGCGAAAGGTCTGAAAACGCGTGGCGTACAGATCTTGAGCGGCTTGTTCAAACGTGTCCTCGATCCCTTGCATCCGTGCCGCGATGGGCAGGTAAGCAAACGGGATGCAGAACACGATATGGGCCAGTACGATCGTTAGGTAACCAGCCTTAAAGCCGATCGCCGAGAAGAAGATAAGCGTAGCAACGGCGGTCACGATTTCTGGTACCATCAAAGGCAGATTGATCAACGCAAAGCTGGCGGATTTTCCGCGAAACTTGCCAGAGCGCAGCATAGCCGTGGCCGCCATGGTCGCGATGATTGTGGCGGATGTGGCGGCAATCAGCGCAATCGTGACGGAGTTGAAAGTGGCGGTTCTGAATTTTGGAGCTTCGACCCCAAAGAATACTTCTTGGTACCAGCGCAAGGACATACTGTCCCAACGGGTGATCGAGGCGCTGTCGTTAAAGGAATAAATCATCACAATGATCAGCGGCGCATAGAGTAGGAACAGACATAAATATGTCAGTGGCAAGAAACCTGGAAAGCGGCGCAGGTCGAGGTTTTTAGAAGCCACTATCCCTGCTCCCGTGTTTGTTGACGCGCATAAAGCGTGAGAACCACCAGAACCATCGACAGAAGGATCATCGAGGCGGCAGCCCCAAAGGGCCAATTGCCAGCAGCGCCTTTGAATTGTTCTTCGATCAGCGAACCGATCATAAAGTTTTTCGCACCGCCCAACAGATCGGGCGCAAGAAAGGCGCCGAGGCTGGGTACAAACACAAGGATGCAGCCTGCAATTATGCCCGGCTTCACTGCGGGCAGGATGATTTGGGTCAAGGTTACATAGCGCGAGGCATAGAGGTCGGCAGCGGCCTCGCTGAGTGCGAAATTATAGCGTTCAACGGCGGCGTAAATTGGCAGCACCATGAACGGCAAATAGGAATAGAACAAACCAAGTTGGACAGCCAGATTGGTGTTGATGATGTGGATAGGCTCTGAGATCAATCCTGATGAAAGCATAAGCTCATTCATCGGTCCATTGTCACGGATCAGAAATTTCATCGAGATTGTGCGGATCAACAGGTTCACCCAGTAGGGAATCGTAATAAGGAACAACCAGATAGAACGGTTGCGCCCCGTGCGAGTGGCAATGAACCATGCTGTCGGAAAACCGATGATAAGGCAGAACACCGTGGCCACCGCTGCTTGCCAGATCGAACGCCAGAAGATGGATATGTAGGTCCATTCAATCTTGGGTGCTTCGTCCCCAAAGAGGCCGCGATCAAAGAAAAATTGGTCATAAGCGGCCAGTGAAAATTCCCAGATTACACCTCCGCGAAATTCCTTGGTCAGGAAGGAGTAAATCAGCATCACGCAAACTGGCACCACCAGAAAGAATCCGATGATGACCCAAGCTGGTAAGATCAGCGGTATGCCAAAGCCAGCATAGGTGCTGGTGTTGGAGTTGGGTGTGGGCTGTGGGCCTGCTGCCATCAGTCCACCAACAGACGTGCGGCGTCTGCCTCGAATTCAAGGCCAACCGCTTGGCCGACTTCCGGAATTTGAATTTGAGTGGAGTTTTGCATGCGAACAGTGACTTTTTCACCATCGGTCAAGGTGACTTCGACATGGACGTCAGTGCCAAGATAGATGTGGCGCGATGCGTTGCCTTGCACAAGACCACCGCCTGCTGTTGTGATTGCGATGCGTTCAGGACGCACAGACAGATGGCCCGGGCCAGCATGAGCGCCGTCGGCGGCGGGACACGTGATCTGCGCACCACTAGGCAGGATACAGGAGCCTTTTCCGCCAGCGAGATCAGTGACATTCACATCCAGCAAGTTTGTTTCGCCAATGAAATCCGCCACAAATTTGTTCTTGGGTGCCTCATAAATTTCACGCGCACTGCCAACTTGTTGAACCTGCCCACCCTCAATCACCGCGATGCGATCGGACATGGTGAGGGCTTCTTCTTGATCGTGGGTAACAAAGACAAAGGTAATGCCGGTTTGTTGCTGGATCTGTTGCAATTCCAGCCGCACTGCTTGGCGCAGCTTTAGGTCTAGTGCCGATAGCGGTTCATCGAGCAACAGCACCTTTGGGCTAGGGGCAAGGGCGCGGGCCAAGGCGACACGTTGTTGTTGTCCACCAGACAGCTGGCTCGGCATGCGATCCGCAAAAGCAGTGAGCTGTACGAGCTCCAACACCTCTCCGACACGGGCCTTGGCCGTGGCTTTATCTTGGCCGAGGCGAAGCAACCCAAACATCACATTTTGCGTGACATTCATGTGCGGGAACAGCGCGTATTGCTGGAAAACTGTGTTAACTGGCCGTTGGTTTGGCAATAAATTTGCGATGTTTTGGCCGTACAAAACAATCGCGCCTTTGGTGATATCTTCAAAACCAGCGATGGAACGCAACAAAGTGGTTTTGCCGCAGCCCGATGGGCCAAGCAGCGTGAAAAATTCGTTGTCTCGGATATCGAGATTCACGTCTTTTAACGCTGTGAATGCGCCATACATTTTGGTGACGTTCTGAATATCAACTGCGATGTTGTCGTTTTCTGGCACTTTATTTCCAATCAGCCAAACGTGGCTGCACCCCCAATTATTGACTCTTAAGCGTATTCGGTGCAATTCGAGGGGTATATACCCCCAAAGAGGTACACATTCGTGGACGCAGAAGAGTCTGAAATCCTGTTGGCGCGGACGATCAAATCATTGAACGAAGATCAGTTTGCCCAAAATTTAAATCTCTGGCTGCGCGCGCTAGTGCATCAAGATAACACAACGATTTTGACATACTTTCGCGATCAAACACCGCGCTTACTGATGACGGACGGTGAAACTTCGGAAGTACACCGCAACATGGAATCCGTATATTTGCGGGGGGCCTACTTGTTGGATCCATTCTATGAACTGCACCATTCTGGCGCCGAGGCGGGACTCTATCGGATTTCAGAGATTGCGCCTGATCAATTCAATCGCAACCGGTATTTTAACGACTACTATCGCCGTACAACGTTGATTGATGAAATTGCTTTTGTTGTTTGGCCATCACCAGAAATTGGTGTCCACGTTTGCCTAGGTCGCGACGAACGATCTGGCCAAAAATTTTCGAGGCGCGAAAGATTAGCCGCGAAACAAGTGTCTCCAATTGTGGAAGCCCTTGTTTGCGCGAATTGGGCGAAACTGCGGTTTGGCAGTGATGATTGCAAAGAACGTGTCGTTGATCGAATGATCCGTTTGATTGCAGAAACCCAAGATATCAATTTGACCAATCGACAGGCAGAAGTGGCGCTTTTGGTTCTTCAGGGGCATTCGTCTACGTCAATCGGTCTGCGCCTTGGGATTTCGCCGCAAACCGTAAAAGTTTTTCGCAAACAATTGTACAAAAGGTGTGAAGTTTCATCCCAAGCAGAGCTGTTTGGATTGATGCTCCCGATTTTGTCGTCTCAAAATGAACCTTTCACATTGTAGAGTTACGCGCGGCGGGATCTCGTTCTGTAAGAAACATTCAAGCCGTGCCCAACTTTGGGTTGGGGCGCATTTCTTTTTTGACTATCGTGGTGTCAGATTAAACTGGCTCCGCAAGTGTGGTAAAAATGGAAAACAAAGACGATACGATAAAGGGATGCTGCACGCCGTCGCGTGGGGAAACGCCGCTTTCTGTAGCAACTGCAAAGCGCGTGTCCTCCGTTGAGCAAAGCAAATCTGCGATTTTGATTTCAGTTGGCAAAGCCTTGGTTGGAACCAACGTGGCAGGTATTCCGAATGACGGGGAAACACCGTTGCGCAATGTGAATGTGAAACCCTTTCGTATAAGCCCCACTGTTGTGACAAATGCAGAGTTTGCGGAATTCATCAAGGATACGGGTCACATCACAGAAGCAGATCAGTTTGGCTGGTCGTTTGTTTTCTGGTCCGAAGTTCCCGAGCACGTTGGCGCTACGCAAGCGGTGCAGGGCATTGAATGGTGGCGACGTGTTGAAGGTGCAAATTGGCAGAATGTGAATGGGCCGAGCACGCAAGAAGAGGCGTTTCATCCAGATCATCCCGTGGTTCATGTATCTTGGAACGATGCGCAGGCCTATGCCGTGTGGGCCGGTGGGCGGTTGCCATCCGAGGCAGAGTGGGAGCATGCCGCGCGTGGCGGTTTGGGCGAAGTGAAGTTCCCTTGGGGCGATCAAGAGCCAGATGATATTTCCAGTTTCCCCTGCAATATTTGGCAAGGGAAATTCCCAGATTTGAACAGCAAAGCGGATGGATTTGGAACAACTGCACCTGCGCGTTCGTTCAAGGCAAATGGGTTTGGTCTGTTTAACATGGCGGGAAATGTTTGGGAGTGGACGAGCGACACCTACACAATCAAATCCCTCAAGAAGGGCGTGAAGGCGCGGTTGGCCGATATGAAGGGATATCGGCTGTCCAAGGGCGGGTCGTTTCTGTGCCATAAAAGCTATTGTTATCGCTACAGAATTGCAGCGCGTTCGGGGTCCTCACCAGACAGCACGACAACCCATCAAGGGT
>JABITU010000031.1 GCA_018668195.1 Tateyamaria sp. | reverse complement strand
GTCGAGCAGCTTGGGCAGTAGTGGAAGTATCGGTGTGAGGGGTAGCAAGGGCATGGGCCTGAGCCTCCTTGATGATTGTTGAGAAGGTTTGGTTCAGCTCAGCCACGCGGGCCTTGGTTTGGGTGGCATCCCCTGTCTTGAGGGATTGCCTAAGAGGTCTTGCAAGGGCTTTGTCAGAATAAACTTGCTTGAAGTGGGCAGGGTGACTTTGCAGCGTCTTTGGATTACGAAACACTCCCCATCTCGTCACAGATTTACAAAGTGGTCCTGTGGCTAGGTTCTGCAGGCACCAAACCTATTTTTATATAATAATTACAATTATTTAAATGTGATTTGTGGTGCCCAGAAGAGGACGTCGAACTTTCTGTATTTACATTTAGTTACAGACACTTATTCCAAATTTAAAATATATAAGCGGTCCCGAAAGCGGTCCTGATTTGTGCATCAGATCAGAGTGACATTTTTTGGCTTGCTCCCAAAGCTGGACGGGTTGGCAGGTCAGCTTCCGGCCCAAAGCTGTCATCGGCGATGCTGCGGTGCGGCCCGTCAGGCCGGACTTTCGCGGCACGTGCTAAATTCGATGATGGGCGAACTCACAGTGTGCGGACAAAGGGTGAATTCGCTGCGGGGATGCCAATATCGGCTTTTGGGCATTTATGGACAGTGTCGATTAGCTCCGCATAAGCGCGTACGTGGGATCATACGGGGAAGGATCAATCACCTCAGCCTTAACGCGTTCACCGCACAGATCGAGCTGCATCGTTGTGCCCGTGCTGGCAATATCAACATCGACAAACGCATATGCGAGGTTCATGGCAACGCGGTGGCCGTAGTCTCCAGAGGTGATTGTCCCGACAACTTTGCCGTTCTGTATCAATGACGCGCCCGGATGTGCAGGCGCATGGCTTGCATTGATCTTGAGCGTGACCAACCGGCTTTGCGGCCCATTGGCCTGACGCTTCATAAGTGATGCCTTCCCGATGAATTCAGCTTTTTCGAGTTTCACAAACCTAGAAAGACCCGTCTCGAAAGGATCAAATTCCGTGATCAGGTCGGCTTTCCAGTGCAGGAAGCCTTTTTCCATGCGCATGGAATCCACTGCGCGCGCGCCGAAAAGCGTCAGGCCATGCGCCTCACCGGCGGCTCGCAACGACTGATAGGCCGCGTAGAGCGAGGCGTTGGGAACATGAATTTCATAGGCCAATTCACCTGAAAAGCTGACACCCATGACGATTGCAGGCGCGAAGCCGATCGTGCAGTCTCGTACCGACAGCCATGGAAAGGATTTGGCGGACCAATCGCCGCGGGCACAATCAGAGAGCACAGCGCGCGATTTTGGCCCAGCCAGAACCAGTATCGTGTGATCATTGGTTAAGCTGCGCAGCTGTACGTCTTCATTCGGGTTCAGATGAGCGGTGAGCCAATCCATATCATGGTGTTCCGACGCCGCAGCAGATCCATACCACACCCGATCTGGGCCGCGATCCGAAGCAGGCAGGTTGGCAACCGTCGCCTCAGCCTTGATGCACCCTTGTTCGTTCAACAAGTATCCCAGCCCCACGCGTCCATCGCGTTTCGTGACCGTTCCGCAAATCATACGGTCGAGGAAGGCGTGTCGGTCCCTACCAGTAACCTCAATTCGGTTGAACCCGTTGACCTCCGCCAGGCCAACGTTTGTGGCGACGTTGTTCACTTCCGCTGCGACGACGCTAAACGTCTCGTCGAAATTGAAGCTTAGGGATGGCTGAAAATCCGGTGAAGGCTTGATGTAATCGACGCGCTCCCAGCCATTTACGACGGTGAATTCTGCACCCTCTGCGGCCAAAATAGGTGTGAGCGAGGTTGTCTTCGCATTGCGGCCTGCGGGGCGATGCTCATGCGGGAAATGGAAACGGAATTCGTTTTGATAATCCTCAATTGCCTTGACTGCAGTCATCTCGACCGTTGCATGTCCGGTGAACCGGCGCGGATCGATGACCCAAGTGTCATAACAGGCCTCGCCATGAACGATCTGCTGCGCCAAAAGCCAGCCGTGGCCGCCGCCTTCGCCGAGACCTGCCCGCAGACCGATGATACAAAAGGCGTTACGTTTTCCAGGGATCGGGCCGACTAAAGGGGCGCCGTCGATCGTGTAGGTGATCGGCCCGTTCACAACACGTTTGATGCCAACTTCGGTCAGGGCAGGCATGCGTTCAAACGCGCCTTCTAGGACATCCATCACACGATCAAGATCATCGGGGCAGAGATCATTAGAAAAGCTTGGGCTGATCCCGTCCATGCCCCAAGTTCGGCAGTCCTGTTCGTAGAATCCGACCAACAGACCGCCTTTTTCTTGGCGCGAATAGTAATCCGAGATCGGGCAGCGCAGCAGCGGCATCCGGTGACCGGCTTCTGCGATCGCTGGAATATCCTCGGTGATGAAATACTGGTGTTCCATCGACGCGACAGGGTGCTGTACGCCCATCATCGCGCCAACCTCGTTCACGCGGTATCCACCAGCGTTTACAACAATGTCACAATCAATGTCGCCGTGTTCGGTATGTACTGTCCAAGTGTCATCTTTGTGCTGGGTCAAGCCCGTCACAGGGGTGTTGCGGTATACTTCAGCCCCGGCCTTGCGGGCGTGAAACGCCAGTGCCTGACAAAGCTGGGCGGGGTCAATATCGCCATCTTCGCCGTCCCAAAGCCCGCCAAGTAGGTTGTCGGTTGAGATCAATGGATGACGGCGTCCGCATTCCTCAGCATCGATGACCTCGTATTCTACCCCCATGCCGCGCGCCATTGAGGCGAAATGGCGGTAGCCCTGCATGTGTTCTTCGGTATTCGCCAGTCTAATGCCACCATCGCCATGGTGATACCCGACAGGATACTCAGGATCGTCCCGCAGTTTCTTGTAAAGCGCGATTGAGTGGGATTTCAGACCAACCATTGTCTGGTTCATACCAAAGTTGGTCACTTGCGCCGCCGAATGCCACGTGGTGCCGGAGGTGAGCTCATCACGTTCCACCAGAACAACATCACTCCATCCCTCTTGGGTGAGGTGATAAAGAGTTGAGCAACCGGCGATGCCCCCGCCGATAACGACGACTTTGGTTCTGGATTTCACGATACGCTCCCCGATGTGTGACTGAGTATATAATCACAAATCCACATTCATTTGAAAAATAGTTTTAAATGAGATACTATCTTAAAAAATCTGAGGTATCTCTATGACACTGTCCTTGCGCGCCATGCGTTACGTTCAAGCCGCATTGCAACATGGCAGTATTACGGGCGCGGCCGAGGCCATGTATGTAACACCCTCCGCAATTGCCGCCGCCTTGGATCAAGCCGAAACAGCTTTTGGCATGGCCCTTGTTACCCGCGCACGCGCCAAGGGGATATTCCCTACAGCAGCAGGCCGCGAAATAGGTCGGCGCATTGATGACTTTCTGGAGCGTTACGTGACATTGCTGTCGGATGTCTCTGATCTACACTCCAATCTCTCAGGCACTTTGACAATCGGATACAACGCGCCCATCGCGCCAGCCTTCCTGCCAACACTTGCCGCAGAAATGTCGTTAGCCCACCCCGATGTGGCTTTCACATTTACAGAAGGCGACAATAATTCGGTCCAAAAGCTGCTGCTGGACGGCAAATGCGATATGATCTTTTTTGTCGAAGAGCTGCCAAACCCTCAGATCGCGACGCAACCGCTTCTTTTTGCGCCCACCTATTGTTTGTGTCCGGATGATCATGCCCTCGCGCAAAACCACACTGTGACCGTGTCCCAAATCGTGGCCGAGCCATTGATCCTGTTGGACCGTCCCGCAGCACGTGGATATTATTTGGACGTACTCGAACAAGGCGGTAAAGACATCCGCGTCGTTGCAACCGCCAATTCAACCGAAATGGTCCGTTCGCTTGTCGCTTCAAGGGTCGGGATATCGTTGTTGAACATGAAGCCACGGGACGTAGCAACGTATGCTGGCAGCAACATACGTTGTCTGCCAATTTCCGGCAGCACAAGCGGTGTCACCCTATCGCTAGGGTTTGCACCGGGACCAAAACGAAGACTAGTCCAAATGTTCGCCGAAAGCTGCATTGCATTTTTTGAAGGACTATCGGGCGAGGACTTAACCGTACCCAAG
This sequence comes from Tateyamaria sp., assembly GCA_018668195.1. Next base: position 393 of record JABITU010000031.1, on the reverse strand, counting down.
GCTCAATAACGCTGAAATTGATGCAAGGCCGATCCCAACACGAAGTCACTTAGCCGACGTTTGTCCGTCGCGCAGCATCGGTCGAATTGGGCTCGTTGCTGCCGTTCGCCGCGAGATGCACCAATGTCCGCTTAGAGGCGAAGCTGTGAAGTTCTTGGTTCCAAGAAGCAAACTCCAAGCTTTGTGTTCCCAACAATGTCCGCACAAAACTCCGCCAACACAGTGTTAGCAACACAGCATCAGCGAACACAGTGTTCAACACAGCGATTCAGCCCTAAAAATAGTCAGCAACACGGCAAAAAGTGTGTGTTTGATGTGTTTTTGATTTACACAACTTTAGCGCGCATTGCGCAAAGCCATGTCATTGATTTTACTTGTAAAATGGTGCCCGGG
>JABITU010000030.1 GCA_018668195.1 Tateyamaria sp. | reverse complement strand
GGGCGGCGGCGGTGGCGGCGCCATGACTGGCAGGGCTGCTGCAACGGCTTTGAGCAAGGTAACTTGGATACTGGCAATTGCGTTCATAATCACATCCATAACGCTGACGATCATCGCAGCGCAAAACGCTTCTGGCACATCCGTGATCGACCAATTAGGCATTTCCCCGAACTCTCAGGACACCCCTGGCGACGGACTCGTGCCGCCCGCAGGTGACTTGTTGCCGCCGGCAGAAGGCGACACTGCTCCGCTGGTTCCAACCGCCGACTAAGACAAAATGTTGAGGGCATGAATGGTGTCGCAACATCATGTTGCGACAAGCTTGCTCTTTTAAATCGAATCCTGATATACTGAGGTCCCGTGGGGTGTGCTGTTAAGCACCCTAGAAAGCGGCCTTTGGCCAGATCAAACCATGGGAGACAGCAGTTCATGGCACGCTATATTTTTATTACCGGCGGCGTTGTTTCTTCGCTCGGCAAGGGGCTCGCTTCGGCGGCGCTTGGTGCTTTGCTGCAGGCACGTGGCTTTTCGGTACGTCTGCGCAAGCTTGATCCCTATTTGAATGTTGATCCGGGCACGATGTCGCCGTTTGAACACGGCGAGGTGTTCGTGACAGACGACGGCGCAGAAACCGATCTAGATCTTGGTCACTACGAGCGTTTCACCGGAGTTTCAGCCCGCAAGACCGACTCTGTGTCGTCTGGACGCGTCTATTCCACTGTGCTCGAAAAAGAGCGGCGTGGCGACTACCTGGGCAAAACCATTCAGGTCATTCCCCATGTCACGAACGAAATCAAAGAGTTCATCGAGATCGGCAATGATGAGGTCGATTTTATGCTATGTGAGATCGGCGGCACAGTAGGCGATATCGAAGGTTTGCCGTTTTTCGAAGCGATTCGCCAATTTTCTCAGGACAAACCTCGTGGCCAATGCATCTTTATGCATCTGACCTTGCTGCCGTTCATCAAGGCAAGCGGCGAGTTGAAAACCAAGCCAACGCAGCACTCGGTCAAAGAACTGCGCTCCATCGGTATCGCGCCGGACATTCTTGTGTGCCGATCAGAAGGACCGATACCTGTTAAAGAGCGCGAAAAACTGGCGCTTTTCTGCAATGTGCGCCCTGACAGCGTTATCGCCGCGCAAGATCTGTCAACGATTTATGACGCCCCTTTGGCCTACCATCGCGAGGGCATGGATCAGGCCGTACTCGATGCGTTTCAGATCAGTCCGGCACCCAAACCAGATTTAACCAAATGGGAAGACGTTAGCGACCGCATCCACAACGCCGAGGGCCAGGTAAAGGTCGCAATCGTTGGAAAATACACGCAGTTGGAGGACGCCTATAAATCAATCGCCGAGGCTTTGACCCATGGCGGAATGGCCAACCGCGTTCGGGTCAAAGTCGAGTGGGTTGATGCCGAACTGTTCGAAAACGAAGACCCGGCCACCCATCTTCAAGGGTTCCACGCGATTCTTGTCCCCGGCGGGTTCGGTGAGCGCGGCACAGAAGGCAAAATAAAGGCGGCCGAGTTCGCGCGCACGCACAAAGTGCCCTATCTGGGTATTTGTCTGGGGATGCAAATGGCGGTGATTGAGGCAGCACGCAATGTGGCGGGCTTGACCACCGCGGGCTCAGAGGAATTCGACCACGAAGCTGGAAAAAAACGTTTTGAGCCGGTGGTCTACCACCTCAAGGAATGGGTTCAGGGCAACCACAAGGTCGAACGCGCTGTCGGCGATGACAAAGGTGGTACGATGCGGCTTGGCGCATACGACGCAACGTTGAAAACGGGCAGCCGTGTGGCAACTGTCTATGGCTGCACAGAAATAGACGAGCGTCATCGTCACCGCTACGAGGTAGACATTAAATACCGCGACCAGCTTGAAAAGGCAGGGTTGTCCTTTTCGGGGATGTCACCCGACGGACGATTGCCCGAGATCGTAGAATGGTCCGACCACCCTTGGTTTATCGGCGTTCAGTTCCACCCAGAATTGAAATCTAAGCCTTTCGCACCGCACCCCCTGTTCGAAGATTTCGTGCGCGCCGCCAAGGATGCCAGTCGCCTCGTTTGACTCATAGCGTTTGTCGAAACACCCGTAATGCGGCATAATATGTTCGTCAAACTTTGTCGGTCCCAGCATCAACATAAGGTAGTGAGACCAGCGCAATTGGACATCCCGGATACAAGCGGCGACACTTCAGCCTTTCTAGTGACGGTTCATGGGCCTGCTGCTAAACACGGTACCGTGGTATGCCTGCATCTACGCGATTGCACGCACTCGATCGCAGCGCCATAAGCGAGCCATGCTTAGTTACCAGCACATCTACCACGCCGGAAATCTGGCGGACGTTCACAAGCACACCCTATTGGCGTGGATGCTGGACTATCTGACCCACAAGGACAAACCAGTCAGTTACATCGAAACACATGCCGGCCGCGCACTTTATGATTTGAACGCAAGCGCAGCACTCAAAACAGGCGAAGCGGCCATGGGAATTGCCCGGGCACGAGATTGGTTCACAGCCGATCACCCCTACAGAAAAAGCTTGTCGGAAACGGCTGAAACGGACGGTGACCACGCCTATCCCGGCTCGCCCATGATCGCGGTGCAACGGCTGCGCGCCACCGACACGATCACCGTCGCTGAACTGCATCCAGCCGAGCATGGCGCACTGGAACTGACGCTGCCGACTGCAACATGCCGCCGCACAGATGGTTTTGCGATGGCACATTCTATGCTGCCCCCCACGCCTCGTCGGGGTCTGATGCTTATCGATCCAAGCTTTGAGATTAAGGATGATTATACCGCAATTCCATCACATATCCGCAAATATGCGCGGGCCTGGAATGTGGGTATAATCGCACTGTGGTATCCAATACTGACATCTGGATTACACGTCAAAATGCTGAAAGCGCTGACCAATGACCACAAGAACGCCCTGTGCCACGAAGTGCGTTTCCCACCCGCACGCCCAGGGCACGGGATGGTCGGTTCGGGTCTTTTTGTGATCAATCCCCCCTTTGGCCTTGCGCAAGAGGCCGCAAAACTCAAAACTCACTTCGACAAACTGTAACAAAGGCCGCACCCTGTGTTTGAACGCCTGTTTCCAAAACGCGCACACAAGAAAGCACCCCTGCCAGAGCCTACGCCCCAGCTGGCCTTGGGTGCTTTGCTGGTTCGGATTGCGCTTTCCGACCGCACCTATCAAGCCAAAGAGATCGCGGCCATCGACACCATTCTGGCGGCCACGTTCACCCTCAAACCGTTGGAGGCAGCCAAGTTGCGCGCCACCTGCGAAGCACTGGAACGGGACGCCCCCGGAACCCCTGAATTTGCAGTTATTCTACGCGACACTATTCCCTATGAGGAGCGCCTTGGGCTTGCCTTTGCAATGTGGCAGGTGCTGCTCTCTGATGGCCACTCCGCCGAGATCGAAGAAGCAACCTTGCATCAAATCGAGGCAGCACTTGGCATTACCTCAGAAGATAGCGAAACGATTCAAGCGCGTGCGCTTGGCTAACGGCCCCAGACATCCTATATTGCTGACATGTTCCAAGACTTGCTAAAACGGCTACTTCAGCCCCAACCAGCCCCCATCGTAGATGCAGATGCGCGGCTTGCCCTGACGGCGTTGCTCGTTCGTGTGGCGCGATCCGATTATGAATATAGTGCGAGCGAAAAATCTCGGATCGACGAGATTACCCAAGCCCGCTATGGCCTGTCCGGTGCCGATGCCACAGCCCTACGCGCCGACGCCGAAGCGATGGAGGCCGAAGCACCGGACACGGTGCGTTTTACCCGCGCCATCAAGGATGCCGTTGCCTACGAAGACCGGCTTGCGGTGATCGAAGCGCTTTGGACGGTGGTATTGGCCGATGGCCAAAGGGCGCAGGAAGAGGACGCTTTGTTGCGTCTTGTCTCCAACCTACTGGGCGTCTCGGACCGCGATAGTGCCTTGGCCCGACAACGCGTCGCGGGGTGATCGCGGCGCTGAGCATGTATGACATGGCCCATGCGCGCGCAGCGCATGACAGGTACTGGCAGGCGATCCGGAATGCTCTGGGCTTTGGTCCAGCACATCTGGACCGGACAGGCGGCCTCTGGGATCAGTGGCTGTCACCACAATTGGTTCTGGCACAAACCTGCGGTCTGCCGTTTCGCGCCCGCCTGCACGACAAGGTCACGCTTGTGGGGACGCCGGACTATGGCCTACCGGATTGTCCACCGGGCCACTATTTCAGTGTGTTTGTGGTGTCCGCTGATCACCCTGCACTGAGCCTTGTGGCGCTTGATCATCCCACGCTTGCCTATAACGATCCGCTCAGCCAATCTGGCTGGGCTGCTCCGATCGCGCATTTTCGCGACCTTGGTTTAGGGTTCAGGACTGGGCCCCAAACCGGTTCGCACGTGGCATCGGCATGCGCCGTTGCAGATGGACGCGCGGATGTCGCTGCGCTAGACGCGGTGACCTGGAAGATGCTGCAGCAGGGAAATCCAAGCCTTGCGGGTCGCCTTAGGGTGATTGATCGGACCACCGCAACCCCGGGACTTCCATATATCACTGCCTCAACCTTCGACCCAGAACTGATCGCACAAGCGGTCAGGGAAGCTATCGCTAACTTGAGTGAAATAGATCGCAATACGCTGTGCTTACGCGCATTGGTCCACATTCCAGCGCATGCCTATCTTGCTCTGCCACTGCCACCTAAACCTTGATGAATTCGCAATAATTTGCGCAAGAAACGGGCATAGAGCACCTATTCGGCCTGTTTTGTCCGTAGACAAGCCAACCATTCTGCGTCCTTATACCCGGTGACCGAAACAGCGCAGCGTGCCCCCTTGTCAGATAAACCAGTCATCGAAATCCGCGACCTTCACAAGGCGTATGGAGACCTTGAAGTTCTCAAGGGCGTCGATATCAAAGCCAGTCGCGGTCACGTGGTTGCCTTGATCGGGTCATCGGGCTCGGGCAAGTCCACGCTATTACGGTGCTGCAACCTGCTTGAAGACAGCCAGCATGGCGAGATGCTTTTCAAAGGGGAACTCGTGAGCTGGAAAGGCGCAGGCCACTCACGCCGCCCATCCGAACCCAGACAAGTGCTGCGCATTCGCACAAACCTGTCCATGGTGTTTCAGCAATTCAACCTTTGGGCCCATATGACAATCCTGCAGAATGTGATGGAAGCGCCGCTGACGGTGTTGCGTCGCGATCCTGCAGAGGTCGAGACAGCCGCGCGCGGATACCTCGACAAGGTGGGCATCGGCGACAAATGCGATGCCTACCCCGCACAATTGTCAGGCGGTCAACAACAGCGGGCCGCCATTGCGCGGGCGCTTTGCATGGAGCCAGAGGCGCTGCTGTTTGATGAGCCAACCAGCGCGCTCGACCCTGAGCTTGAACAAGAGGTCGTGCGCGTGATCAAGGATCTGGCCGCCGAAGGGCGCACCATGCTGATCGTCACCCACGATATGAAACTGGCCGCAGATGTCAGCGATCATGTCGTGTTCCTGCATCAGGGCTTGATCGAAGAACAAGGGCCACCGGATAAACTGTTCGGTGCACCCAAATCCGAACGTTTGCGAGGGTTCCTGTCAGCAACCCACGCCGCGTAAACCAAAAACAAAACCCGGGAGTATCACTTATGAAATCCATTTTGCTCACCACAGCCGCCATCGCGATGACGGCATCCTTTGCACTTGCGGACGGCCATTCGGTCGTACGCATGGGCACAGAAGGCGCCTATCCTCCCTACAACTTCATCAACGATGCCGGTGAAGTGGACGGATTCGAGCGCGAATTGGGCGATGAATTGTGCACACGCGCCGAATTGACCTGCGAATGGGTCACCAACGAATGGGACAGCATCATTCCCAATCTGGTGTCCGGCAACTATGATACAATCATCGCAGGTATGTCGATCACAGACGAGCGCGACGAGGTCATCGACTTTACGCAAAACTACACCCAGCCTGACCCATCATCCTATCTGGCCACGTCAGCGGACGCGGACATTGCAGGCGGTGTGATCGCAGCACAGACGAACACCATTCAGGCGGCTTTTATCGCCAGTTCCGGTGCAACGCTGGTTGAATTCGCCACCCCAGAAGAAACAATTGCCGCCGTGAAAAACGGTGAGGCGGACGCCGTTCTGGCCGATAAAGCGTTTCTTGCACCGATCGAAGCTGATGATGCCGATCTGGTCTTTCTTGACCAGGAAGAGCTGATTGGCGGTGGTGTCGGCATGGGCCTGCGCGAAAGCGATGGTGATCTGCGCGCAAAATTTGACGCAGCTATCGCATCAATGAAAGCGGATGGTACGCTGAACACGCTGTTGACCAAATGGGAAATCGGCGGCGAGTTCTGATCTGATCGCTTTGAGGGGCCGCACCATGCGGCCCCTTACAACCCGTCTTGCCCCTGTCGCGAACGAGGCCACGCATCTTCAGCTTTTGTACAGACCCCAGTACGCTACAAAATACGCAGTGGATGATGTGTTACCTGACCACGGGCAAGCACATGGCTATCTATGTGTCAGTGTTCACAGTTCTGTCATTGCTGGCCATAACTGCACCTGCCGCGCTTGCATTCGGCTTTGTCGGGGCGTCGGCCGCACGGTCGCGAATTGCACCTCTGTCATGGTTGGGACGCGGCTATATCGCGGTCGTGCGGGGCGTTCCAGATATCGCATTCTTTCTGTTCTTTGTCATCGCACTCGACCAGATGATCGAATACGCGCGGCACCGTATAATTTGCCCCGACTGGCTCGACACGGTACGGCAAGGCAACGACTTCGTTGTGTGTGCGGCGGCTAAGATGCCCTTGGGCAATGCGCCGCAATGGGTGCATGAAACCTATGGCTTTTTCATTGCGGTCTTTACCTTTGCCATCGTTTTCGGCGCCTTTGCAGCCAATGTTCTTTTCGGGGCTATGCGCGCTGTGCCCAAAGCACAGCTTGAGACGGCAGAAGCCTATGGCATGACGCCCGGCCAGATATTTCGCCGCGTGCTGGTGCCCCAGATGTGGGTCTATGCGCTGCCAGGCCTTTCCAACCTCTGGATGGTGCTGATCAAAGCGACACCCCTGCTGTTTCTGCTGGGCATCGAAGACATCGTCTATTGGGCGCGCGAACTGGGCGGGACCAAGACATCGCGCTTTACCGATTATCCGCATGGCGATTGGCGGATGTGGTATTTCTTGGCGCTGTTGGTCTTTTATCTGCTGTTCACCCGCCTGTCAGAGATCGTTCTCGACAAGCTGATGCGGCACCTGACCCATGGTCAGGCCACAACTGGCGGCGAAGCCCAAAGGAAGGCTGCATGAGTTGTTTGCAGACCATTTCAGACTATAGCTTGCGGGCCATTGGCATCGGCGAGCGATTGTTGCCGCGTGAAGATTTTACGCTTTGCCAACAGTTCACCCTGATCGGATCAGGGATGATCTGGAACGTCTATTTCGGGGTATTTGCGCTCGTCACGGGCTTTTGTCTGGCCACGCTGGTTGCGGTTGGCAAAAATTCCGCTGCGCCGCTGGCGCGCAAACCGGCAGAATGGTTTATCTTTTTGTTTCGCGGATCACCGCTGTTCATTCAATTCTTCTTTGCCTATTTTCTATTCTTGCAGCTTAAATCGGCCTATAGCTTTTTTGACCCTTTCACCGCCGCATGGCTAGGAGCGCTGATTGTTCTGTTCCTAAACACGGCCGCCTATTCCGCCGAGATTTTTTATGGTGCGTTGCAGTCCATACCCAAAGGCGATGTCGAGGCCGCGGATGCGTATGGCCTTTCGGGTTGGTCACGGTTTCGCAGAGTGATCTGGCCCACAATGCTCAGGCTTGCGTGGCCGGGCTACACTAACGAGGCGATCTTTTTGTTTCATGCCACAACGCTTGTGTTCTTTTCCGGCTTTCCAGCCTGGCAACAACGCGGAGATGCGCTGTATTATGCAAACTACTTTGCTGATAAAACATTCAATCCATTCATCCCCTACCCGATCCTCGCAATGTATTTCATACTGCTGACATTGGCGATCATCGGGATCTTTGGGCTGGTAAACCGACACCTGAATCGGCACCTGCCCGCCAACACACGCACCCGTCTCAAGGTGCGTCCGAACCTGATACGGTAATCTGAAAGTACAAGGCGCCTGCGACAAGGATTTTGCACAAAGAAGACCCAACCAATGCATGACTGGCTCAAGAACAATCCTGAAATCCGCGCGATCCGCGTGGCCGCGTCTGATCTGAACGGCGTCGCGCGCGGCAAGCGGATGCCTGTACGCTTTGCAGACAAGGTAACAACAGACGGCACCCGTTTTCCGATGTCTGTGCTCAACCTCGATATCTGGGGCGAAGACATCGAAGATAGCCCACTGGTGATGGAAAGCGGCGACCGCGACGGCGTGCTGCGTCCGACCGAACGCGGGTTTGTTCCGATGCCCTGGTTGGACACGCCGACCGGCCTGATACCGATCTGGATGTATCACGAGGATGGCCATCCGTTTATGGGCGATCCGCGGCACGCACTTGCCGATGTGCAAAACCGCCTTGCCGCACGAGGTCTGACTCCGGTTGTCGCGGTTGAGCTGGAATTCTTTTTGATCGACGATGCTGATGGGCGGTTGCGCGTCCCACCCTCACCGCGATCAGGAAAGCGCCGCATGGCGGGCGAAATCCTGAGCCTGCGGGCGCTGGATCAGTTCGATGCTTTCTTCACCGCGCTTTACGACGCCTGCGAAGCGATGGACATTCCCGCCGACACCGCCATTTCCGAAAGCGGGCTGGGACAGTTTGAACTGAACCTGATGCACCAACCAGACGCGCTCAAAGCAGCAGATGACGCTTGGCTTTTCAAAATGCTGGTCAAGGGCATGGCGCGCAAGCACGGGTTTGCCGCTTCGTTCATGGCCAAACCCTACGAAGATTATGCAGGCTCGGGCATGCATATGCATTTCTCGATGCTGGATCGTGAGGGCCGAAACGTATTTGACGATGGCACGAGCGCCGGCAGCGATTTGCTGCGCCATGCGGTACAGGGATGTCTGTCGGCCATGCCCGGATCAATGCTGGTCTTTGCGCCGCACGCCAATTCCTATGCCCGCCTTGTCCCTGGCGCCCATGCACCAACGGGTATCGCATGGGCCTATGAAAATCGCACCGCAGCTATTCGCATTCCCTCGGGCCCAGGTGCCGCGCGCCGTATTGAACACAGGCTGGCCGGAGGGGACGTGAACCCCTATCTGTCCATTGCCGCCGTTTTGGGGGCTGCTTTGAACGGGATCGAAGATGCGGCCCAGCCACCCGCCCCGATCACCGGCAATGCATATGCTCAGGATCTGCCGAAAGTACCCAGCACATGGGACACTGCCATAACCGCCTTTGAAAACAGCACCGAAGTCGCCCAGATCTTCGATGCAGAGCTGATCCGAAATTTCCTTCTGACCAAACGACAAGAGGCACGAGATATGGCCGCCCTGTCGCCTGAGGAGCAGGTGGAAATCTATCTCGACTCCGTGTGAGCCGCGCCTTACTCTTGCCAGAGAAACCAATGAGAGCCCCATGAAAATCGGTATCTTGCAGACGGGCCACGTGCCCAAAAACTTGATCCCCGAAAACGGGGACTATTCAGAAATCTTTGCGCGGTTTCTGCAGGGTCAAGGCCTAAGTTTTGACAGTTATGCTGTTGTTGACGGCCAATTTCCGCCCGGCGCAGATGCCGCACAGGGTTGGTTGATCACCGGATCGAAGTTCGGCGCCTACGAAAACCTGCATTGGATCATGCCGCTGGAGGATTTGATCCGAGAGATCTATGCTGCGCACATTCCCATAATCGGCGTCTGTTTTGGCCATCAGATCATCGCGCAGGCTCTTGGGGGCCGCGTGGAAAAATTCGCAGGCGGATGGGCGGTGGGTGCACAGGATTATGTGCTAAACGGCATGAATGTAACATTGAACGCCTGGCATCAGGATCAGGTCGTGGCACGCCCACATGACGCGCAGGTCGTTTCGTCCACGGATTTTTGCGAAAATGCCGCTTTGCTTTATGGCAACCGCGCCTTTACCATCCAACCGCACCCCGAGATCGATCGGACTTACCTGAAGGGTCTGCTCGATACGCGCGCGCCCGGCGTCGTACCCGAACCCTTGCAGCGAGATGCTCTATCGCGGCTGAATGATCCCACCGACAGCGCACGACTTGCAGATATGTTTGCGCTGTTTTTTAAGGAAAAGAGGATCGTATGAATGACTGGATGACAAAGCTGCCCGATGCGGCGCGCCAATACCTTGAACAGCGTCGCCTTGACGAGGTGGAGTGCATCATCTCGGACCTGCCCGGTATTGCGCGTGGCAAGGCGGTGCCCGCCTCAAAATTCGCTCGGCAAGACTATTTCCATCTTCCCGATAGCATCTTTTATCAGACCATTACCGGCGACTGGGGCGAGGCTGCAGGTGACGACGGGTTTATCGAAAAGGACATGATTCTGCGCCCAGACATGGAAACTGCCACGGCTGCCCCCTGGACAGGCGACTGGACCTTGCAGGTGATTCATGATGCCTATGACCGCGACGGCGTACCGGTCCCATTTTCGCCGCGCAACGTGCTGAAACGTGTGGTCCAGCTTTACCATGATCGAGGTTGGGAGCCTATCGTGGCACCAGAAATGGAGTTTTACCTGATCGCGCGCAACCTGAATCCCGCGCATGAAATCCAACCAATGACAGGCCGGTCAGGCAGACCTGCGGCGGCGCGCCAAGCCTATTCAATGACAGCGGTAGACGAATTCGGCCCTGTTATTGACGACATCTATGATTTTGCCGAGGCGCAGGGCTTTGAAATCGACGGGATCACTCAGGAAGGCGGCGCAGGCCAGTTGGAAATCAACCTGCAACATGGCGACCCGCTAAAACTGGCCGATGATGTGTTCTATTTCAAGAGACTGATCCGCGAAGCAGCCTTGCGGCACGACTGTTTTGCCACGTTTATGGCCAAACCAATCGCAGACGAACCCGGCAGTGCGATGCACATCCATCACTCGATTATCGACAAGACGACCGGACATAATCTGTTTTGCGATGCAGATGGGCGCGATACGGACGCATTTTATCACTTTATCGCCGGGATGCAGACCCATCTGCCTGCAGCGCTTGCCGTGATGGCACCCTATGTCAACAGCTACCGGCGTTATGTCAAAGACCACGCCGCCCCAATTAATCTGGCGTGGGGCCGCGATAACCGCACCACCGGGATCCGCATTCCTTTGTCTACAACCAAAGCTCGGCGGGTGGAAAACCGAATTGCGGGCATGGATTGCAATCCATATCTGGGCATTGCCGCATCATTGGCCTGCGGCTATCTGGGGCTCACAAATGCTCTGAACCCCTCGGCAGAATTGAAAGGAGACGCGTATGATGGCGATGGCGACATCCCTCGCGTTCTTGGTTCGGCGCTGGCACTTTTTGACGAGTCGACAGCCCTGCAAGAAGTTCTTGGCCCAGAGTTTTCACGCGTCTATTCCATTGTTAAAATGGCAGAATATGACGAATTTCTGCAAGTGATCTCCCCTTGGGAGCGCGAGCATCTTCTGCTGAATGTCTAAACGGCGCACCCGTCCTTCGGGGGATATAATTATCGGAACATCAAAGGGACTTGGATGAACCTGCTCTATGCCAATGACAGGCACGGCCAATACCCACAAAGTTGGTACGCGGCCACCGCGGACATAGCCCCAGAACGTGCGGCTCTTTTGGACGATGTGCGAGCAGATGTATGTGTGGTCGGCGCAGGCTATACTGGTTTGTCAGCCGCACTGCATCTGGCGCAGGCAGGTCGGAAGGTTGTTGTGCTTGAGGCGCAACGTGCAGGGTTTGGCGCATCGGGGCGCAATGGTGGTCAGTTGGGATCGGGGCAGCGCGTCGAACAACCTGATCTGGAAAAAATGGTAGGCATGGGCGCAGCCCGCCACTTGTGGGATCTGGGTCAGGCGTCAAAGGATTTAGTCAAAAAACTCATATCAGACCACAACATTGATTGCCAATTGCGACCGGGTGTTGCCTGGGCTGCGGAAAATACCGGCGATGCAGACGCACTTAACCATTACGCGGATCATATGGCGCAACACTATGGCTATGACGTAGATTGGTTGCCTGCTGCCGAATTTGCAGAAATTTGTCCTTCACCGGCGTATTGTGGCGGTATTCTTGACAAGGATGCAGGCCATTTGCACCCGTTGCGATTTGCTCTTGGACTGGCCCATGCCGTAGAAGCGGCAGGTGCGGTTATATATGAACGCAGCGCAGTTCGCGGCATGTCAACTAACGCCAATCGAACAACTCTGAGCACAGATTCAGGCACCGTTGTCGCCGATCATGTGATCCTTGCGTGCAACGGTTACCTAGGCACGCTAAATGGCAGGGTCGCCGCTCGTGTCATGCCGATCAACAACTTTATCGCGGCCACCAAACCTTTGGGCAACGACGCCGCCCGCGTCTTAACACAAGACATCGCCGTGTCGGACAGTCGCTTTGTGGTAAACTACTTCCGACTAAGTCATGATACCCGGTTGCTCTTTGGCGGTGGCGAAACCTACGGATACCGCTTCCCCAAAGACATCGCAGCCCTTGTGCGCAAACCAATGACACAGATTTTTCCGCACTTGGCGGATGTGCAGATCGACTATGCGTGGGGCGGCACGCTGGCCATCACCATGAAACGGCTGCCCTTTGTTACCCGGCTGGCGCCTAACATGCTTTCGGCTTCGGGCTACTCAGGGCATGGGGTCGGCACCGCGACTCACGCAGGTTACCTGATGGCGCAAGCGGTTCAGGGGGAAAGCGACGGATTTGACACAATGGCCGCTATCCCGTCCAAATCATTTCCCGGTGGCAGTGCTTTACGCAGCCCAATGCTCGCCTTGGCGATGACTTGGTATAGCCTGCGGGACCGTTTGGGTCTTTGACACGGTACAGATCTTAATAGCAGGCCGGGAACAAACACATTAATAAGACTTCCCTAAAAAAGGGACTTCGAACCTATTCAATATAAGTTTTTTTACAAACAGCCTTCGAGATCAGGCTCGTGACAATGACGCCGGACGTTGACCGTAAAAACACGCAATTGGGTTAGGACAGCTTGGAAAGCTTGTTCTGCAAATCGGCCAATTGCTTTTTGATGGCGTCAAGGTCATCACCAGAACCTTTGGGTTCTGGGGGCGCCTCTGGCTCGGGGCTAACCGAAGATCCAGGCCATTGACCCAATCCGCCTGTCATCGCCTTCATAAACGCCTGCTGTTGTGCCTGCATGGCATCAAACCCGGGCACCTTGGACAGCGGGTTCATCGAATCTATGTTTTCAATCATCTTATTTTGACCGTTGCGCAGCATATCAAAAGACGCTTGCAGGAATTGTGGCACCACGCTTGCACCACCGCCCATATAGCTGCGTACAAGATCATTCAACACGTCCACGGGCAGCACGCTTTCACCACGGCTCTCATGCTCGGCAATGATCTGCAGCAGATATTGCCGGGTTAGATCGTCACCAGTTTTGAGATCAACGATCTGAACTTCCCGACCATCACGAATAAAACCTGAAATGTCTTCGAGCGTGACGTAATCGCTGGTCTCTGTATTGTAGAGACGGCGACTTGCATAGCGTTTGATCAACAAAGGTGCTGCTGTTTCTGTCACGTGCCTTCTCCCCGATACGGCGTGCTGCGGTGCAGCTTAGGCGCATGCGCGCAAAAAGAAAAGTCCGCGCTTCATACTGGCCGCTCATGCTATAATCAGGTGGTTTTTCGATGCAACTAGCACGCCAGATTGTAGCATTCATTTTAGCCGATATGCAGGTGGCTGGGCAGGGCCAAAATCTCACCAAATTTATCGCAAAGCACTAATTGCAGGCTTGGCAGACATCTCAAAGGCTGAACAACCACAAATAAATATGGCGGGCCCGTTGCAGGACCCGCCGTCAATCATCGCACCTTTCAGGGAGGAGTTGGGCGCGACAAATAAGTATTCAATTATTTTGCAGCTGCTGCTTTCTTGGCAGCAGCAGTCAGATCGCCTGTTGCTTTTTTCACAACCGAAGATGCATCTTCGCTCATGTCTTTTCCAGCAGCCATCATCAGTTCGACTGTCTCTGTTTGAACTTTCTTAGCAACTTCAGCAAATGCCGCCATGTGTTCGGCTGTTACTTCTGCATACGAAGAAGCGAAATCGGTCATCGCTTTCGCATAGTCGGCAGGGTCAGCTTTTGATTTGGACATATCACCCAGTTTGACCAGTGTCTCTTTGGTCCACTTGGACGAGATTTCGGTCGATTTCTCGGCAGCGTCGATAGCGACATGGCTCAGTTTTTCATTGAGTGTGCTGGCTGTTTTAAACGCACCTTCAACCGAAGCTGTGTCGACCGGGAAGTTGCCCAAAACGTCTTTGAACATTGCGGTGTAATCTGTTGTCTTGGTCATTGCCTTATCCTTGTCATCGCTGCGGGCCGATCCCGCGTTTCTGCGTCTGATGATGACATACTTGCTGCAGCGCAGCATTTCAACCCTTTTTCTGCGCTGCAGCAAATTTAATTTTTACACAACCTAACGTCAAGGTATGGCTTTAACCACAACGTAAGATCCCGGCGCGTCCTCAAGGACAGGATGTTTGCTATCGCCAGCTTCGCGAGCAGGCACCTGTGCCCCAGCGCGTTTTTTCAGCCATTTGCCCCACCGCGGCCACCACGAGCCTTTGTGGAACTTTGCGTCTGCCTGCCAATCCTCGCTTTGAAGTTTCAAATCGGGGTTTGTGTAGTGGCCATATTTATTTTTGGACGGCGGATTGACGATCCCGGCAATATGGCCCGACTGGGTCATGATAAAGGTCTTGTCCCGCGATCCCATCTGCTGGACCCCACGATAACTGTCTTTCCACGGTGCGATGTGATCGGTTTCGCAGGCGACAGCACACACCGGCACATCAACGTCCGAGATGCGCAACCTATGGCCCATCAGTTCAAAGCCACCATCCGCCAGTTCATTGCGCTGGCAAAGGCCACGCAGGTACTGCATTGCCATCTTGGCAGGCAGGTTGGCACCGTCACCATTCCAATAAAGCAGGTCAAAAGCGGGGGGCGTTTCGCCCATCATATAACTTTTGATCGCCGGGGTATAAACAAGATCGTTGGACCGCAAGAACGTGAAAGTCCGCGCCATTATGACGGATGGCAAAATACCTTTTTCAGCACACTCAGCCTCAATCCCGTCAATAAAGTCGTCAGTCAAAAACGGCGTAAACTCGCCTTGATCAGAGAAATCCGTGAGTGCCGTAAAAAAAGTAGCGGACTTGATCGACGTATCGCCCCGCTGTTTGAGCAGGCTCAGCGTCAGCGTTAGTGTCGTACCAGCAATACAATAACCGATGGCGTTGACCTGTTTTTCACCCGTAATCGCCTTGGCCTCGCGAATAGCAGCAAGATAGCCCTCTTCGATGTAGTCTTCCATGCCGACGTCGGCATACGCGCTATCGGGGTTTACCCAAGACACAACAAATAATGTGTGGCCCTCATCAACCAACCATTTGACCATCGAATTCTGTTCTTTAAGGTCGAGAATATAGTATTTGTTGATCCACGGCGGGAACAAAATAATCGGCGTTTTATGCACGGTCTCGGTCGTGGGTGTGTACTGGATCAACTCCATCATGCGGTTGCGATAGATCACCTTGCCCGGGGTCGTCGCGATATTACCACCCAACTCAAACGCAGTTTCGTCCGCCAGTTTTACGATCAACTCGCCGTTATTGGATTCCAAATCCGAAATCAGGTTCTCAAGACCCTGAACTAGCGATTGCCCGTCGGTGGCCACGGCCTTTTCCAAAGCATCCGGGTTGGTAGCCAGAAAGTTGGTCGGGCTCATCATGTCAACGATTTGCCGGGAAAAATATTCAAGGCGTTGCTTTTCCTTGGCATCCATGTCGGTGACAGTGTCAACCGCCTCGGCAATTGCATCTGAATTGATTAGATACTGTTGTTTGACATAATTGAAGTAAGGGTGCGTTTCCCACAACGGGTTTGCAAAGCGGCGATCTTTGCGGCCAGGGTTGGCAGGCGCTTGCAACTGGCCCGACGCAATCGCTTGCTGTGCATCGATAAACTGCGTCACCGATTTTGTCCAAAATTGCAATTGATGCTCGATGACCTTGGAAGGGTCGCGCAAGGCCTCGGTCCAATAAGCGTTGGCTGCCTTGGCAAAGATTTCCTGATTCGGTGCATCAAGTGCAGGATGGTGCGTGCTGCGGTGCGTCAAAACCTGCGTCAGGCGCTGTGTCAGCTCTTCCACTTTGTTGAGGTTTGTACTCAATTTATCGAAGTTTTCCCCCGTGACAGCCCCATCCATGGTGTCTTTGGTTGTCATTTTTGTGTCATCCTCGTAGCTTTGCACATGCAGCATCCGCAAAAATCGCGTATGCCGCGTATAGGGTCGCATGTTTCAGGGGGCAAAGCGACAAACCGTCCGGGGGCTTTGAGCGCCTCGGCCCCTTAAATACGAAGGATAATAACATGCGGCACATGATTAGCTACGACTTCATGGAAACCATGCGCAACACCAACCAGTGGCTGGGCGCGACCGCGCAGGCCATCGGCGCCTATCCAGGGTTTTCCATGGTCCCGAACCCCTCCATGGAATGGATGCGCGCGTGGGGCGAGGTCACTGAACGCACGTTCCAGCGCATGGTCGTAAAACCTGACTGGGGTATTCCTTCGGTTACGGCAGAAGACGGCAAAGACCACCTTGTTAGTGTCGACATCGAAATTGCAAAACCATTTGGCGATCTCATTCACTTCAACGTCGCAGGGCGCACGACGCGCAAGCGCAAGGTTCTGCTTGTTGCGCCAATGTCAGGCCACTACGCAACCCTACTGCGCTCAACCGTCATATCGCTGTTGCCTGACTGCGAACTTTATGTGACCGACTGGCACAATGCCCGCGACATTCCAGTCAGTGCCGGTAAGTTCGATGTCGAGGACTATACGCTGTACCTTGTCGAATTCATGCGCCACATGGGTCCCGACACACACGTAATCGCAGTGTGCCAGCCAGCCCCGCTGACGCTTGCCGCCACCGCTTATCTTGCGGAAGAAGATCCAGAGGCGCAGCCACGATCCCTGACGCTAATCGGCGGGCCGATTGACCCAAATGCCAATGCGACAGATGTCACAGATTTCGGGCACCGCGTCACAATGGGTCAACTCGAACAGATGATGATCCAGCGTGTCGGATTCAAATATCCCGGCGTAGGGCGCATGGTTTATCCCGGCCTGCTGCAATTGGCATCCTTCATGTCAATGAACAGCGAAAAACACGCGCAAGCGTTTTCGGACCAAATAGGTGCCGTAGCACGCGGTGCGTCCGGCGACCACGACAAGCACAATAACTTTTATGACGAATATCTTGCAGTGATGGATATGACCGCCGAGTTCTACCTGTCCACGGTCGAGCGGATTTTCAAAGACGCGGAAATTGCAAAAAATTCCTTCACCGTGGGCGGTAAAGCGGTTGATATCGGGAAAATTACGACCGTAGCTGTGAAAACTGTCGAAGGGGCCGCCGATGACATCTCGGCTCCGGGTCAGTGTATTGCCGCTCTTGAGCTGTGCTCTGGCCTGCCTGACAGCAAAAAAGCCAGCCACGTCGAACCCGGCGCAGGGCACTACGGCATCTTTGCGGGCAAAAGCTGGCGCAACAATATCCGACCACTTGTATTGGCATTTATCGACGCCAATTCGCCCAAGAGCAGCAAAAAAGCCGTGAACAAGAACAAAGCAGCCTGACGCATTCCCCACCGTTACGTCCCGCGCTGCAGACCACAATATGATTGTTCTTCGTGCCGCAGATTAAGTCTGCGCATAACAGCCAGCCGTGCGCAGATTGCTGCAAATAGATTAGCCTGCTTAGATCCTTTGTGGCATTTAATGAAAAACCTGAAACATCAGGTATCACCTTACCCGTTGGAATCATTTATTTCTGGCAGAGTTAGATGGTTTAAGTTCATAGCGGTTTCGGTTTAGCGCAGTTGCGAAGGCTGCTGCATCCAACGGCGCAAAGCGGCTGTTGTATCGTCCGGCATTTCTAGGGTTGGCAAATGACCAGCATCATCCAATACGAGCAGCTCTGCACCTTGAATTAATTCCGCCATGAACGTGTGTCGCTTGATCGGGCATAACGCGTCGTGCGCACCACACAAGATCAAGGTTGGCACCTTACACTTGCGCAACGTAGCTTGCTGATCTCTGCGACGTTGTAGCGCCCGTGATTGCCGGACAAAGGTCTCTGGACCGAGGCTGTCGGCCATATCCATAACCAACTTTAAAATTTCACCGCGATACGGCCCAGGCGCAAGGTAATGAGGCTTCATTTCATCGCGCATAACGGCTAGCAAACGACCTGCCCGCGCTTTGACGATTTGCGGCTCTCGCGCGGCGGCGATTTGCGGTGTTTCTGCCAATGGGTTCGTGTCCATTAATGCCAAACGGGTGACACGGCCCGGTGCCCGGCGCAGGATCTCCATCGCGACGATCCCGCCCATAGACAAACCGGCCAGAGCAAAACGTGACGGCAAATCATCCAGCAGCGCACTGGCGATTTCCTCAATTCGTTCACCTCTGGTCACAGGACAAACCATAACCGAAAACTCAGGAGACAGCGCAGCAATTTGCGGACCAAACAGGCGGGCATCACACATCATTCCCGGCAAAAATACCAGCGGCTCAACCATCATTCAGCTCTGCCCGCGTGCCAACACTCATTGATCCAGCCTTCTATCTTGCATTATGCAGTCACCATAGCGAAAGCGTTGTACTGACCAATCACTTTTTGATCTGACCGCAGACCGACCAGAGCCAATCCACTGACAGCGTCATAAAACCTCTAGAATATCTGTGATGGCATTTTCAATCAGACCAAGGCATGGCCCATCCGAAAACCGGTGATCGGCATCTTTTACCAACGTCAGGCGCATGTCTGGAGAGGTTGCATGATCAAGCAGACGAACAGCCGTTTGCGTGGTTACAGCAGTGTCGGCAGTGCCTTGCAAGCAGCGCACTGGAAACGGCAGAGCAAGAGGCGCGCGCAGCACCAAGTTCTCGCGACCATCTTCGATCAGACGCCGCGTGATGATATAAGGCTCCATGTAATCCGATGGCATTTCGATCCGGCCATCGCGTTTCAGCGCGGACTTTTGGTCATCCGTAAATGAGGCCCAATAACCATCTTCGGTAAAGTCGGGGGCCGCAGCAATTGTCACCAGCCCTGCGATACGTTCCGGGTGCGTACGGGCAAACAAGAGCGCCTGCCAGCCTCCCATGGAACTGCCCACAACAATTAGTTTGCCGTTCGTCAAAGCAGCAAGAGCGGCCGCGGCATCCTCGGCCCAATCACCAATTGAACCCTCTTCAAATGTGCCAGAGCTTTCGCCGTGCCCCGAATAGTCAAACCGCAGAAACCCGCGCCCCGAAGCCTTGCACCAAGCCTCAAGGTGGACAGCCTTGGTACCCTCCATGTCGGATTTGAGACCGCCCAGAAACACAACCCATGGACCCTGACCATCACTGCGGTGGTAGGCTAGGCTCCGCCCTTGCAACGTTTCGAGATACTCAGCAGCGCTCATTGCCACACCCTTCCATGTTGGTTTTCATGATAATGTGCAGTGAATGGCGCGCTGTCCATGCTGACACTGGGAAACGCTCAAGCAGACGCATATTCGACCTATGGCATATGCGTAAGCCCGTCTTGCGTGTCCTGCACCAAAAGAGGAATGAGCACTGCCAGCAGCATTTTGCTCTAGAAAAAGTATGCGCGCCGCACCTGTTACGTAAAAGCCATTAAGAACGCGTGTTAACTACGCTTTCTCACATGAAATCTGAATTGATTGTATAATTGAAAAAGCAAGGCGGCTTTGCTTTACTCAGAGTCCATTTAAGTGGTTGCGCACCCTTCGGCTGGCACAGTGATCAACCGCCAACATAAGGCCCGTCCGCAGGCCGATAAAACACTTTTTGGTTGTGCAGACGCCCAAGCAGGTCGTGGATTTGCCGTACATCGTCATCTTGTGCACGCGCCTTGATATCTGATTGTGTCTTGGAAAGTTTAGAAGCCCGCAGTGCGTCTTCGATTAGGTCCAGATCTGAAACAGACAGTTCAAAGTTAGTATTGAATTTCGGCACCGCACGATCTCCGAATAAAGTTTCCGATAGGAACATACATACGGCGAGCCTTGCGGTTGTCCACTACAAAATGTCGAATTTTGACCTTGAAATGACGCTTTTTTGGCATGCGATAGTATGCCAAAGAGATCATGCGCAAATTTACGTCACAAAGATAGAGACCTGCGTTGCTTGTTTCAGAACGCGGCATAAGGAAACTGGCCCAAATTTGCCCTATGCGCGGACAAAATTGGCGACCCCTTCTTGACGCGTTGCGCGCAGACTGCCACATCAGCCACCCAAACCTACCCGCAACCGGGCGCTTCGTAGGCGCCAAACTGACGAGGATGCCAATATGGCCCAGATCTCTCTCACCTTTCCCGATGGCAATGCCCGCGACTACGCGATGGGCGTAACCGCCGCCGACGTTGCAATGAGCATATCTAAATCTCTGTCCAAAAAGGCCATCAGTGCAACCGTTGATGGGCAACATTGGGATCTGGCTTGGCCGATCAATTCAGACGCTACAATCGCGGTCCACACCATGGCTGACGAAGAGCAGGCCAATGAACTGATCCGTCACGATCTGGCGCATATCATGGCGCGCGCCGTTCAGGAAATCTGGCCCGAGACCAAGGTTACTATCGGACCCGTGATCAAGGACGGATGGTATTACGATTTCGACCGGTCAGAGCCTTTCACCCCCGAAGACCTTGGCGTTATCGAAAAAAAGATGAAAGAGATCATCAACAAGCGTGAACCCGTTCGAACCGAGGTCTGGGATCGTGATGTTGCGATCAAGTATTACACCGACAATGACGAGCCCTATAAGGTCGAACTGATCAACAGTATCCCCGGCGACGAACCGTTGCGCATGTACTGGCATGGCGGCTGGCAAGATCTGTGCCGCGGCCCGCACTTGCAACACACCGGCCAGGTACCCGGTGACGCATTCAAGCTAATGTCTATTGCCGGCGCATATTGGCGTGGCGACAGCAACCGTGCGATGCTGCAACGCATCTACGGCGTGGCGTTTACTGGTAAAGAAAAATTGCGCGCGCATCTCACCATGCTGGAAGAGGCTGCCAAACGCGACCACCGTAAACTGGGCCGCGAGATGGACCTGTTCCATTTTGAAGAAGTCGCGCCCGGCTCGGTCTTTTGGCACCAGCATGGCTGGCGCCTGTTCCAGACGCTAATTTCCTATATGCGGCGCCGTCAGGAAGTGGCCGGCTATGAAGAAGTCAATTCACCCGACATCATGGACCGAGGTTTGTGGGAGACATCGGGCCATTGGCAAAACTACCGCGAAAACATGTTCCAGGCAGAAACGCAGGACGATCGCGAATATGCGCTCAAACCGATGAACTGCCCCGGCCACATGTTGATCTACAATCAAGGGATCAAGTCATACCGCGATCTGCCCGTCAAGCTGGCCGAATTTGGCAAGGTGCACAGGTATGAACCGTCCGGGGCGCTGCATGGCCTGCTTCGCGTCCGCAGTTTTACGCAGGATGACGCGCATATCTATTGCACCCCCGAGCAATTGACCGAGGAATGCCTAAAGGTAAACGACCTGATCCTATCGATTTACCGCGACTTTGGTTTTGAAGATGTGCATGTAAAGCTGTCAACCCGCCCCGAAAATCGGATTGGAAGCGACGAAAGCTGGGACAAATCCGAGAATGCCCTGCGCACCGCGTTGGATCAGGCTGGCATGACCTATGCGATTTTCGAAGGCGAAGGCGCATTTTATGGGCCAAAACTAGAATATGTGTTGCGCGACGCCATTGGACGTGACTGGCAATGCGGAACCTTGCAGGTCGACTTTAACCTGCCAGAGCGCTTCAAAACGACTTACATCGCCGCCTCGGGCGAACGGTTGGCGCCGGTGATGTTGCACCGCGCTCTCTTCGGCTCGTTGGAACGGTTCACGGGCATCCTGATCGAACAGTACGCGGGCAAGCTGCCGTTCTGGTTGGCACCCCGCCAAGTGGTTGTCGCCTCGATTACATCAGAGGCAGATGATTATGTGGCAGAAGTGGTAGAAACACTGCGGGCCGGTGGGATAAGCGCCGAAGCCGACATCCGCAATGAAAAGATCAACTATAAAGTTCGCGAACATTCGGTCAGCAAGGTTCCCGTAATTCTCGCGGTCGGCGCGCGCGAAATCGAAGAACGGACAGTTTCTGTGCGCAGATTGGGGCAAAAGCAAACAAGCGTGGATACATTGGATAACGTGGCTGCAACACTTCGCGCCGAGGCAACACCGCCAGACCTGCGTTGATCGCTACAACTGCAACATTTGCTTCGGTCGATTGCAACAAACCCAAGCAGATTCTGCAATATGCGGCCAATTCCATGATACGCCATAACAGGAATGTGACACACAGCATCGTGAATGGTAACGAAACGTAGAATGAGTTTTTAATATCCGAGTAAGCAACCAACATTTAGATACCAAAAAGGAACATTTAACGTGTCGAAAACAATCAAAACCGTTGCACTGATGAGTGCAGTCGCCGCAGCGATGACCGTGCACACAACCACATCGGCCAATGCCGCGTCCAAAGAAAAATGCTTTGGCGTGTCGCTGGCTGGCGCGAATGACTGTGCCGCCGGTGCAGGTACTTCGTGTGCGGGAACCTCAACCGTTGACTACCAAGGCAACGCATGGACATTGGTTGATAAGGGCACCTGCACCGAGATCGAGCTGCCCGTTATGGCCGATGGCACAGCACGCACAGGTTCGCTGGAAGAACAAAATCGCGATCTACCAGCCTAAGAACACAATAGGTGTTGCGTCGGGGTCACCTGTGTTCCCGACGCGCCAACTAAAACCGAAAGGACTTGCGATGCTGGATGCGACACAACAGCCGCCCCGCTTGCCGCTCTTACCCGGTGTTGGATATAAACCACAACATTTCACAGAGTTACGCCACCAACCCGGCCCCGTAGGCTGGCTTGAGGTGCATGCCGAAAACTACATGGGCGCGGGCGGACGCCCCCACGCTCAACTGCGGGCTCTTCGTGAAAACTTTGCCATTTCCGTTCACGGCGTGGGC
This sequence comes from Tateyamaria sp., assembly GCA_018668195.1. The sequence goes on along the minus strand of JABITU010000030.1, from coordinate 935 downwards.
CTGTCTATCGGGGGAGAAGGCCCCCTGGACAAAACGCACCTATCCCGGCTCAGGACGTTGGTGGATTGGCTGAAGCCCGCCAGCTTTTCCGAGCATCTCGCTTGGTCAACGCACGGGTTTGAGTTTCTCGACGATCTGCTGCCCCTGCCCTACACCAATGCAACACTTGCGCGTGTGGCTGAGCACATTGATCAGGTCCAACATACGCTTGGCTGTCAAATGTTGCTGGAAAATCCATCAAGCTATCTCGCCTTTGCCGAAAGTACCTGGGCAGAGACGGATTTTCTTACCGAATTGGTGCGTCGCACGGGCTGTGGTCTGCTGTTGGACGTGAACAACGTTTTTATCTCGGCAAGCAATCTAGGATACACGGCACGCACATATATCGACGCCTACCCCGTTGACTCTGTTGGTGAAATTCATGTCGGTGGACATGATGAGGACATTGACGACCTTGGCGCGCCACTTTTAATCGACAGCCATTCAAAGCCAGTGGTCGACCCCGTCTGGGATTTGCTGTTCCACGTTCTGGATCAGACAGGCCCGGCACCCATTTTAGTTGAGTGGGACAATGACGTTCCCGATTGGCTGACTTTGCGGGCCGAGGCAGAGCGCGCACAAGGCGCTCTTGAAACTGTGGCCGCTCGGTGACGTCCATGGCTATCGATCAATCTCAGTTGCGCGCGGCACTTCTCGATCCAACGCAAGCAGTTCCCACAGGGTTAACCGATGGCGCAGGCAAGCCCACTCAAAAGCGTTTTGATGTCTACCGCAACAATGTAACTGTTGCTCTTAGGGACGCATTACGCACTGGGTTTCCGGTTTTGTGCAAACTGCTTGGCGATCAGAGATTTGATCAGTTGGCCACGCTGTTTGCCCGCGCCCCCCCCCCCAAGACCCCACTCATGATGCATTATGGCGATGAAATGCCAAAG
>JABITU010000269.1 GCA_018668195.1 Tateyamaria sp. | reverse complement strand
CAAAACCGCATCACTGATCACCGAATGATGGTGCCAGTTGCCATTTTTTACGATCTGGACCTGAACGTCCTTTTGCACTTCGCCAAGCGCGTTGAACGAGATGTGACCGGTAGAGGCTGTCAGATCAGTCTTGGCAACAGCATCACGCAAGGCCGCCTTGTCGCCTGATCCGGATTTTTTCAGCGCATCGGCCAAAACCAGAATCGCCGTATGTGCCGAGGCGGCAACCATATCGGCAGGATAGCCTGCTTTCGCTGCAAACCCTTTGATGAAATCCTTTGTCTCTGCCGCGCTCGAATCGCGATCAAGCGATGTGGTGATTAACACACCCTCTGAGGCGCCGCCCGCAATCTCGATAAATTTCTGGCTGTCATAACCCTCCTGACCAACAACGGGCTGGTCGAGACCGGCAGCCCTGATCTGGCTGACCATGGGGCCAGCGGTGAAGAAATAACCAGAGGCATAGATCGCATCCGGCTTGTCAGCCTTAATCTTGGAAATGATCGGGCCAAATTCACGGTCCTTGATGCTGTATTCATATTCGGCCACGATCTCGATCCCGAAATTGCCAGCCTGCTCTTTGAAACCGGTGGCGAGCGACTTGCCAAAATCATTGTTCAGCGTGACCATCGCAACCCGCTTCTTGCCCAGCATCTCGCCAATCAATTTTGCACCTGCACGTCCCTGAACCTCTCCCATAAAGGATGTACGAAAGACATAATCGCCAGCGCGCGTGATGTCTGGATGGATGGCATAAGCGGAAATATAAGGCACTTTGCTTTCGGCGAAAATTGTCGCGGCGGCGCGGGTGGCCCCTGAATAACTGCCAGATACGCCCGCAACGATTTCATCCTGGGTGATCATCTTGACCGCCAGTGGGGCCGCCTCTTTCGGGCTGGCCTGATCGTCATAGACCACCAGCTCAAGCATCTCGCCATTGATACCGCCAGCAGCATTCACCTGTCCAACGCCAAGCTCTGCGCCGTGCAGCGCCGACTGACCGTCAGCAGCAGCAAAACCGGTCAATGGCACGTTAAAGCCAATCTTAATGGTGTCGGCAGATGCCGACATGACCATGCTGCCGGCAACCAAAACACCGGCCGCCAAAACACCGGTCGCCAACATACCGGTTGAGAGTGCGGATTTGATATAATGTCTCATTTCTGTTTCCTCGTGCTGTGCACCGCCGACAAATCGGACAGGCGCATTATGTGCATACATAAAGTGAAACGGTACAGCGTCAGGCATGGCGGCGTCAAGATACGAGAACCGTCTTTAGACAGTAAATCTCGGGTAAATCTCGGGTGAGACAGCATCTGTCACTTAATGACTAACGATTTGTACTTTAGGGCCGATGATCAGGCAAACTTGCTGGCGACCCAGGCCTCTAGCGCCGCGTAATAAGCCGTGTTATGCGCCGCAACTGAGGGATGCGCGGTCAAGGCCGATTCATAATCGGCCAGCTTTTGTGGCATCTTCAGATCAAAGTCAAAAACCCCAGACAGCGTTTTCATCAGGGCAAAACTGGGCACAAAACCACAATCGGTTATGGTCAATTGATCGCCAAATAACAGCGGCGATGGCGCCACCATTAACGCCAATTGACCAAGTCGTTTTTCCAACAGGCTCAGATTTGCCGAAACAATTTCCAGATCGCGGGTCGCTGGCGCCACATGCGCAAAGCAGCCCCGCAACAAAGGCTCCAGCCTGGTATCGTGAAAGCGTGATGTTTCTCTGGCACGGGCGCGCAATCTTGCATCTGCCGGCAGCATCGCTGGCGCTTTCACTAACCAGCATTTTCAGCCTACACTTAAATTTTCAAACACTCTCATTCCGCGTCATACTGGCCCCGCGTCATACTGGCGTACCGAAAGAACACCGTTTCGCATCTCCCATAGAACCCCTGATGTGGGCAGGGTGACTATGGGCGTTTTGACCGAACCGTTTTACCCCAAAGAGGGGAAAATGTAACCATCTTTGTCCAGCAAAAACGCTTGTTGACAAACTATAACATTATTCGCAAAGTGAATCATCATTAACATGCTTTTGTTATGAATTAATCGTTCCAAGAGCATCTCGGGAAATACAACATGGCAGCATGGATATCGATGATCAGTGACGCTGATGCGAACCCCGATCTTCAGGAAGCATTGGATACTGCGCGCACCCCGCATGGAACCGTTGACAACGTGATGCGCGTGCATTCGCACCGGCCCAACACGATGCATGGCCATGTTGTTCTGTATCGCGCAGTTCTGCATGATAAGGCCAACACCCTGCCAACCTGGTTGCAAGAGGTGATCGGGTCATATGTATCGGCGCTGAATGACTGTGACTATTCCTATGCGAATCACTGGAAAAATGCCGCCCATCTTATGGGGGACGCCGCGCGGGCCAGCGCGGTGGAAGAAGCGCTAGGACAACGCCGCCCCGAAGATGTCTTTGACGGGGCGGAGCTGGCGCTACTGCAATATGCAGAGAAATTGACACTGGCACCCGGAACGATGCAGGAATCGGATGTGCGCTCTTTGCAGGATGCCGGACTGGATGACGGCCAGATTCTGGAGGCCAATCAGATCATCGGCTATTTCAATTATGTGAATAGGAGCCTTAACGGCCTTGGCGTGACAACCGAGGGTGATGTCATAGGATACTATTCAGGTTAAGGATCAGGTTAGGGGGAATGTTAACATGAGCAATATGCATATAAGTTTGCAGGCACCGCCTGATACCGTCAGATGGTGTAGTGAAGACGCCCTGAGATTGGGCGCACGGAACCTTGTAAAAGGCTGTCTTGGCGACGTTGCCGGTAAAACCGTTCTGGTCGTTGCCGAAGATCCCGCACTAGGCTGGTATGATGCGGCCGCACCGGCGAGTGTCGGGGCTGTTCTTGACGAAATGGGCGCGTCGGTCAAAACGCTGATGGTCGGCGCCCCAAAAAACCATGCGATTGACGCTGTGCAGGCCGCCATGAATGAGGCTGATGAGGTAATTTTCTTTGCCCGCATTGGTGATCAGGGCCGGTTCAAGTCTCAATATGTTGGTCCACGTTCAGTCATGAGCTATGCGCTGAACGCCGAAATGCTGGCCGGCGGTTATGGCACCCTCGATCACGCGGCAATGATCGCCTTGAAGAATGCGGTCGATGAGATAACCCTAGGGGGGCGCCACATTCGTGTCACCTGCCCACTTGGGACCGATTTTGAAGGGTCACCCGGTGAAAGCCTGACCGAAGGCGGCGAAGTTATCGTGAGCCGTTATCCGATGGGTGTGCCAAAGCCGGTGCTTGCAAATGGTTTTGCAGGCGTGGTCAAGCTGACACATTTTCTGACACCAACAGGCTCAAAAGTCTACCAACCGGCCTGCCTAGAGCTTCCTGATATTGTCACGGCGCATATAGACGGCACCCGGATCGCCGACATTACAGGCCCGGCAGATCTTGTCAGGGATTTTCGCAGGCATTACGAACAGGTTGCCGCTAAATTTGGTCTTGATGTCTTCAATATTGATTCGTGGCATGCGGGCATTCACCCCCTAATGGGGTATGACATGTCTGCATCGGCGGATCCCGTCCGCTGGGCGCAGACAGTGTTCGCCAATCCGAGAATTCTTCATTTTCACACATGCGGCATGGGTCCACCTGGCGAAATCTGCTGGATGGTTATCGATCCAACCGTCACCATTGATGGCGTTGCCCTCTGGGAGAATGGACGATTGCACCCAGAGCACTTTGCCCCGACAAGAAACGTCTTGAAAGCTTGGCCTGAACTTGCCAGTGCCTTTGCCGCACCGGTCGGCCTAGTTGGTCTTGGCGATGTGGCGTAGTAAATGGGAAAACATGCAGGTCATTTCGTATTTTCAGGCCTTAGAGGCGTTTGCTGATGGGTAAGTTTTCTGCCTTTAGTCTCGCCTGGAATGCGCTCAGCCATCATCGCAATTGGCCGCGCTACTGGAAAAACCCGCCACTGGCCAAGAAATATGACGTGCTGATCATTGGGGCTGGGGGGCATGGTCTTGCAACTGCCCATTATCTTGCCAAAAATCATGGCATCACCAATGTCGCGGTTCTGGAAAAAGGGTGGCTTGGGGGCGGCAATATTGCCCGAAACACAGTGACCGTCCGGTCCAATTATCTGCGCGATGAGAGCATCCCCTTCTTTGTCAAAAGCGTATCCTTGTTTGAAGGGCTGGCAAAGGATTTGAATTTCAATCTCATGTATTCCAAGCGGAGCATGATCGATGTCGTTCAGACCTATCCAAAAATGCGGGAAATTCGCCGCCGCATGATGAATGGCTATCTGCACGGGTCAAGCTATTCATCGATCGATGTTGCCGAGCTGCGGCGGCGCGTACCCGCGCTCACCGGCGGTGGCCCGGACACGCGCCTGCCGATCATTGGCGCCATGGTGCATAAGGAAGCCGCCGTGTGCCGACATGATGGCGTCGCCTGGGGCTATGCCCGTTCAGCGAGTTCCCGCGGTGTCGAAATCCACCAGCATACAGAGGTGAAAAGCCTGCTGCGTGACACGGATGGCACCATCAAGGGTGTTGAGACAAATCGTGGAACCGTGCTGGCCGACAAGGTCGCCGTCGTTGTTTCCGGTCACACAACGACAATCACCGAAACCGCTGGCCTGCGGTTGCCGGTCAAATCCTTCAATCTTGCTGCCTTTGTTTCAGAACCAGTAAAGCCCCTGATCGATGTGATTGTGAATTGTCCTGACCTTGGCGTGTATCTAAACCAGTCGGATAAGGGTGAGCTTGTAATTGGTGGCGCACCAGATGCCGGACAATCCTTTCGCCGGGATATAAAACAAACAGTT
>JABITU010000268.1 GCA_018668195.1 Tateyamaria sp. | reverse complement strand
GTGGTCCGTTTCTATTATGCCCCTTTGGTCTGCTCAGCATAAGATTTGGCCATCTTTTCGATCAGGATCTAAGACACCTTAATGTACAAAGGGCCCCGATCGCCATCGGAGCCCTTTTCTATTGTTTTAGTCTATCCAGCGCTAGTGCGCGTGCTTGTTATCCCACTCTTCCTGCTTGGGCAGGATTTCGAATGTGTGCTCTGGTGGTGGGCTGGGCAATGTCCATTCCAGCGTATCTGCATATTCGTTCCATGGGTTTGCTTCAGTCGATTTGGCCCCGCGCAGCAGCGACCAGCCAATTACACCAAAGAAAAACAGGAACGATGCAAAGCTCAAGAATGCCCCCCAAGATGACCACTGGTTCCAATAGGCAAATGCTTCTGGGTAATCGATGTAACGGCGTGGCATGCCCTGACGACCCAAAAAGTGCTGTGGGAAAAACGTCAGATTGGCCCCGATAAACATCGTCCAAAAGTGCAGCTTGCCCGCCCACTCAGGGTACATACGACCTGTCATTTTGGGGAAGTAAAAGTAGATGCCCGCAAAGATACAGAAAACTGCGCCAAGGCTCATCACATAGTGGAAGTGTGCGACCACGTAGTATGTGTCGTGATAGTAGCGGTCCACAGCAGCCTGAGCTAGGATTATGCCCGTCACGCCCCCAACAGTGAAGAGAAACAAAAAGCCAAATGCCCAAAGCATCGGTGTTTTTAACTCGACGGAACCACCCCACATCGTTGCAATCCAGCTAAAGATTTTCACCCCTGTTGGCACCGCAATAACCATTGTGGCGAGCATGAAATAAGTTTGCTGGTTCAGGCTCATACCGACCGTGTACATGTGGTGCGCCCACACAACAAAGCCCAAAGCGCCGATCGCTATGATCGCCCACACCATCGGCAGATAGCCGAAAACTGGTTTGCGCGAGAACGTTGCGATTACGTGGCTGATAATGCCAAAGCCCGGCAAGATGATGATGTAGACTTCGGGATGGCCAAAGAACCACAGGATATGTTGGTAAAGCACAGGGTCGCCACCACCGGCAGGGTCAAAAAAGGCGAAGCCAAAATTGCGATCCATCAGCAGCATTGTGATTGCGCCCGCCAAAACTGGCAGCGAAAGTAGAATCAACCATGACGTAACAAAAATCGACCAAGAGAACAGTGGCACTTTGAACAGTGACATGCCCGGTGCGCGCATGTTCAGGAACGTTGTGATCATATTGATCGCGCCCAAAATCGACGACGCGCCCGAAACGTGCACGGCAAAGATCGCAAGATCCATCGACATGCCCTGCTCGTTTGTCGATAGCGGTGGATACAACACCCACCCTACGCCAGATCCCAGCTGACCGTTGCCGCCCGGTGCCAACACCGAACAAATTGCCAGTGTGGTTCCCGCAACGTACATCCAGAACGAAAGGTTGTTCATTCGCGGGAAGGCCATGTCTGGTGCGCCGATCTGCAACGGCATGAAATAGTTGCCGAAACCACCAAAAAGGGCAGGTATCACCACGAAGAACATCATTAGAATTCCGTGGCCAGTAATAAGGACGTTCCACATATGTCCATTGGGTGTGCATTCTCCGACCGCAGCCGCAGTCAGGCGCGCGCCTTCCATACACATATACTGAACGCCCGGATCCATAAGTTCGAGGCGCATGTAAACGGTGAATGCCACCGATACAAAACCCACAAGGGCTGATACCACCAAATACAAAATACCGATGTCTTTGTGGTTTGTTGACATGAACCAACGGGTAAAGAAGCCCCGTTCGTCTTCATGCTCGTGACCGTGAATGGCTGCGTCTGCCATGCGGCGCCTCCTGAATGTTGATTACACATACGCAAGGGGTTCCCATCCTCGCGCGGATTCTGAAACGCTTGTAGTGACTTGGTGGCGCAGCATCAATGACAGATCGTGACCTAGATCGGGATGAATTGTCGCGTTTGTCCCGGCACGGCTGTTTCTTGTTTTAAGTTGTGGTGCAGGCGCTTGTGGTTAACAGATGGTCGGGCGACGTAACTGCACAAAAATGCTAAATTTCTGTTGGACATTTGTGCTGATGCACTCAGACCCCACCGGGACAGCCTTCGCTTATTCCTCAAAGTTTACGGCAAAGGATTGTTTGAGTGCGACATCCACATCGCTCAGCGTAACCGGCAGGCCAAGATCGACAAGGCTGGTCACTCCGTGTTCGTTAATTCCGCAGGGCACGATTCCGTCAAAGTGGCTCAGCTCAGGTTCCACATTTATCGACAGACCATGAAAGCTAATCCATTTGCGCAGGCGTATGCCGATTGCGGCGATCTTGTCTTCAGATGGGCTGCCGTTTGCCAGAGGCGGCTTTTCCGGGCGCGTGACCCAAACGCCGACCCGGCCCTCGCGGACTTCGCCCTTTACGTTAAATGTTTCAAGTGTGGCGATGACCCACGACTCGAGGCTTTTGACAAAGGCGCGCACGTCATGGCCGCGCTTGCCCACATCAAGCATTGTGTAAGCAACGCGTTGACCGGGGCCGTGGTAGGTGTATTGGCCACCCCGCCGGGTCTGGAACACGTCAAAGCGATTTGGGTCCGTCAGATCGTTAGGTTTGGCTGACGTCCCTGCGGTGTAAAGTGCGGGATGTTCTAGCAACCAGATGCATTCGTCGGCCTCGCCTGCAGCGATTGCGTTGGCGCGTCGTTCCATCCAGGCTTCTGCGCTTCGATAATCAGTTAGTCCGGGCGTGGTGATCCATTCCACCATCGGGTTACGCCGCCTGCTCGCTGACAACTTTGTTTAACAGTTCAGCATAGTTCTTGGCGCCTTGAGCCCCAGTCACGAGGTACTTGCCACCAAACACCATTGACGGCACGCCCGAGATTCCCCTGTCGGTCCAGAATTTCTGTTTTTCGCGCACGCTTGCGGCAAGCGCGCCGCTTTCCAAAACCTGCGCAGCCGCGTTTCTATCAAGGCCGACGCTTTCGGCGATGTCCAGCAAGGTCGCAGTGTTAGACACATCCTTGCCATCGGTAAAATGGGCTTGGAACAGCGCCAGTTTCAACGGATGTTGTGCACCTTGTGACAAGGCAAAGTCTAGCAGTTGGTGGGCACCAAAGCTATTAACGATGCGGCTGTCCGGGCCAAAGGCAAAAGTAATGCCAAGGCTGTGCCCCAAAGTTTCAATGTGGGCGCGATTTTGTGCAGATTGCTCGGGAGAAGCGCCGTATTTCTGGCTGATGTGCTCGGACAGGTTTTGCCCCTCAGGGCCCATGGCTGGGTTCAGTTCAAACGGATGCCAACGGATACGCGCACCGGTATTGGTCGCGCCAAGGGCTTGTTCCAGCTGTCTAAAACCAATGATGCACCAAGGGCACATCACGTCTGAGACAATGTCGACCTCGATTACTGACCCGTTTGGCGTGGTGGCTGTGTCATCTGGCATGGGCTGGCCTTTCGTCGTGCGGTATATCACGATTACAGATTGATTGCATCGGGCCTGATTTCAAGCACTGCTTATCCTCCTTTAGAAAACGCTGCGCAATCCTTTGGTGAATCGAGCCGTAGTAGTATCATCCGAAGGAATTTTCGAAGAGTTCAAATTTTTATTTAAGTCAGAACTTTGTGATTCAATTGATGTTTTAAAGCCTCTGAGCGCAAGTAATGTGCTCTGTTTCCTAGCGCTTTGTATAATTAATTTTTTTAAAGGTTTGTACCCTTTGGTATACTTTTCTGCTTTGATAATGTGACCGTCCTCCTTTGTGGACATATATAAACCAACCTTGGCATATCGATGCCGTCGGGGGGTGGTCACATCATCAAAGCCTTGGAGCACTACCAATTTTAGGGTTGTAACGCTGCGACGGATGGAAAATTTGTCTGACAGCGGGGCAGACACCAGTTAGGGTTGTCGCATGTCACTATGGTCTCGGATATCTGAAGCTTTGGCCGCCCTCTCCGCAGGCGAGGGGCTTGCAGCTATTTTTGACAAATTGCGCGCACCGCCTGAACGCAGCGTGGCTTTTGCCATTGCGGTCATCGCGCTTGGCGCAAAGATGGCCAAGGCAGATGGTCAGGTGACCCGAGACGAGGTGACGGCCTTTCGCGAGGTTTTTCATATCGCCGCCAAAGATGAGGCTGGCGCGGCCCGGGTTTTTAACCTTGCCCGTACGGATGTGGCAGGTTTTGAAGACTACGCGACGCGAATCCATGCTATGTTTTCGAAGCAGCCTGAAACATTGACTGATTTGTTGGAAGGCCTGTTTCACATCGCGATGGCCGACGGTTTTTATCATCCGAATGAAAACGCATTCTTGGAGCGGGTGGCTCATATCTTTTTGGTGCCAGACGCTGATTTTAAAGCGCTCCGCACGCGTTTTGTTCCGGATGCGGAACCTGACCCGTATACGGTTCTTGGCGTCACCGCCGTTGCCACGCTGGAAGACGTCCGCAAGGCGTGGCGCAAACTGGTGCGCGAAAATCATCCGGACGCAATGATGGCACGGGGCGTCCCCGAAGAAGCGGTGCGCCTTGCTGAAAAGCGGATGATCGACATCAACCGAGCTTGGGAAGAAATTCAGGGTCGCCAAGCGTGATACGCAGAACGGCTTAGAATATCGAATGAGTGACCGCGCTTTTCGAAGAAGATATCAGGTTGCTGAACGATGGCGGATGGTCGGCGCGCTAAGGCATGGCCAGTGCCGATTAGATCGAGGCGCTGACAAGTGTGTTTATAGTCCGTTTTGTTGGTTCAAAACGGTTTTCCTTGAGGATATCATCGTCTTTTGTGAGATACCTGAAGATTAAATCAGACAGGTTAATCCCAAGTTTTAGGTCGACATTTGGCACAGCAGCAAGCGAGTCAGCGGCGCGTTTGTTTGATGGTCACTTGCGCGCCCAAAGAAGTGGCAAGCGAGTTCAGTCGTGCTTGGGCCACTTCGCCATAAAGTGGCATTGCATCCTCTGACAAGCGCAGCTCAAGCTGCTTTTTTTGTGGGAAGAAGCGTAACTTGGCGGCGTCTTTGTCTTTTTCAAGCCAAAGCATAGCGCCAAAGCGCATTGCCTTGCCTAAGATCAACGCATCCAGTTGGGCAGCTTCGTCAATTAGGTTATACATATCTTCGAAGCGGGTGCCCTCGCGCTTGTTGGAATAGCGGTGCAGCAGGGCCAGTCCGAGAAACACGCGCTCGGAATGTTTCAGGCCGCCGAGGTTGGCGCGAGTCGCATTGTCAAAGCAGACTTCGGCGCGGTAGTCAGGATGGGCGCGCCAGCTGACATCATGTAACAGGCAGGCTGCTTTTATCAACCTTTTGCGCCCGAACCGTGCTGAGCGAAACAGCGGTTCGATGAACTGGAACAGCTGTTTTCCAAATCCGGGCATCCGCGCGTCCTTGGCTTCCGCAAAGCGACAGGCCTCGATCAAGGGGTCGCGGTCACGCAGGCGTTGCGGCATCTGCTCGTAGAGAATTCCTTCGCGGATGCCGTAGCTTGAAACAGCGATGTCCTTTGGTCGAAAAGTCTTGATCAATCTCGACAACACCTCGGCGGCCATTGGAACCAACGCCATGCGGGTCGATGAAATACCGCAACGCGCACGCAACCAGTCCTGGTCAGGATGGTCCGCGATGTACTTAACAGTGCGCGACACAGCGCGCGGGGTCATACGGTATTCGTGTAAAACATGTAGTGGGTAGCCGCGTCGATACATGTCAACGCGGGCGATAGCGCGCCATGAGCCACCCACGAGAAACAGTCGGTCGCGCTGGTCGCCCATTTCCGCATGTAGGCGTTCAACCGTGGCTTTTATATGCGCACGGCGGCCCTTTTTGCCACCCTTCAGCGCTTGCAACTTGAGTGGACCAAGGTCCGACGTCTCTCGGCGTCCCACAAGGCCGCCAGAAATCTCGGCCAGTTCCATTGAAGATCCACCAATATCACAGATCAACCCATATGAGCCTGGCCATCCCAACAAGACGCCCTGCGCCGATAGCCGCGCCTCTTCTCGTCCGTCGATAATGCGCACGTTCAGGCCAGTTTCGCGGGCGACATCAGCGCAGAAATCTTGCCCATCTTTGGCGTCGCGCACCGCAGCGGTGGCGACCACCGTAAGCGTCGACACGCCCATACCTTGGCCAAGGCGTTGAAAGCGACGCAGTGCGCTCAAGGCGCGGCTACGCCCTTTTGGATTCAGGCAGCCAGTATCCGAAAGGCCGGCGCCGAGAGCACACATGATTTTTTCGTTGTAGAAATAAGCGGGAGACCTGGCCGCGCCGTCAAAGACCACCATTCGGACTGAGTTTGACCCGACATCAACTACGCCCACCCGTGCCAATGCACGTGCTGAGGGGTCTTCGAATAGTGGACGACCAAACAGGCCTGCATCAGAGCCTTGCGTCTCGACCGAAACGTTCATTATGCTCCTCCGTAGCGCGTGCGTTGCTTTAGTGATGGACCACGCGCGGCAATGGGTCAATGCAAGCATTGGGTCGGGACGCTCTGTTTTGTGCGTAACCGCACAAAAGGCGCCCGCCCACCGACCTATGCCAAGCTTACCTCAGGCGGCGCTGCGGGGGGTGGTGAACACGGCAATTGTTAGAGGCCGCCACATGGTTGTTGGGCATTTTCAAGTTTGGTCTTTAATGCGTCATGCGAAAAACTTGAATTATCTATCGCTGCGTTAAAACAAGGTTTTCAGCTTTCAGTTTGCAACGCAATGCGTGATATTTCAGATAATTCGTCAAACGCTGTAGTCTTCTGTGTGAGTCAGCTTTGGCACATCTGATGCGCCCGCAGAACCGCGCCCGGAGAGCGATGGGTTTTCCATGAAAAAGCGGTGGCAATTGAATGAGAACGCTCCGTCGGGCAAGGCTGGGCGCGTAAATCGGCCCTCGGGGCCCATAACCCAGCTTTGCGCGACATCTGCAAGATTTGCTGCCATGACTTGGCTTACAATTTGTGCTTTGACGGTTGGGTTCCCGATCTCGATCAGGGTTTCGACACGGCGGTTTAAGTTCCGGCCCATCCAGTCAGCCGAAGAGATGAAAACACGCGCTTTTTTCGAAGGCAGCCCGTGCCCGTTGCCAAAACATACGATGCGTGAGTGCTCCAGAAAGCGGCCGACAATGGACTTGACCCTGATGTTTTCCGACAGGCCCGCGATTCCGGGTCGCAGACCGCAAATGCCACGCACGACGAGACTGATTTTTACCCCGGCCTGGCTCGCCTCATAGAGGGCGTCGATGATCTCGCTGTCGATAAGTGAGTTCATCTTGGCCCAGATCTCTGCTGGTTTACCTGCACGGGCGTGCGCTGCTTCGGCCTTGAACATTTCAAGCAGGCGGGATTTTAGATTGGCAGGAGAAATGGCAAGATTGTCGAGCCCTTCGGGTGGTGCGTAGCCGGACAGGTAATTAAACACTTTGGTCGCGTCTCGCCCAAGCTTGGCGTCACAGGTGAACAAGGACAGGTCGGTGTAAATACGCGCAGTGATGGGGTGATAATTACCAGTGCCGTAGTGGGTGTAGGTCACAAGCTCGGTGCCTTCGCGGCGGACGACGGTGCTGATCTTGGCATGCGTCTTGAGGTCAAGAAAGCCATAAACCACATGTGCGCCCGCGCGTTCCAAGCGACGCGACTGGCGGATGTTTGCCGCCTCGTCGAAGCGTGCTTTCAGCTCGACAAGGGCGGTGACGGATTTGCCGTCTTCTGCTGCTTCGCAAAGCGCTTCGACGATGGGCGAATTTTTGGATGTGCGGTACAGTGTTTGTTTGATCGCCACCACGTTTGGGTCAAGTGCCGCTTGTTTCAGAAAGCGCACTACCATGTCGAAGGTCTCGTAGGGGTGGTGTAACAGCATGTCTTTTTGACGGATTGCCGCAAACATGTCGCCTTCGAAATCGGTTATGCGCTCGGGCACGCGGGGGGTAAAACTGGGCCATAGCAGATCTGTGCGCGCATCAATAACCAATTCATCAAGATCGGACATCCCGATCATGCCATCAAGCTCGATCACTTCAGCGTCGCTGACACCTAGTTCGTTCATGATGACAGCCATAAGTTTGCGCGGTGCGCCGGCTGAATGTGTCAGGCGGACGACTTCGCCGCGGCGCCGCCGCTTAAGGGCCACTTCAAATTCCAGCACAAGGTCTTCGGCCTCGTCCTCGACTTCAAGGTCGCTGTCGCGCAGCACGCGGAACTCAAAATGCGCTTTGAGTTTATAACCCGGAAACAGCGTTGGTATCTTGAGTAACAGCAATTCTTCGAGTGGCAGATAGCGAATGCCATCGCCACCGGGCAGGATCACAAATCGATTGATTTGTGCCGGAATTGGTAGCAGCGCCTGCAAACTGCGCTTGTCCGATACGCGTTCCATTTGCAGAGCAAGCGCATATCCAGTGTTGGGGATGAATGGGAACGGATGCGCAGGGTCGATGGCCAAAGGTGACAACACCGGGAATACACTCGCTAGAAAGACATCGTCTAGATGCGCCTCCTCCGTGGCGCTCAGATCACTGCGCCGCAGGATCGAAATACCCTTGCCCCGCATTTCGGAATGCAGCGCCGTCAACACCCGTTGCTGAGTCATCATCAGATTGCGCGCGTCTTCGTTGATCATAACCAGCTGTTCACTGGGGCTGAGACCGTCGGCCGCCGGGGTGGTATTGCCCTCGCGTGCCAATTCGCGAAGGCCTGCAACTCTCACGGTGTAGAATTCGTCGAGGTTCGTGGCCGAAATTGATAGGAACCGCAGCCGTTCCAAAAGCGGCACGCGTGGGTTCTCAGCCTCCTCTAGAACGCGCCAGTTGAAGCCCAGCCAGCTCAGCTCGCGGTTAAAGAACCTGCCTGGTCCGGATGTATTCAGACCAGGCAAAGTGACGGGATCTGAAAACGGAGCTTGCAGGAAATCGGCGTTTGTCATGCGAACCTTGTGACGTTGAGAGCTGGCGGGTGAGGGACGACTATCCTCCGGATCGGACCTCGTTGTCCAGCGTTTCGACTGCTAAGGCGCGGGTGATGGGCTTTTTGCGGGCTATGCTTGCGGCGTCCAGCGCGCTTACGATCTGTTGGGCAGAGGCGAAGCTGCGTTCCATATGGGTAATAAGGTATGGTATCACATCGGGCCGTGGCTTTACTTGGCGATCGTTAAAGTGTTTTGCCAGAACCGCGCCCAGCAAAATGTCGTCTGGGGGATCAAGCGATGCATGACCTGCCGCAGCCACCCGGCTTTGTAAGTCTGGAAGGCTAAGGTGCCACCGGGTCGGGGGTTGGATGCCTGTCATCAGCAAGGGCATACCCGCGCTGTGCAACAGGTTGTGCAAGTGGAACAGATCGGTCTGCGCGGTTGTGTTGTTACGGATCATATCGACGCGAGTCACCGCAATAGGCGTTTTGGCAAGGGTAGTGATTTCTGTGTCTTCGAGGTCAAGAGCGGGTATGATCCGTGCGCCACATTCAGCGGCCCAGACATGCGTGAGGTGCGTCTTGCCCGATGCTTCAGGCCCGGTCAGTACCAGCTTTGCCAAAGGCCATGCGCGCCAATTTTCAATCATCGCAACAGCCACTGCATTGGACGGGGCGATCATGAAATCATCGCGGCCCAACGCCGTTCTGACGGGCAGGTCTAGTCCAAGTTGGACGGCCATGCTTAGTCCTTAGCCCTTGGCTTAGGTCCTGTGCTCCCGTTGCCATTAATGCCCTGATACAAAAGGCTGTTTTGATATTTCTCGATAACAAATCGCACCAGTACGCCAAGGGATGCGGCCATGGGCACGGCCACCAGCATGCCGACAAATCCAAATAACGTTCCAAAAACGGACAAGGCTAAGATCAACCACACAGGGTGCAGACCTATGCTCTTGCCCACCAGTTTGGGCGTCAAAACGTTGCCCTCCGCTATCTGACCTAACATAAAGATACCCACGACAGCCCCTATCCAGAACCACTCGCCCCAGAACTGGAACAACGCCAGACCAATGGCCAGCGCGCCGCCGACAATGGCACCTACATAAGGGATAAAGGTCAAAAGGCCTGCGACAAAGCCTACTACAAGCCCAAACTGTAACCCCACCAGCATCAGTGAAATGGCGTAATACGTGCCCAGGATCAGGCACACGGTTCCCATGCCACGGATGAAACTGGCCAGTGTCGTGTCGACTTCGTTGGCGAGACGCCGAAGTGTTGGCGCGTGATCGCGTGGCAGCAGCGCATCGATACGTGCAATCATTCGGTCCCAATCCAGCAACAAGTAGACCGCAACAACTGGAACAATGAGGAAAAGAACGGCGATATTGATCAGGCTGGCAGCTGACGAAAGCGCCGATTCTAGCAACTGGCCCCCACGCTCTGAAATGGTCTGGCCTAGTGACTGGAGACTTTGGCTTAGGGTTGATGTCTCGTCGAGCAGGCTTGGAAATTTTTCGGTCAGAAAAATACCTAGGTTTGTTGCAAGGCTGGGTGTGATCTTGAAAAGCTGAATCGACTGATGGATCAGTGTTGGAACGACCAGCATGGTCACAACAACGAAAGTAATAAGTGTGGCAATTGCAATCAATCCCGTGGCCAGCACGCGACTGAGGCCAAGTTTTTGCAGCCAGTCAGCAACCGGATCAAGGAAATAGGCGATGGCCGCACCTAGGAAAAATGGCAAAAGCTGGTCGCCCAGAGCATAGAGCACGACAAAGATAATTGCCGCCGCGATGCCCCAATACTTAATCTGATCTTGTACTGGCAGCGCCATGGTTTCGTCCTTTTAGGATGATTGTGACATTGCTGGTTTTACGAGATTCTTCAAGTCCACGCGTGCAAAAGGCCCCGCCAACAGGGCAAAGCCTTTCACATTTCGGACAAGTTGGATCGTCTCAGTGGCAGTCGGGGCGCGTGCCGGGCAGCAACACTTTATCAACTACATGGATGACACCATTGTCTGCTTTGATATTGGCGATGACGACATTGGCACTGTCACCCGTTCCATCCGCAATTGACACGCCTGACGCTCCTTTGGTGATGCAAAGACGCGCAGAGGTCAGGACTGGCTTGAAGTAGTTAGAACCCGCAGGGATCTTTTCTGCGGTAAGGTTCCGGTCGTCCACGTGATAGAGCAATATGTCAGTCAGTTGTCCCTTGTTTTCAGGCTGTAGCAGTGTTTCGACTGTTCCCTCTGGCAGCGCTGCGAATTCGTCATTTACGGGTGCAAAGACGGTGAAAGGGCCAGGTCCCTGCAAAGTTTCCGCCAAGCCAGCGGCGCTGACGGCCGCGACGAGTGTTGTGAACCTCTCGTCAGCCAAGGCGATTTCTACGATGTTGGCGGCTTGTGTGGCTGTTCCAAGCGTCATTGCTGTGGTGGTGATCGCTGCAAGCGTGCGCAAATCTTTCATACTTGTTGTTTCCTGTTTGTGCATCCATGCCTTTGGAAATGTGCAAAGATTACGGAATAACGCGGGCGGTGGTTCATACCGCTCGCGTTATCGTGAAGTGATATTGACCATGCAGTCTTTACGGCACTCATCGTTTTGCTTGCTGTAAGCCTTGTCCAGAGCGCCTGTGGCAAGAGGCGCTTCATTTCGTTTCAGGTCTTTGTGCTGCTATTCGCGAAGTCGACCGTCGAAAGAAGTGTGGCCCAGACGATTGCGGGGCCGTGAGCTTTGGCCTAATCAGGGCGAAACACTTTTCAAGGAGCGCACGCATGCGTCTGAGCCGCTATTTTCTGCCCGTTCTCAAGGAAAACCCAAGCGAGGCGCAGATCGTCAGCCATCGGCTGATGCTGCGTGCTGGCATGATAAAACAGGCCAGTGCCGGGATTTATTCGTGGCTGCCGCTTGGGTTCAAGGTGCTACGCAAAATCGAAAATATCGTTCACGAAGAACAATTGCGCGCAGGCCATTTACCGATGCTGATGCCGACCATCCAGTCGGCTGATCTGTGGCGCGAGAGTGGTCGTTATGACGCCTACGGGGCTGAAATGCTGCGCATCACCGACCGTCACGATCGCGACATGCTGTTCACGCCCACCGCCGAAGAACTCATCACTGACATTTTCCGCGCGCATGTCGGCAGCTACAAAGATCTGCCGTTGACCATGTACCAGATCCAGTGGAAATTCAGGGATGAAATACGCCCGCGCTTTGGCGTCATGCGTGGGCGCGAATTTCTGATGAAGGATGGATATAACTTTGACCTCACCAAAGAAGATGCGCTGCACAGCTATAACCGTCATCTTGTAAGCTATCTGCGCACCTACGAGCGGATGGGGCTACAAGCGATCCCGATGCGCGCAGACAGTGGCCCGATTGGCGGCGATGACACCCATGAGTTCCTGGTGCTGGCGGAAACTGGTGAGAGCGAGGTGTTCTATGACAGCGCTGTCACGGATCTGACGTTTGGTGACCGCGAGATCGACTATGATAACGTGGAGCAATGCGCCGCAGTGATGGCCGAGTTTACCAACCTTTACGCCCGCACCGACGAGACCCATGATGAGGCATTGTTCAATGCCATCCCAAAGGAGAACCGGCGTGTGGCGCGCGGTATCGAAGTGGGCCAGATCTTTTATTTCGGGACCAAGTATTCCGAAGCGTTGAACGGCGTTGTTCAGGGGCCGGATGGCAAACAAACCCCGGTTCACATGGGCAGCCATGGGATCGGCGTCAGCCGTTTGCTCGGTGCGATCATCGAGGCGAGCCATGATGACAAGGGGATCATTTGGCCCGAAGGGGTCACGCCATTTCATTGCGGTATCGTGAACCTTAAACAAGGCGACGAAGATGCTGACAGCGCTTGCGAGGCTCTTTACAAAAGCCTCACAGCGCTGGGCCTTGATCCACTTTATGATGATCGCAAGGAAAGGGCTGGGGGTAAATTTGCCACGATGGACTTGATCGGGTTGCCTTGGCGCATCACTGTGGGGCCACGTGGCCTCAAGAACGGTGTGGTTGAACTGACATCGCGCCGGACCGGCGAGAGTGTCGAACTGCCGCCCGAGGCAGCGGCCCAGAAAGTGGCTGAGATTTACGCAGAGATTTGATGCAACGAAAGGCGGCGATTTTCGTGATGTTGTGGCTGGCTCTGCCGGGGTTAGCACAGCCTGTGCAGGATCAGATCGTCGACCGCTTTAACGCATGGGCCGAAACACAGCGTGTTGTCGGTGCCGTCGGTATAGCGCAGCGGGGTGATGCTGGCGTGTGGACAACAGCCGCGCCTAGCAAACACACCCTGCGCGAGTTGGCCAGCCTATCCAAATCCATCACTGCGGCCTGTGCCTTGACACCGGTAAGCGCGGGCAAGCTTGGGTGGTCTGACAGGTTGCCCACGCTTTTGGGTGAAGCGCCGGATGTGACCGTTGCGCAAGTGGTGACGCATAGCGCGGGCCAGGGCGCGGATGTCGCGCAAGTAGCGATGCCGCTTTGGTTGGACCGTTCCGCGCCCGACGCGACCCATTACAGTCAACAGGTGCTGGACGCGATCAACGCGCGCCCATCGCGAACGGGCACTGCTGGATCCTATCATTACAACAACGAAAACTATGCGCTTTTAGGCTTGGTGATTGAAGCGGCAAGTGGCAAGGCCTTTCATGAATACTGCCGGCCCGCACTTGGCCTGAACACAGATATTGCCCCAAGCCCAAGGACTGGACGCATGCAAACGTGGGGCGGAATCGCAGCGACACCTGCCGCATATTTGAATTTTTTAACCGGCTGGTACGGGCCTGACGGGGCCATTGGCCGCGATCCGTTCGCCTTGCCGCACATAAAGATTGCAGATGGCGTATATTATGGAATGGGAATGCTTTTTCGCGTCCGGGATGCGGGGTTCAATTTCTGGCATTTCGGTGCGCTGTGCTTTCCGGGGCGACTGGATCGGGGCAGCTATGCTGTGATCTGGGAGGGGGAAGCGGCGGCCTTGGCCACATATGATGCCTGTTTGGACTGGCCTGCAATGCAAGCGCTGGATGCGGACCTCGCCATGGCTTTCTACGGAGCGCGGCAATAACCGCGCCATTCGGTATTCTCTTTCGATATGGGTGGCGGAACCGTTGTGGGGCTTGACCTCATCGCGCCATGCCGCCACTTCTGAATGAAAAGCCTGAGCAGGAGCCAATGAATGGCCAGTCAACCCGCCCCGTTTGCCCCGTTTGAGTGGATGATCGCATGGCGCTATCTGCGTGCACGCCGCGCCGAGGGCGGCGTCAGCACAATGACTTGGATCAGCCTGATCGGCATCACGCTGGCCGTCTTTGCATTGATCGCCACGCTTTCCGTGCGGTCGGGGTTTAGAACGGAATTTGTGGACACGATCCTTGGGGCCAATGCGCATGTCACCGTTTACCAGATCGGCGAGGTGACCGAGACGGGGCGCATTGACCGCAGCATTTCTGATTACGACACCAAAGCTGGGGCATTGGCCGCTCTGCCGGGGGTGACGCGCGCCGCTCCGCTGGTGCGCGGGCAGGTGATGGTGAACTTGCGCAGCCGGAATGCAGGGGTTCAGGTTTTTGGGCTTGCGGCTGAACACCTTGCCGGGTTGCCGCGCATTGCTGATCCCGAAACCTCACAAGGGGACATCGGGCGCTTTGCCCAAGGCGTTGCGATCGGATCAGGCGTGGCGCGCGAACTGGGTGCGCAGGTGGGCGACCGGATCAAGCTGGTGTCGCCCAATGGGGTCAAGACGGCCTTTGGCACCAGCCCCCGGATCAACGCCTATGAGGTGACCTATATCTTTTCCGCCGGGCGCTATGACATCGATCGCACGCGGATCTATCTGCCACTCGCCGAGGCGCAATCCTTTTTCAATCGCGAAGCCGTCGTGGACGAAATCGAAGTCATGGTTCAAGAACCCGAGGCGCTTGACCGATACATCCCCGACATTCTGAAGACCGCAGGCGAACGCGCTCAGATCTGGACATGGCGCGATGCATCGGGTGGCTTTCTGCGAGCGCTCGAGGTGGAGGATAATGTGATGTTCATCATCCTGTCGATCCTTGTTCTGATTGCTGCCATGAACATCGTTTCGGGGCTGATCATGCTGGTCAAGAACAAGGGCCGCGACATCGGTATCCTGCGCACAATGGGCTTGACCGAAGGGTCGGTTCTACGTGTCTTTTTTATCTGCGGCGCATTTACTGGCCTTATCGGAACGGCACTGGGCGTTATCCTTGGGTGCCTTTTTGCCATCTATATCGACCCTCTGTTTTCACTGGTGAATTATGTAATGGGTGGTGGCGTATGGGATCCTTCTATCCGGGGTATCTATGCGTTGCCAGCCCAGCTTAGGCTGGACGATGTGCTCAGCGCGATTGCGCTGTCCTTGGGCCTTTCATTCATTGTGACCATATTCCCGGCCCGACGTGCTGCACGAATGAACCCGGTCGAGGCCTTGCGTTATGAGTAAACCGGTTCTCACCTTGCAAGGGATCACAAAGACCTACAATCCCGGTCAGCCTTCAGCAGTCGAGGTGCTGCTTGGTGTTGATTTAACACTTGGCGCGGGCGAGGTGGTTGCGCTGGTGGCCCCATCGGGAGCGGGCAAATCTACGCTACTGCACATTGCAGGTTTGCTTGACACGCCAGATTCGGGTGCCGTGGCGTTGAGTGGATCAAACATGACGGGGCGGTCCGATCGCAAACGTACCGCGGCGCGTCGCTCTGAAATTGGCTTTATCTATCAGTTTCACCACCTGCTGCCAGAATTCTCGGCGCTTGAAAACATTGTGTTGCCGCAACTCAGCGCAGGCGTTGCGCGGGCGGTTGCAGATGCACGGGCTTATGACCTTTTGAGCCGCGTTGGCATCGATCATCGCGCGCACCATAGACCTGCGGCTTTGTCCGGCGGAGAACAACAGCGCGTGGCATTTTGCCGGGCACTGGCCAACGCGCCGGAGCTCTTGTTGGCGGATGAACCCACTGGAAACCTTGATCCGTTGACATCTGATCAGGTGTTCGAAACATTGCTTGGACTGGTGCGCGAGACAGGCTTGTCGGCACTGATCGCGACTCATAATCCAGAACTTGCCGCGCGCATGGATCGAACGGTTGTTCTGAAGGCTGGCCAGCTTTTACCACAATAATGAATGGCAATGCGCGCAACCTCATCATGGGTGGGTTCAAAGATATCGATGCCTCAAACGCCCAAGACCGATCTGAATGCGCATCGCGCGGTGTCCAACCGGATAGAATGCTGGACGCGGATCCCCGTTTGGATCTGTAAGTTGAACGCAGGCAAACTTGACCGCAAAGGTGCCATGTGGCTGATAGGCTTGGCTGACCGCGCTTCACCGGCAAAACATCTCAGTGCTGTCGGTGAAGCGCTTGACGTCAGGCTGACTGTTTGTTCTGACTTGTCTGCGCAGTACTTACCGCGGAGGGACAAAACCATGACATCTGTCACCCAAGCCGAAATCGAGAAAACCGTCCAGGCCGCGCTTTTGCGACATGGGGCCGGAGCCTTTGCCTCAGCCGAGGTTGCACGTGCCGTTGCCCGCGCCGAAGCGGTCGGCAACCGGATCTGCGGACTATACTATCTGGAAAGTTACTGCCTGCAACTGAACAGCGAACGCGTAAAGGGCGATGTAGTTCCAGTGGTCAGCACACCGCGCCCTGCCACGATTGTGGTGGATGCGCAAATGGGGTTTGCGCAACCGGCATTCGCCTATGGGCTGGCACCCGCGCTGGATGCTGCACGCCAATTCGGGGTTGCCAGTCTAAGCATTTCTCACGCCCACACATGTACATCTCTGGGCTACTTTACAGAGCAGATAGCGCAGGCTGGGTTGATGGCGATTGGCTTTACTAACGCATCACCCATCGTTGCCCCGCCCAGCGGCAAGTCACGGGTGATTGGCACAAATCCGATTGCTTTCTCAGTGCCGGACGGGGCGGGGGGCGTCGCGATGCATGTCGATCAATCGACCACCACCGTCGCCTTGGGTAAGATCACGATGGCCAAAGCTGCAGGTGAAAAAATCCCGCTTGGCTGGGCACTTGATGCAAACGGCGAACCGACCACTGACCCCGAGGCCGCCTTGGCTGGAACGTTGGTGTCGATGGGGGGCTACAAAGGTTGGGGCTTTGGTCTGATGGCAGAGTTGATGGCTGCGGGGATGGCCGGCGGTGTGCTTAGCCACGACGTAAAGCCGCTCAAGGCACCACAGGGCCCCCCGCATGATCTTGGTCAGTATTATTTGCTGATCGACCCCAGCACGTCGAGCGTTTTTGTTGAACGCCTCGATGCGCTGCGCGCATTTGTTTCGGTTGACGAGGGTGGGCGTATGCCGGGGCAAAACCGTGTGTTGGCTGACCCTGTCAAGGTTGATCCTGTCGCTTGGTCGCAGGCGTTGAAACTTGCTGCGCAAAGCTAGGCAGTGACCGGAATGCCCGTAGAGTTTATGGAATAACATCAAACATCAAGCATCGCCTCACCGATTGAAATATAACATTTCGGGCTGTGTTGGCGGGTTAAATATTTTCGTATATCGCTTTATGTTTGTTGTGTGAGCCAAACCCCGGCCGCCATTAATGCAATTCCCCCCAGACGCGCGAGACCCAAGGTGGTTGACTGTGCGCCAAACAGGCCGAAATGATCGATTGCAGCAGCGCTGATCAATTGTCCCAAAAGCACAAAGAAAACTGCGTTTCCAATCCCGAACCGGGGCGCGATATAGGTGATCGACAAAACGTAAAATGCGATCAACACCCCGGCCAGAAATAAATGCCGCGGCGCTGTTGCCAAACGCGTCAACCCTTGCCCACCAGTCGCAGTAAATACCGCTGCAGAGGCGGTTAGAGCGACCAGAAACAGCACCATTGCTGCTGCAGAAGGGCTGCCCAGCCGGGTGCCCAAAGCGGCATTGAGAGCCGCAAGTATTGGAATGCCGATTCCGGCGAGCAACATAATCAGTGCATGGTGTGCCATGGGTGTCTCCAGGTGTAGGGCTTTAGGAACATGTGCATTCTTTGCGTGACCCGCTCGGAAAACAGAGCCGTGATAAGATATATGACGCGGTAATTTATCACCCGCTAATCGCGTCAAGCTGCACCTGAATCCAATGCAGCCGACCGCGTTTTTCACCGAATGTGTCACAGTGCAAAGTGCGGGCAAAGGCAGGTTCCGTGTTCGTCAGCGGACGTCCGCACGCAACCAGAAGGGTGAAGATCAAAAATAGGCACAGTATCATTGCGCCAGTAAGGGGTGGATGGCGGCCCGGATCAAGGGCAAACCCATACGGGCGTAACCAGAGTGCCTAAATGAGGCTGTAGCGACCAGAAAGCGCCAGTCACTGGATGACGCCGCAACGGGAGCGCGCGGGCTGAGCTATTGTGCTGAGAGCGATGCAATTGAAGTATACGCTTTAATGAAAGTTGCTGTGACCAATGAAAGATCAGCCAAGGCTGGCAGCGGTTCTTTCCCGTCTTCATCTGCGTTCAAACGGATCAACCCCTGCACGCTTCAAACATCCAACTCTTCCACGAAGCGCGCGTTTTCCTGAATGTACTGAAACCGCATTTCGGGCTTTTTGCCCATCAGCCGCTCGACAAGATCGCCGGTTTCGCCCGGTTCATCCTCGTCGATTGATACCCGGATCAATTTTCGAGTTGCGGGGTTCATCGTGGTGTCTTTCAGGTCCTTCGCGTCCATCTCGCCCAAGCCTTTAAAACGTGACACATCGATCCTGCCCTTGCCACCAATGCCTTTGTCCAGCATCGTGTTCTTTTCAACCTCGTCCAGACAGTACACGCGCTTGGCACCCTGCGTCAGGCGGAACAGCGGCGGGCACGCAAGATAGAGGTGGCCCGCGTCGATCATCGGGCGCATCTTCGTAAAGAAGAACGTCATCAACAAAGCCGCAATATGCGCGCCGTCAACATCCGCGTCAGTCATGATGATAACCTTGTCATACCGCAGGTCATCCACGTTAAACTTGGTTCCAAGCCCCACCCCAAGCGCCTGTGTCAGGTCCGAGATTTCCGCGTTTGAGCCTATTTTCGACGACGCCGCGCCCAATACGTTCAGGATTTTGCCGCGCAGGGGCAAAAGCGCTTGGGTTTTGCGGTCCCGTGCCATCTTGGCCGAACCGCCCGCACTGTCGCCTTCGACAATGAACAGTTCAGTGCCGTCCCGCGCGGTGGCCGAACAATCGACCAGCTTGCCGGGCAGGCGTAGTTTTTTGGTAGCCGTTTTGCGTGCGGTTTCTTTTTCCATGCGTCGGCGCAGACGCTCTTCGGCGCGCAGCACCAGAAAATCGAGGATCGCCCCAGCCGATTTCGTATCGGCCGCCAGCCAGTTGTCAAAGTGATCGCGTACAGAATTTTCGACCATCCGTTGCGCCTCTACCGTGGCAAGGCGGTCCTTGGTCTGGCCCACGAATTCTGGTTCCCGGATGAAGCATGAGATCAACGCACCTGCGCCTGTGATTAAGTCTTCGCGCGTGATTGTGCTTGCCTTCTTGTTGCCTGCCAGTTCGCCATACGCCTTAATACCCTTGAGAATTGCAGCCCAAAACCCTGCCTCGTGGGTGCCGCCTTCGGGTGTGGGGACGGTATTGCAATGTGATTGCATAAAGCCGTCGCGCGCGGGCGTCCAATTGATCGCCCATTCGACCTTGCCTGGCATCTTGAACTTTTCAAAAGACACCGATCCGGCAAAAGGAGATTGCGAATAGGTAGTGGCACCAGCCAAAACTTCGTTCAGATAGTCAGCAAGGCCGCCTGGAAAGTGAAAGGTTGCTTGATCTGGTGTTTCGCCATCTTCAATCGCTGTTTTCCAGCGGATCTCGACGCCGGAAAACAGGTAAGCCTTAGAACGTGCCATTTTGAACAATCGCGCCGGCTTGAGCTTGAGTGTTCCAAAGATGTCTGGATCGGGATGAAAGGTCACGGATGTACCCCGCCGATTTGGCGCGGCACCGATCATTTCCAGTGGCGCCGCTGGCACGCCGCGCGAAAATTCCATCGCATAAAGTTCGCGATTGCGTGCCACCTCGACGCGCAGGTGATCGGACAGGGCATTCACGACCGAAGAGCCGACACCATGCAGACCGCCCGATGTCTCATACGCGTCGCCCGAGAATTTGCCGCCCGCATTCAGTGTGCAAAAGATGATTTCAAGCGCGGATTTCGACGGATCCTTGGGGTGTGGACCTGTCGGAATGCCGCGCCCATTGTCGCGCACTGAAACGTGGCCGTTTTCGTGCAATTCGACCTCGATCCAAGTGGCGTGTCCTGCTACCGCCTCGTCCATCGAGTTATCGATAATTTCGGCCACCATGTGATGCAGCGCGCGGTCATCTTTGCCCCCGATGTACATGCCGGGACGCAGCCGGACGTGTTCCATATCTTCCAGAACCTGGATCGAAGAGGCGTCGTATTCATCTCGGGAAGTATTGGCGAGAAGGTCTGACATATTTGCTGCTCTTTTGCTTGTTGGTGCGCACTATGCCAGAGCGTAGCAAACGGGGAAAGTGGCATTGCAATATTTACGGTCACGTTCCTGCTAAGTGCGGCTGCGGGGGTGCCTCCGGCCGGGGGTAATTGACGTCAGGCAAGCCTCCAAGTCGTGTTTCTACTGTGACACGTCCGTGCACGCAGGGTTTATCAGCTGGGCCAGTGTGCCTTTAATCGCCCATCGGTCAGCTGTTCATCGAGCACCTTTTTATAGTGCTTCATACTGTGATCTGGGCCAAAGGCTGACCGTTTTGCGCGCGCCCGGTGTACCTTGCCCATGTGATGAAATGTGTTGGGCAGGTCACATATCGTATCGTCATTGCGGTTGATGCACAGGCACAGTTCGGCATGTTTGATTTTGCTCTTGTGGCGCTGCGGGCGTGGCGCGGCAAAGCCAATGCCGGGCACCCCGTAGGTGCGCACAAGAATTTGTGTCGCGGCGGCTCCAAGGGAATGTCCGATGATATAGTCGGGCCTGACATCTTCGCGCTTGAGCCAGTCAAAGATCACCTTTGCATGCGCTAGAAACCCCTGGTGCCAAGCGGTGCCAGAATGCCCTTTCTCGATAGTTTCGTCATTCAGTTGATACTTTTTGCCACCGATATTGAAAACTCGAAGATTATATTTGACGTAATCTGCAATCGAGTTCGATCCTGGGATCAAAAGAATGTTGCCCTTTAGGAAATAGGCCTGAACGTCATCTTCGTCCAATCTGCGAACAATGCTGGGCTGTAGTGAGCGATTGTCGTGACCCTGATAGGAAGCTTCGGCCATTTTTGCTGCCAATGCGATGTCGTATCTATGCAACATGAAGCCAATTCCTCTTTCAAAGCGTTCTAACATTGCGATGCTTATAGGGCGCTAACGCCCCTAAGCTTGGTCTAGCTCATCCAATTGGAAACGATGCGCGCAATCTCATGTGGTTTTTGGTGCAAAACCCAATGATCGGCGTCCTTGATCTCGGCGCGGGTCAGATCGGGGACAAACGCCTCCAGCCCTTCGGTAGCTTCCGGCAAGAGGGCAGTGTCATTCATGCCCCAGATCAACAAATGTGGGCAGCGCACCTCGAACCGCTCATGAGGTGGCTCAGGCACTTGCACCGGCGCGCCGGGGTCAGCGACAGTCAGGGGCGACGCGCGATACCAGTTGATCATGCCCCGCAATCCCGATTTGCGCCAAGCGGCCTTGTAATCTTTTTGCGTTGCACCGCTGAGCCAGCTCATGTCCATATTGGTCGAAAACATGGTCATCAAACGTTCGAAATCGTTGGCTTCCAGTGCTGCCTCGGCTGAGGGTCTGCGCAAGCGGTTGATATATTGAGAGGCCTCAGATTGCGCCCCACCGGCCGCCGTGGCCCTTTGGAATATGATCGGATGCACTCCATTGGCCACGATCAACCGCTCGACCTTTTCTGGCCAGAGCATGGGCATCGCATAGGCTACCGCCGCGCCCCAATCGTGCCCAAAAACCGTTACTGGGCCATCGTCGCCGATTAAGGCTGCCATGTCCGCGGCAAGGGCTGGTACCGCATAGGCTTCAACCTCATCAGGCGCATAGCTGCCCCCATAACCGCGTTGATCTGGCGCGATGCAATGGTATCGATCGGCCAGCATTGGCGCGAGATCATCCCACGCGCCGCTGTATTCTGGAAAGCCGTGCAACATCAGAATTTTTGGCAATGCCGGATCGCCCCAATGCCGGATGGTAAAGCTTTTGCCGTTCAAATCGCGTATTTCTAGGCGCATCATTTGCCCTTTGACAAGGTTTCGAACCGCAAGCCCGCTGCAGTGCGCGGCGCAAAGCCTTGCCAGTAGGTGTGATCGGCTGTGGCTTGGCCCTGATCATCAATGTCGACCACCCCATCACCCGCATTTGGGATCAAATCGAGATAAGAGGCCATTTCACCCTCATCCTTCAAGTGCAGCGTCATAAAGGCCGTGGCGAAATGCTGCGTGATGTTGTTCATCCGCGTCGTGTCCCAGACGGCATCGGCGTAATGTTCGAATGGTACAAAATCAAGATTGGGTGCAGCCACCCAGCTTTCGGCAGGGGCGGGCATTGGGGCGGCCGCGTTATGGTTGGCGTGTTCAAAGGTCAGCAAATGACGGTCCGTACCCACCGCCTGTTCAAAGATGGAGCGCATGGCACCATAAACGGAGACATCATCTGCCCCACCTGCCATCAACAGTGTCGGGACCCGCAGCCCCGCCAGCCCTTCGGCGTCCCAAAAACCAGCGTTGTTGCCCCATGGCCCAATGGCGATGACAGCCTTGACGCGCGGATCGATCAGCGCCTCGTGACTTTCGGATCCTGCCTGATTGGCAGCCAACAGGCCGTTCGGTGTGCCCCAACTGTATTCGGTTGCGCCCTTGGTCACGCCAGCACCGCCAAAGATCAGCGCCCCGTAGCCGCCCATGGAATACCCGATTATTCCAGTTTGATCGGCATCGACGATCTCTCCGATTGGTCCATCAAGCGTACTCATGTGATCCACGATAAACGCCTGATCCAGCGGACGGTTCAACAAGGTTGAGCCAAACGCCGCCTGGTCCGAATAGGTGCTGTCAGTATGATCGATGGATACCGTTACAAATCCTTTGGAAGCCAAGTTTTCGCCAAGGTGGCTCATCAGGTACCGGTTTCCGGGGTAACCATGGCTGATTACTATAAGCGGATAGCGCGCACCGATGGCGGGGGTTGCATCCCGCACCGCCTGCCCGGTCAACGTAACCTTGGTCTGACCATCGCGGATAAAGGCACTGTAATTGCCGCCCGGTACGGTGCCACCCGCCGCTGGATACCAAACTTCAAGCGTTAAGGGGCGGTCATAACGCGGCACTGCTTGCCCGGTGATGCCAACGACATCGATGCTGTCGGGTATGGACGCAGTCAGCGTTTGGACACCAACCGCGTGCACACCATAGGGCGCCAGCTCCGGCGCATCGGGCCGTATCTGGTCTATTGGATTTGCGTGTGCGGCGATCGCCGAAAGGCCCAAGGCCGAAGATAAGGTAAGATTGCGAGCGGTTCGACGGATCATTTGATAGGTCCTTACTGGCTGGTTTGAATCGCTAAGATGCGACTTGTTATAACCTGCCACAGTGACACAGATCTGTCGTGTTTCAACCAATTTAAGATAAACGCGCAAATGCACAGACCGACCACTTCACACTGTAGCGCTTTGCGCTGACTTTTGCCAAAGCCAGAAAAATCGCGCTGATCGGGTGATTTCGTTGGCATATGCCTTGAGGCGTGATCATACGGTCGCTACATCTGTGGTATGCGCCTATCGAACGCCTTATTGATTGCCATTTGCCCGTGTCTGCCGTCGCTGCCAGTGGGCGCGCATCCGCATGTCTTTGTTGATACGACATTGCAAGTAAAGATCAGTGCAGAGGGTCAGCTGGAAGGCGTTGAAATCAGCTGGACCTATGATGATTTTTATTCGCTTTTGCTGATTGCAGACGAAGGGTTGGATCCCGATGGCGATGGACGCCTGAGCGATACTGAAATGGCCAGACTTGATGGGTTTGACATGCAATGGATTGATGGGTTTCAGGGGGACACCTTTGCGACGTTGAACGGTTCGGCTGTGATACTTGGACCGCCACAGCCGCTGGGCACATCCGTCGAAAATGGGCTGGTCACCACCCGACATTTTCGCGCCGCCAGCGGGCCTGCCGACGGATTGGTGATCAAAGCCTTTGACCCAACATTCTATACGGCCTACAGCCTTGTTGGTCCTGTCACAGTCGAAGGACCGTGCACCATAAACTTTGAACCAGCAGATCTTGATGCGGCCTACACGCTCGTTGAAGAGTTGCTTTATGCGATCCCCGCCGCGCAGGCCGAGGCGGAATATCCAGAAGTTGGCGAAGCTTTTGCCGACAGCGTCACACTCGCATGCGCGCCCTGAATCTCGGCATGCTGATCGCTGCCGGAGGGCTGCTTTTGTGGCTGTTTGGCCTTGGAGGCATGGATTTGATTTCGCACTGGGCGGCCCTGCAACAGCGCGAGGCGC
This sequence comes from Tateyamaria sp., assembly GCA_018668195.1. The sequence goes on along the minus strand of JABITU010000268.1, from coordinate 10,929 downwards.
AGACCGCTCTTGCGGCGGGGCTGCGCGCTGTCCGTGCGGGCGAGCCCGGCGCTTGGATAACGCTTATGGGTGTATGCGCGTCCTATGGTTTCTTTCACGCGGCGGGTCCTGGGCATGGCAAGCTGCTGATCGGTGGGTATGGTGCTGCGGCGCGTGTTACAGCCCTGCGGTTGTCGACGCTGGCTGTGATCTCGTCGCTGGCGCAGGCGCTAACGGCAATTGTGCTTGTGGGGGCAGGAGCACTTGTTCTGGGTTGGAGCCGCGCCAGGATGACCGACACCGCCGAACAGGTGCTGGCACCCGCAAGCTACGGCGCAATCGCAATGGTTGGCTTGTGGCTGGCCTGGCGGGGCTTGCGGCGGGTGCGTTCGGTGCGGGCTGCAGCGGCAGTGGCCGAGGATGGGACATGTCACAGTTGCGGCCATGCCCACGGTCCCAGCGTGGATCAGGTCGCTGGTCTGACCTCGTGGCGGGATGCTGTTGTGATTGTCGTATCGGTCGCGATGCGGCCCTGTACGGGGGCAGTTTTCTTGCTGATCCTATGCTTTGGCCTTGGCATTCCGCTGGCTGGCATTATCGGTGCGATGGTGATGGGTTTGGGGACGGCCAGCGTAACTGTGCTGGTTGCGATATTGGCTGTTGGGACCCGACGTTCTGCTCTGGCAGGTTGGTCCGGTTCAGGTGCCGTGCGTGCAATCGCACTGATCGAAATTGTTGCAGGCGCGGTGATCGCGGTGATCGCTACCACACTCTTGGCACCCTTTCTGTAACGCTCCGTACGGGCTTTGTCTGCTGCCCGCGTCGCGCGCTAGCCCGTGCGGCGCCTGATGCGGTTGTGACCGATGACGTTGTGACGCCTTCAACATTTAATGCAGGTCAGAGCACAGCGTCGGCTCACTGCAAAGAATTCTGGCTCGATGAAGCGAACATGCAGCCTTGTGGACCATTTTCAGAAGTCTCGGTCGTGGGGGCTTTTCAAGTGCTCTATGCAGGCGTAATGCTGGCAATATGTCACCCCCTATTCTGTCATATTCTGCGCATGGACGCGCTGTGCTGGTTCTTGGTCTGCCGCTGATCGGTGGACACCTGGGTCAGGTGGCGATTGGGGCAACAGATACCGTGATGCTGGGGTGGTACGGCGTGGATGAACTGGCGGCACAGACCGTGGCGGGCTCATTCTATTTTGTTCTGTTCCTCGTTGGATCAGGTTTTGCTTGGGCGGTCATGCCCATGGTTGCGTCGTATCACGCCGAGGGCGATGATATCAGTCTGCGTCGGGCGACGCGGATGGGGCTGTGGCTAAGCATGGGTTTTGCTGTTTCTGCGATGCCCCTGATGCTCTGGTCCGAGCCCTTGTTTCTTGCCTTAGGGCAGACTGCACAAGTGGCGCGCGACGGTGCGGCCTATTTGTCGATTGCGGGCTGGGGGATCTTTCCGGCCCTGATCTTGATGACTTTCAAGAGCTATCTTGCAGCACTGGAGCGGACACAGATCGTGTTCTGGATCACCGCTATTGGTGCAGTGACCAATGGTCTTGCCAATTATGCGTTTATCTTTGGCAACTGGGGCGCCACAGAGATGGGGATCGCTGGGGCGGCCGTAGCCTCTGTGATTACGCAAATCGTGATGCTGGTTGGTGTTGTAGCCTATGCGCGGTTGGCATTGCCAGAGCACGCTTTGTTCAACCGGCTGTGGCGCCTGGATTTCGAGATGATGGGTCGGGTGTTCCGCCTTGGGTGGCCCATTGGTTTGACGACGCTGAGCGAGGTTGGTCTGTTTTCGGCGACTGCGGTGATGATGGGCTGGCTTGGAACGATCCCACTGGCGGCGCATGGAATCGCCCTACAATTGGCCTCGATTACGTTCATGGTGCATCTGGGGCTGGCAAATGTTGCGACGATCCGATCGGGCAACGCTTGGGGGCGCGGGGATGTGCCGCATATGGTGCGAGGGGCGCAAACGGTGTTGTTCATGAGCCTATTTATGGCGCTGAGCACGATTGTTCTGTTTCTGATGTTGCCCGAGCCGCTGATCAGCCTTTTCATGAAAAGCGACGAACCCGCACGAGCTGACATTTTGACAGTTGGTGTGGTTTTGTTGGCGATGGCCGCATTGTTTCAGCTGGTTGATGGGGCGCAGGTGGTGGCGCTTGGCCTGTTACGCGGGGTGCAGGATGCGCGGGTGCCGATGGTGTTGGCAGCGGTGTCTTACTGGGTCATAGGCATGCCCTGTTCCTATGTTTTGGGTTTTGTGCTGGGCTGGGAAGGTGTTGGCGTTTGGCTGGGCCTTGTGGTCGGGCTGAGCGCAGCGGGCATTGCTTTGATGTGGCGTTTTTGGCGCGTGATTGTTCCACGGTTGACTGTTGGGTGACACGGGACGGCGGGCCAGACGCTCTTTCGCGTGTGCCCGTGCGGGCCCCCGTGAAAGTCGCCCCGCCCGCCGTCCCGATATTTTGACAGTAAAGGTATGCTTTTGGGGTGCGTTGATGCCGAAGCTTTCTGACCATCCCGCAAGGCGTAGACTTTTATCTTTTTAATCATCTGCGCCGGTACAAAAGCCGTTTGCGTAGACTGGCACTGAACCTTTTTGAAACAGCATACTACAACGCTGCTGCGCGTTCATGGAAAAAATCAATCGCTCATGCCCGCGCACGGTCGTCGCGTTATGTTAGGCCGTTACAAAAAGTCTGGATGCGGGTAAGGGCCTGTGTCAGTGCGTCATCTGACGTGGCGTAGCTCATGCGGAAGTTTGGTGACACGCCAAAGGCAGCGCCGAAAACAACGGCCACTCCGGTCTCTTCCAGCAGGGCTGTGGCGAATGTTGCGTCGTCTGTGATGACTGTGCCTGCAGTAGAGGTTTTGCCAATGAGCCCTGCAATCGATGGATACACATAGAATGCGCCCTCGGGCACCGGGCACACGATTCCGTCTATGGCGTTCAGGGCTTTGACCACCAGATCGCGACGACGCACGAAGATCTTGTTGTTGGTCGTAATGAAATCTTGCGGGCCATTCAGGGCTTCGACCGCTGCCCATTGACTGATCGAACAGGGGTTTGATGTTGATTGTGATTGCACTTTGCGCATGGCCTTGATCAGGATTTCGGGGCCTGCCGCATAACCGATCCTCCAACCCGTCATGGCATATGCTTTGCTTACACCGTTCACTGTTAGGGTGCGGCCCTTCAGGCTCGGCTCAACTTGGGCGGGGGTGCAGAACTGGAACCCGTCATAGGCCAGATGCTCGTACATATCGTCTGTCATCACCCAAACCTGAGGATGGCGCATCAGCACATCGGTCAGGGCCTTTAACTCTGTGCGCGTATACCCCGCGCCGGTCGGATTCGACGGCGAGTTGAAAATCAGCCACTTTGTTTTCGGGGTGATCGCGGCCTCGAGCTGTTGCGGTGTCATTTTGAACGCGCTGTCGATGCCGCATTCGATTGTCACAGGCGTGCCACCCGCCATCAGCACCATATCGGGGTAGCTAACCCAATAGGGGGCTGGAACAACCACTTCGTCACCTGAATTTAGCGTCGCCATAAGCGCATTGTACAGCACCTGCTTGCCGCCGGTGCCCACAGTTATTTCATCTGTGGTGTAGTCCAACCCATTGTCGCGTTTAAACTTTGCAACGACGGCTTTTTTCAGCTCGGCAATGCCATCTACGGCAGTATATTTAGTGCGTCCTTCGACGATCGCGGCAAGGCCTGCATCCTTGATGTTTTGTGGTGTGTCGAAATCTGGTTCGCCCGCACCAAGGCTTATGATGTCCTTGCCTTGGGCTTTCAGGGCTGCCACCTGACCGGTCAGAGCGACGGTAGGGGACGGTTTGACGCGGTCGAGTGTCGCGGAAAGCAATGTCATGATAGCCTCGGGACTTTGGGTTGATTAGTCTGTATGGTCATAGGCGGCGGTTTAACCGCAAGCAAGCTATTGGACGGGGCAGGGCACAGGCAATGGACGAAACACACGATTGGTATAGCCCAGAGACGGCAACATTCGGGGATCGGGTCGCAGGTGCGCGTGATGCCGCGGGAATGACGCAACAGCAGCTTGCAAAGCGGCTGGGCATTCGTTTGGCGACCTTGCGCGCATGGGAGAACGATCTGAGCGAGCCGCGCGCGAATCGGTTATCGATCATGGCGGGGCTCTTGAATGTGTCGATGATGTGGTTGATCAACAGCGAAGGAGAAGGCGTCGAAGTTCCGGAGTTGGCGAGCGGAGTTTCATCGAATGATACGATGCGGGATCTGATGACCGAAATGCGTGACCTTCGGGCTGATCTTTTGTCGCGTGCTGAACAGGTTGGGCGATTGGAAAAGCGGATGCGCGCGGCGATGCAGGCACCGACCGGTGGTTGAGGAACTGCGCGCGCACAGACTGAAACGGATGCACATGCGTTCGATGCGGCGTGGTATCAAAGAAATGGACCTGATCCTTTCCGCTTTTGCTGCTGAGCATCTGGCCAAAATGGACGCCGGTTCGCTTGATGATTATGATGCGTTACTGAACGAAAATGATCAGGATCTGTATCGCTGGGTGACTGGACAGGAAGCCCCTCCAGGGCGGCTTGCCGATCTAATAGGTTTGATCTCAAAAACGTTTCAGACGTAGGGTTAAAAGCCAGCGATCTCAGTGTTTTGTTTCTCTTAACCATATCTTTCCGAATCTGTTCCATTTTCTATTGAAACGAAGATCATTTCGGAGAGCGTTGATGAGCATCCAAGATCCAATGCGTCAGTTGGTTGGCGCAACAATGGGCGGCAAAGACTACAATTTTATAATGTCTTACCTTGAGGCGCTGTCTTTGGTGGAGCGCCTGCACCGATTACTGCTTGATGTAATCAAAGACGAATTCGAACGTGTTGGCGTGCTTGAGATTAACGCAGTGCAGGCGCTCTTGCTGTTCAATATTGGCGATAATGAGGTGACAGCTGGCGAGTTGAAAAGCCGCGGCTACTATCAGGGCTCTAATGTCAGCTATAACCTCAAGAAGCTTGTCGACACTGGCTATATGCACCATCAACGGTCCGAGATTGACCGCCGGTCAGTCCGTGTTCGGTTGACCGCTGATGGGCGCAAGGTTCGTGACGTTGTTTCCGACCTTTTTGAGCGTCACGCCGAAGGGTTGCAATCCAAGGGAGTGCTTGGTCCCGAAGGGATAATCGACATCACCGCATCGCTCAAACGGATGGAGCGATATTGGACCGATCAAATCCGCTATATCTATTGATGCGGGCACCGCTGGGTGGAGCCTGGCTGACGTATACGCAACGTAGTGTCACGGGCAAGTGCCCATCCAGTATCCGCTTTGCAACGGTTCGGTTTTCACGGTAGTTTGCTCAGCGGACCTGCGGTGTTTCGCTTTTGACCGGACCCTTTGAAAACATCAAAGTTTCAAGTTCGCTCTGCAACTTTCGTGCCATAGCTTCGGCATAGTGTTCAAAACCCAGGGCAGTCTCGACGAAGCTGCCTGATCCTACAATAACATTGGCCTGAAAATAGCGGGCTAGCGCGCCAATCTCGGCCTGACGTAAATCACCGTTGGCGGGCGAATCCACTCCGATAACAAGCGCATTTATAGTGATGCCAGTGCCTTCGATCTCTGGTTTGACATCAACTGGGCGCGGTCCAAGGTTCGATTTGCCATCCCCCGACAGATCCAGTGTTCGCTTCCAACACTCGGTACGCTGTGCCAGATGGGCTGCGCCATCGCGCATTGCCAGCCCCAATGCAGTGCCCGGACTGGTCTGCCGTCGAGTTGTGACACGAAGATGCGCGATTATTCCGTCAAGCGCGGCTTCATCCAGCACAGTCGTCCAGGGCAGAATCAGTTTGGTATCCTCTGGGCCGCTCCATTCATAGACTAGCAAATCGATGGTTGCTGAGGGTAACATGGTTAGTGCTTGGCGAACCTTGCTGCTGTCCAGTGCCGCGGCCAACCCGTCCATCTGTAACCTGTATTCCCGCGAATCGACTGATCCCGATACGTCTAGCCCCAATGCGAGCGCCTGCCGGCAATCCGCAGTTGCAGCACCCACCCAAATTACGGCTGTCAAAATGGCACCAATCTTTGCGGTCCATCGCATCATCCCGCACGCTCAACAAACGGAACGGCGCCAATCATCGGTGGGGTCAATTCGCGCTCTAGCTTGCGGCGCATTGCGCGTTCGTAATCTTCGAAGCCTTGCGCCACCTCCATAAAGGCACCTGGGCCCCAAAGCACTTCGTTCTGATAAAAAGCGATTAGATCTGTCTCGGAGGCGAACTCTGCGGCATTGACCACCAAACCATTTACCGTGACATCCGAAAATGCAAATTCGCGGTAAGCGAGGCGCGGCCCGAACCCTTCGTTATTTTGCCCGTCACCCGCCATGTCCAGCGTTTTATACAAACAGCGCGGTGCCCTGCCCAGCATCTTGGCACCATAGCCCAATGCGTAGCCCATAGCAGTTGGAAATTCGTTATGGCTGCGTTTACTTGCAGCCACGACCTCCGCTGCCGATAACAAAGCGGCTGGGCTGTCGATCAGCATCCATTCAAGGATAACTTCCTGATTATAGCGCCCCGACCATTCATAAACTGCCAGCGCGACAGAATCATTCGTCGCAAAAAATGCGGCCTGTACCTCAGGCGATGTCAATGCTGAGACGAGCCCTCCACGTTGCAGCTGATCTTCGGCAGCGTCAACCGATGATGATACATCGAGGGCCAGCAGCAACGCCAAACGGCAGGCCTGCGCCGGGGCCGCGGACGCCATCAGCGTAATACAGACCGCCAATTTCATCAAATGCAGATCCTCGCTCAGACCCGAACCCTACCAGCTTCCGGTGTTATCCATGCTGGCCCAAGGCTCTGCCGTGGGCAGTTTATCCCCGTGTTGCAGCAATTCGACCGAAATATTATCAGGCGAGCGGACAAAGGCCATGTACCCATCGCGCGGTGGTCGGTTGATCGTCACACCATTGTCCATCAGGTGTTGGCAAATTTCATAGATGTTGTCGACGCTATATGCCAAATGCCCAAAGTGGCGGCTGTCACTGGGCAATCCGTCGTCACCATCCCAATTATATGTCAGTTCTATCGCGCACTCGTGCTGTCCCGGAGGAGCCATGAAAATTAGCGAAAACCGCCCCGTTTCACTGTCGCGTCGGCGGGTTTCTTCCAACCCGAGCAACTTGAAAAAGGCGATTGAGGCGTCTAGGTTCTTTACCCGAACCATGGTGTGCAAGTAGGTGAGAGCCATCAGCGGTGTCCTTGTCTTGACCAGAATATGGAACATAGATTGAAATCTGTTGTTCCGCGTAAAATACATAGCGCGCAGCAAGCCAAATTTGAAACGGGTTAGCACGTTCCGGACAAGTCTAGAGTTAAACCCGGGGTTTGCAAAACAGTTGTGCGAAAAAGATCAATAATAACTGATCTCATCTGCTTTTGATGCGAACTTCTGCTGCAATCCCTATATTGCGGTTCTCAGACATTGATCCCCCATATAAGGTAGCAGTGACAGATTCTGTGGATAAGGATGCGCCCCATGCCGCTCAGCCCCGACCAGCAAGCCGAAATCGAAGACCTGCGGGCCTCGCCCCAGCCCACTTTGCGCGCCACTGTGCCGGGCATGGAGGCGCATCTTTACCGCGCTCAGCCTGTTCTTGATCACGGTTTTGTCCGGGTCATCGACTACATGGGTGACGATGCTGCGATCTGTCAGGCAGCGCGCGTTTCGTACGGACGCGGCACGAAATCCGTGCAGAATGACGCCGGGCTGATCCGGTACCTCATGCGTCATTGGCACTCGACCCCCTTCGAGATGTGCGAGATCAAGCTGCACGTCAAACTGCCCGTCTTTGTCGCGCGCCAGTGGATTCGACACCGCACGGCTAATGTCAATGAATATTCCGCCCGCTATTCAATCCTTGACCGCGAATTCTATATCCCGCAGCCGGATGCATTGGCGGCCCAGTCTGTTGTGAACAACCAGGGTCGTGGTGCGATGCTCGAAGGTGAAGAGGCTGCCCGTGTTCTTGAGATCCTCAAGGCGGACAGCAACCGCGCCTATGACCATTATGAACAGATGATTTCAGAGGATGGCCAACAGGGCCTCGCCCGAGAATTGGCGCGGATGAACCTACCTGCAAATATCTACACGCAATGGTACTGGAAAGTGGATCTTCACAACCTGTTCCACTTTCTACGACTTCGTGCGGATGCGCACGCCCAATACGAGATCCGCGTCTATGCGGATGCGATCTGTGAGATGGTCAAAGATTGGGTGCCCGCCGCTTACGGCGCGTTCGAAGACTACCGGATGGGGGGCGCAACGCTATCGGCCACAGCCCTCGTTTGTATTCAGCGGATGTTAAAAGGCGAGGAGGTCACACAGGAAACCTCTGGCATGTCCAAAGGGGAATGGCGCGAATTTATGGGTGTGATCCGCTGATGTTGTGCGTTGCTCTACCACTCTGTGTCATGTGAAAATCTTGACACGCCTAACGCCAGACCACTGCAAAACACCACAAAGCTCACCGCCAGCCCTTCGGTGGGCACATCGCGGCGCCAAAGCTGCAACCAGCGTTTACAAATGACGCGAAGGGTTCAATATTTTGACAGACCACAAAAGCGCCTTACCGTGATTATAAGCAATTGCCGCCCAGCCGACGGTCCGGAGGAAACTTGGTTGTGCAAGACGTCTTAATGCGTTCATTTTTCAACCTGTGAAGTCACGCTTTTGCTCCGCTTTTTCTCCCCTGGAAGGATCAGAAACAAGAGGGAAGCCCAGACCACTCACATATCGCTCTTAATCGGTGCGAGGCTACAGCAGTTTCAGGTCACCGGCCATTTGACGATCGTCGCGCCCTTCAAGTAACTCGAATGACACTTTTTGGTCATCTGCAAGTCCCGTAAGGCCAGAGCGTTCGACCGCTGAGATATGTACAAAAACGTCTTTACCGCCGTCGTCCGGGGCGATGAAGCCGTAGCCTTTTGTGGTATTGAACCACTTCACGGTGCCAGTTGGCATGATCCGTGCCTCCTTTTGCCTTTCAGCCCACGCAAGGGGCGCGTTTCGGTGACATTCCGATAGTTGATCCACCGACATGCCGTTCAGTGTGGCACAAATTGTGCGGTTTCGCAAAATTTCAAGATCTGAGGCGTGCAAAGCCGCGATTATGATGATTAATTCACACAAACGCGCGGGGGTGGCCATGAAAATATACGGTTTGAAAACATGCGATACATGCCGCAAGGCGATAAAGGCTTTGCCAGATGCCCATTTTGTGGACGTTCGCGCACAAGGGGTGCCCTCGACGGTCATGGCCCGCGCTTATGAAACTTTCAACGATGCATTGGTCAACACGCGGTCCACCACCTGGCGTGGGCTGGGGGAAGATGTGCGAAACCAATCGCATCTTGATCTGTTGGCCGCGCATCCAACCTTGATGAAGCGACCTTTGATCATCGATGGAGACGTTTTGTACCTCGGATGGTCAAAGGAAGTTCAGACTGCACTTGGTTTGGCATGATCGTTGCACCCTTCGCCCAAAATTCCGCGAGCCGATTCTCTGGTTCTGATTTTGCAGCAGTTCATCGAACGCCGATTGCACGGTCAAGCGACAATGGCCCCGCGCCCTTGATGACCAACAAAAGTAGTAGAAAAACCCAAAGCGATCTCTGGTCCATGATCAGGCTGTTTGAGGGCGCATCAAACCACGCGCCCAAAACCAGGCTGTCGTCCCATTTGTTATGGCCAATCAGGTCAGTCAGCGATTGCACAACAATAAAGCCAATCATTCCAATCGCGGAAAGACGGGTCAGCAGGCCCAGAATGATCAGTACGGGTAGGATGAATTCAGCCAAGGTCCCTGCTGTCACCACGGCCCAGTGGTAAAGCGATAGCGCGTCCACATCGTAGCCGATCTGTTCCATGATTCTTGGAAATATCTGCGCATAGGCACCCAGAGACGGCTGAAAAATACCCAACATTCCTTCACCGACCTTGGTCAAGCCTGAAATCCAGAAATAGACCGCAAGAACAGCCGCAAACAGGAAGCGAGCTAGAGTAGGCAGAATCCACTCGCCGCGCTGCAATATGGTGACGATTGACGAATAAAAACGCACGAGAGCATTCATGGTCTAGTCCTTTGATGGTGTAATTTTGGCAAGAGCGCCTTGTTGCAACAACAGGCCAAGCAGCGGGCCAAGATCAAATTCCGGGTTAATGGAGAGTGCCGCTTCTTGTGCGTTTTCAACGGTCGCTCCGTCGTGGACAGCCATGATCCACGCAGCTTGCGCTACATCCAGTGGATGTGGCTGAGGATCAAACTCCAATCGGGAGATCAGAACCGACTGTTTGATGGCGCGGGGTTTGGCTGCACCCATGATCATGTTGAACTGCCAGATGTCAAACAGCGGCCAATCCGATGCAATGATCTGCACCGCTGGTGCCAGCGTTAAGGTCGCCGTCAAAAGTTGTTCCGGAGCGAGGCTCCTCAGTTCTTCGGGCGCGATGGGGTGCGCATCTGCTGCGTGGTATGCACGACGCATGGCAAGTTCCAGCCGGGCGACATCCGCGAGATAGCCGATATGTGCAAGGGGCGAAAACTCTGCCAAAAACTTTGGCATTTCATCGCCATAATGCATCATGAGTGGGGTCTTGGGGGGATGCGCGCGGGCAAACAGCGTGGCCATCTGATCAAATACCTGATCGCCAAGCAGTTTGCACAAAACCGGAAACCCAGTGCGTAATGCGTCCCTAAGAGCAACAGTTACGTTGTTGCGGTAGACATCAAAACGCTTTTGGGTGGGCATGCCCGCACCATCGGTTAATCCTGTGGGAACTGCTTGGGTTGGATCCAGAAGTGCCGCGCGCAACTGAGATTGATCGATAGCCATGGACGTCACCGAGCGGCCACAGTTTCAAGAGCGCCTTG
>JABITU010000267.1 GCA_018668195.1 Tateyamaria sp. | reverse complement strand
GGTTGGCCCCCAATGCTTTGCCAAGGAACTGCCACGCATCCGTGCCGGGCATCCGCAGATTCACACCCGCCAGATCGGCAGGTGTCGTCACGGTCAACTCTTCCTTGGACTGGCGCAGGTTCACATGGCGGCGGCCAAGATACATCACGGCCAACAGCTTGACCCCCAACTCATCTTCGACCTTTTTCTTGAACGGGTCCATCAACGGGTCGTTGAACACCGCAACCTGATGAGCCGCACTTTGATGCACATAACCTGTGGCAAAGATCGAGAATTCGGGGAAGAACTGCGCCAGCTCTTGCGCCGAGGCGATGGATATTTCCAGATCGCCCGCGTTGATGGCCTCAAGCTCGGCATTCTGCGCGATAAGCGAGGCATTGTAATGCGGCTCATAGGTCGCAAATCCTGCCAAGGCTGGCGCGAACACCTCGGCCAGTGCGACCGCGCGCTGGTCGGTTTCCGACGCAGGCGTCGACATGCGCAGCGTGATCTTGTCTTGCGCAAGGACCGGGGTGGCCAATGCCGCGACGGCGATCGCCAACAGGGCGCGTCGGGTGAAATTCAGGGTCATAGTCGTTCCTCCTCCAGTTTTGCGGGTGTGTTCCCGCGGGATCCCACAGGATTTTCCTGCGGAATTCAGCTACAGTCCAAGCGCGCGGCGTTTGGCGCTGTCAATATGGGCGTGCATCGCGGCGACGGCCCGGTTTGTATCCCGTGCGACCAAGGCGTCGATCACACTCAGATGTTCATCCAATACGGAAACCGCCAGCTCAGGCAACATCCTCGTGTCAGAATTGCGGATCAAACGGATCTTGATCGCATTGACCCGGTGAATGTCGGAAATGATCCGGTTTCCCATCGCGTCAACCACATGGTCGTGAAAGGCCCAATCAATGCGTTGTGCATGCGCCAAGAGATCGGGGGTAACCCCAAGCGCGGCACGGGCGCGGGTCTCGCGGTGTTCGGCCGCTATGCTGGCGATATCGCTTTCGGGGGCTGATTCACAGAATACCGCCACCGCCTCGCCCTCGATGATGCGTCGCAACTGAAACGCATTGCGGACAAGCTCAAGGTCAATGGTCAGGATTTGCAATCCGCGCTTGGGAACCGTCTTGATCAGGCCATCGGCCTCCAGCCGTGGAATCATCTCGCGGATAGCCCCCAAGGGCATTCCCGTCAGATCGACCAACTCGCGCTGTGAAACGATCTGGCCGGGCTCAATATCCCGGGCCAGCAGCTTTTCGGTAAAGCTGGAATAGGCGTGATCACGCTGGCGCGAATCTGTCATGTTAGACACGGGCAGGTGCTCCTTGCAGGTAATCAATCACTTCGGCGCGCTGCACGTCGGCCAAGGGCGCAAGCGGCGCGCGCATCCGTTCCCAACCCGCATGCCCGGTGGTTTTGGCCATGATCAGCTTTAGTGCCGGAATGACGGGGCGCGCGACGATCAGATCAACCTCGCGCGAAAGCGCGGTATCCTCTTGGCCCGTCTCAAACAGCGTCCGCATCCGGGCCGGGTGAAGATTGGCCATGCCGCAGATCGACCCGACCGCGCCAAGCGCGACAGCCTTGTGCAACAAACGCTCGTCCCCGATCATCACCGGAATGCCCCCATGTTCCAACATCCGGCGACCATTCTCCAAGTTCCCGGAACTGTCCTTGATCGCCAGAACCCGGTCAGGAAACGCAGTCTTTAGGCGCATGACAAGGTCAAAGGACAAAGGCACGGCTGTTATCTGCGGAATATGATACAAGATGAATTGGGCGCGTGGGTCTGCCTGCGCAAAAAGCTGCGCGTGCCAGTCGAAAAGCCCCGCGTCCGTTGGGCCCGGAAAATAGAACGGCGGCAGCAGCAAAAAGTGCGTGATGCCATGGGCAAGTGCCTGACTAACCTGTGCCAAGGTATCGCCAAGCGATGTGGCGCAGAGCCCGATAAAGATGCGGTCAGGTGCGATCCCGCTGCTGATCAGGGCGGAAATCGCCGGCCCACGTTCGGCAAAGGCGACTGACGCGCCCTCCCCCGTGGTGCCAAACAGCGTGACGCGATGTGCGCCCGCGCCAAGGACACCGTTTGCATGGGCCGCCAGCAGCGGCAGGTCGATGGCACCCGCGTCGGTGAACGGCGTCAAAAGCGCCACTGAAATGCCGAAATGTGCCATGAGAGCCTCTGTTGAAAGGGGACGACGTTACGGAATATATTACTGGGTGCAGGTTGACTGTCAAGCTAACATGTTACAGTCTACCGTCGTGGACGCGTTTGAGAGGTGCATGAATTGGCAAGGGTCGCATGTGGCGGGTTGATCACAGTCGATATGCTGTTTGATGTGGCCACCCACCCCCAGCACGGCCTGAAGACACGCGCCACGGGCAGTCGGATGGTGGCTGGAGGTGGCGCGTTGATCGCGGCCTCGGCCGTCGCGGCACTGGGGGGACAAGCGTCTTTGGTGGGCTGCGTAGGGGATGATACCTTGGGGGCCTTTGTGCGGGGCGAATTGGCCGCACGCGGGGTCAACGACACATTGGTGCGCAGTTTGCCGGGGCAAGGCACGGCCCGTTCGGCGGTTCTGATCACACCCGATGGCGAACGGACGATCATCAACCATCGGGATGACGCCTTGTTTGCAATCGCGCCGGATGTTCCTGAACCCTTCCCCTTTGACGCAGTTTTGGTGGATACCCGTTGGCCGACTGGTGCAACGGCCCTGTTGCGCGCAGCGCGGCAGGCAGGAAAGCCGGGCGTATTGGACGGCGAAGCGCCAGTGCAATTGGCCGAAGATGCCCTGCACGCGGCAAGTCACATCGTTTTTTCTGAACAAGGGCTGATCGACTATGCCGGGGCCAGCACGGCCTCAGCCCTTGCCGAAGTGGCTTTGCGGCTTGGAACGTTCGTGGCCGTCACGCGGGGGGCGGCGCCCGTTTTGTGCCATGGGCCGGACGGGGCATTTATGGTTGAGACTTTCGCCACCGTTGCGGTCGATACCTTGGGGGCGGGCGATGTGTGGCATGCCGCCTTTGCCTTGTCCTTGGCACGGGGTGACGGGGCATATGCGGCCGTGCGCTTTGCCAATGCCACCGCCGCGCTAAAGGTTGCAACAAAAGGCGGATTTCCGACCGATGAGGCTGTTCTGGCCCTTTTGTCAAAAGGCACCACACGTGGCTGAGGCAGGCCCCCTGAACGGCGTGGGCCAATACCTTGGCCGCATCTGGCGATCTGTCTGGTCCTGTCCAAGCAGACCCCGGTGCCCATGCTGTTGCAGCTATGGGCACCGCGGCTTATGCCGTTAAAGAACGTTATTCCGGCTTGAGCATCCGCATCAGCAATCCGTCTTTCTGCCAAAACTGGTGATACAGCGAGGCAGCAACATGCAGCGCGATCAATCCGATGAACACCGGTTTGGCATAGGTGTGAAGTTCGCCATAGGGATCACCATAGTAATACCCCAGCAACCCGGTGATCGGCACGCCAACCAACAGCACGTAAAACAGCCAGTGAGACACTTTTCCGGCCAATTCGATCATGCCGCTTGATGCGGGTGGTGGCGGTGCGCCGTTCTTCAGACGCAGGGCAAGACGGACCGCGACCAGAACAAGAATGGCGATCCCGAAATAGTAGTGAATCCAAGCAAACGTGCTATCAAACCCTGATGGCACCTGCCCCTCTTCAGCGGCTTCAATGACCTCTGTCATGCTCTCGCCAAAGATAAGTTGCACAAAAACAAGGGCCGCGATCAGCCAATGCAGGCCGATCTGATATACGGAATAGCCCCGCAATGCGCCTTTTCGATTTTTCGTCGTGGTCACGTCAATTTTCCTTTTGTCTCTCGTGATGGATGGATGGTTCGGCTTGGAATGCGGCTTCAGACTTTTCTTTCTTCGCTTCCAATCCGTGGTTTGGGGGGCACGGCCCGGCTTAGGCTCCCACGCCAAAGATCATTCCGACAGCGGCAGTGGCGGCCATGGCAAGGGCACCCCAGAACGTCACACGCAGGGCCCCCTTGACGACCCCCGCACCGCCAGCCGAGGCCCCAAGGCCCCCAAGCGCCGCAAGGCCGATCAGGGTCGTGCCCGCGACAAAGACCGATGTCTGATCGACAGGCGCTACAAGCGCGATGATCAGCGGAATGACGGCGCCCGCGGCAAAGGTCATGGCCGAGACGACCGCCGCCTGAATAGGCTGGGCCATCACCATCTCGGAAATGCCAAGCTCATCGCGCGCATGCGCGCCCAAGGCGTCCTTTTGCGTCAGTTGAACCGCAACCTGCCGGGCCAGATTTTCGTCCAACCCGCGCCCGTGAGAACGGCAATGCAAAAGTGAGCCACGGAAGTGGCGAGATTGTCTTGCCGTTCTCACTGAAAACTTTCTAGAGGGCCAACCCGGGACTTTGACCCGGACCGCTACATCGAATTTGCTGTCAGACAAATGAGAACTCGCATCGGATTGCTAGCACAACCTAAGTCTATGCGCTCAATAATTGACGCCACTCAGCGAGAGCAGCGGCACGGGTTGGCTTGAAATTGGTGCGTGAATAGAGATGCAGTTACCAAACAAAATTACCCCCGAATGAATTTACAACGC
>JABITU010000029.1 GCA_018668195.1 Tateyamaria sp. | reverse complement strand
TTTTGCTATATCCGTTACGTTATCGCTGCAGATATCTTCGACGTTTTCCAGTGTAATGTGTCGGTGTGTTAATGCCCATTCGTCATTTTTCTCTCACATCAGCGCACCGAACAAGCGTCGGATGACGGCCTTATCAGGAAAAATGCATATAACATTTGGGCTTGGCTCACTCCTGATTTTCGCAAAACAGGGCGATCTTATTTCCATGAGGGTCACGCAGGTACCCGACGTAAAAATGTGGGCCATATGATGCGCGAAAGCCCGGTGGCCCGTCATCAACACCACCAGCGGCAAGCGCTGCTGCGTGAAGGTCACGGACGTTGCTTTGGGTGTATGCTTGAAAGGCTACCATGGCGCCGTTTCCGGCCGATGCGGGATCACCATTAAATGGTGATTTCACATAGAAATCCGGCGACAGGGTTGAATGTCCCGGTTGTGGTGTCGGTATATAGCTCAGGTCGCCATGATAGTGTTCAAGTCGATATCCGAGAGCAGGTAGAAAGGCAGAATAAAACTGTTCGGCGCGTTCCATATCGTCAGCACCAACGGTGATATAGGCAATCAGTAGGGGCTCTTTCCGCGACCGCCATAATCCCTTGGCAAGGGATATGCGCATTTTTTGGCAAAGTTCTTGTCAACGCCCCAACTTTTTCTTCCAATACCCGGTCAGGTCCGGGCCAAGAGCCGCGCGGCCGCGGGGGCAAAATAGGTCAGAATGCCGTCGCAGCCCGCGCGTTTAAAGGCCATCAGGCTTTCCATCATGATCCGGTCTTGATCAATCCAGCCATTTTGTGCCGCGGCCATAATCATCGCAAACTCACCCGATACCTGATAGGCGAATGTCGGCGCGCCAAAGCTGTCTTTGACCCTGCGGCAGATATCGAGATAGGGCAAACCGGGCTTGACCATCACCATATCCGCACCTTCTGCGAGATCACGTTCGATTAGGCGCAGCGCTTCGTCCGAATTGCTTGGGTCCATCTGGTAGGTTTTTTTGTCGCCCGTCAGCGCGCTTGATGCGCCCACAGCGTCGCGGAATGGGCCATAAAAGGCACTGGCGTATTTCGCGGAATAGCTCATGATCATCACCTTGTCGTGCCCACCCGCTTCAAGTGCGCTGCGAATGGCCCCGATACGTCCATCCATCATGTCAGACGGGCCGATGATGTCGGCACCCGCATCGGCCTGAGACAGCGCCATTTTCACCAGCGCCTCGACCGTGCGATCGTTGACGATTTCGCCGTTTTCGACAAATCCATCATGGCCATTGATGTTGTAGGTGTCGAGAGCGACATCTGTCATGATCGCCAGCTCAGGCACCGCCGCCTTGATTGCGCGAATGGCGCGATTGGCGTGGTTTTCGGGGTCCCATGCGCCTGTGCACTCTTCGGTGCGCTCTTCGATTCCGGTATACGGAAAAATACAGATCGCCGGAATGCCAAGGTCAACAGCTTCGCGGGCGGCCTCGACGACCTTGTCGACAGAGCGGCGCATAACTCCGGGCATCGAGGGGATGGGTTCTTCGATATTCTTCCCACTGCGCACAAAAATCGGCCAGATGAGATCTTCGACGGTCAGCGTGTTTTGTCGCACAAGGCCACGAATGGCAGGGGATTGACGTGTCCGCCGCAGGCGGGTCGCGGGAAAAGAGGCTTGGGTTGGGCGCATCGATCTGTCCAGTATAATTGACACCATATCGGTGCCACGGATTTTTGCGCTTGCCAAGGGTGGGCATCGATCAAAAGCAAGGTTATGAGGTTCCAAGCAACGCGCAACGCAAGATTTTTCCCTTTGGACTGGTACCAGACTATCTTTGAGTTGATCGACATACGCTCTTTTTCGAGCCTTTGGTTCTGGATCATACTTGCGGTCGCGTGGTCAATGGCCAGTCACTGGGTCGTCGGCATCCCTTATGGCATGGTGACACGCGCACGACACGAGGGCGGCCAGGCGGCTAAAGATCTTCAGGATATGATCCGCATCAGCATCAATCGGCGACCGATGATCAGCCCACTTTGGGGGATGTCGCTTTTGAGCCTGATTTGTTTTGGCCTGACGGCATTGGTGGTTCTGGGCTTTGTTTACCACGTTGAAACAGCACAGGCACTGTTTCTGTTGGGTTTTCCGCTGTCGCTTGTCTGGGCGCTAAACCTTTCCACAGCACGAAGTATCATACAAGAGCAAGCGACCGGCCCCGCGCTATACAAGCGGTTGACGCGGCTCAGGGCCTATGTGAGGGTCATCGGGATTGTCGCAATTTTCGTGACAGCACTTTGGGGAATGTATCAAAATATGGTCGCTGGCCCATTTGGCCTTTGATCAGTGGTTGACACCTGCGCGCGTTGCCCCAATTGACCGTCTCCGTACCATTGTTATCTTTTGGGTTACCTAATGTCCTCGCCTGATCATATTACCGTTTCCGGCGCACCCGAGGGGTTCGATGCTCGCT